>NZ_JAKILE010000004.1:0-356475 GCF_023283775.1 Shewanella seohaensis
CCGCCGTGAAAGGGCGGTGTCCTAGGCCTCTAGACGAAGGGGACACAAGGACATATTAATTTGAATTTTCATTCCCGCTTAACATTGGCGGTATCCTAGGCGCACTTCTAAGAACAGAAGGAGACACAAGGACCGATGTTTAGCCTCATCACTGAGGTCTTACTGTTAACTCACAAATCACTCGCTAGTCATTTGTGATAGCACCCTATCTTTATGGGATAGAGTGGTATCCCCTAGGGGATTCGAACCCCTGTTACCGCCGTGAAAGGGCGGTGTCCTAGGCCTCTAGACGAAGGGGACACAAGGACATATTAATTCGAATTTTCATTCCCGCTTAACATTGGCGGTATCCTAGGCGCACTTCTAAGAACAGAAGGAGACATAAGGACCGATGTTTAGCCTCATCACTGAGGTCTTGCGGTTATTTCACAAATCACTCGCTAGTCATTTGTGATAACACCCTATCTTTAAGGGATAGAGTGGTATCCCCTAGGGGATTCGAACCCCTGTTACCGCCGTGAAAGGGCGGTGTCCTAGGCCTCTAGACGAAGGGGACACAAGGACATATTAATTTGAATTTTCATTCCCGCTTAACATTGGCGGTATCCTAGGCGCACTTCTAAAAACAGAAGGAGACACAAGGACCGATGTTTGGCCTCATCACTGAGGTCTTACTGTTAACTCACAAATCACTCGCTAGTCATTTGTGATAGCACCCTATCTTTAGAGGATAGAGTGGTATCCCCTAGGGGATTCGAACCCCTGTTACCGCCGTGAAAGGGCGGTGTCCTAGGCCTCTAGACGAAGGGGACACAAGGACATATTAATTTGAAAACTATTAATGACTAACAGTGCTCTCGCTTAATACGGCGAATTTGGTGGAGCTAGACGGGATCGAACCGTCGACCTCTTGCATGCCATGCAAGCGCTCTCCCAGCTGAGCTATAGCCCCAAACTCTTTCGACATGACTGATATTCAGTATATATCGCAGAAACTGGATTTGTTCTTACCAAACGACTCGTTAGTCATTTGCTAGGAACCCTATGTGATAAACATAGTGGTATCCCCTAGGGGATTCGAACCCCTGTTACCGCCGTGAAAGGGCGGTGTCCTAGGCCTCTAGACGAAGGGGACACAAGGACATATTAATTCGACTTGCATTATTACTAATGCTTATCCCGCTTAATATCGGCGGTAAGTTTGGTGGAGCTAGACGGGATCGAACCGTCGACCTCTTGCATGCCATGCAAGCGCTCTCCCAGCTGAGCTATAGCCCCAAACTTATCAAGCTGTATTTAAGTGCACTACAAGCATTCGCTCGTCTGTGTCTCAACTACGGGGCGCATTCTATGCAGCGCACCTAAATGTGTCAACTCGTTTTTTAGGAATTTATTCTATCTGCTACAAATTCAATCGCTTTGGATATTCTTTGCTCAGAACGCGCCTTTCCTATTAAGAATAAGGTGATATCTAAGCCAGGAGACTGCCCTGCACCTGTCACAGCGACACGTAATGGCATACCCACTTTACCCATACCGACTTCTAATTCGGTCGCGGTAGCTTCAATCGCTTGGTGGATAGCTTCAACAGTCCACTCAGTTAATGCAGCCAGTTTTTGTTGCACTAATTGTAATGGCTCAAGCGCGACACCACGTAAGTGCTTTTTCGCTTGTTCAGCATCGAACTCTGCGAAGTCTTCATAGAAGTAGCGGCTAGAAGCGGCTAACTCTTTTAAGGTCTTAGCGCGTTCAGCCAATGCAGTCACTACCGCAGATAAAGCTGGGCCATTTGAGGTATCAATCTTTTGATCGTCCATGTGCCACTGTAAATGGCTAGCCACATATTCAGGATCAAGCGTCTTAATATAGTGTTGGTTTAACCAAACCAGTTTTTCGGTATTAAAAGCAGAAGGCGCTTTGTTGATGTCGTCTAACTTAAAGAGCTGCTTCATTTCTTCTAAAGAAAAGACTTCTTGATCGCCATGTGACCAACCTAAGCGAACTAAGTAGTTAAGCAGTGCTTCTGGCAGGTAACCATCATCACGGTATTGCATTACGCTTACCGCACCATGACGCTTAGACAACTTGGCACCGTCATCCCCTAAAATCATCGACACGTGGGCATATTCAGGAATAGGCGCGCCTAATGCTTTAAGGATGTTGATTTGACGTGGCGTGTTGTTGATATGGTCTTCACCACGAACCACACAAGTGATCCCCATGTCCCAATCGTCAACAACCACACAGAAGTTATAAGTAGGAACGCCATCGGTACGGGCAATGATCAGATCATCTAATGCATCGTTTGAAAACTCGATACGGCCACGAACATGGTCATCAAATACCACTGAACCGCCGATGGGGTTTTTAAAACGCACAACAAAAGGCTCATCGGTATCACGCGCCGGCAAGTCACGGCAGCAACCATCGTATTTTTGGGCTTCGCCATTTGCCGCTTGTGCTTCTCTTAAAGCATCGATACGTTCACGCGAGCAATAACATTTATAAGCTGTGCCCTGCTCTAACATCTGCGCGATGATTTCGTTATAACGATCAAAACGCTTAGTTTGATAGTACGGGCCCTCATCCCACGTCAAACCTAACCAGTTCATGCCTTCTAAAATGGCATCGCATGCAGCCTGAGTAGAACGTTCAATATCCGTATCTTCGATACGTAAAACAAACTCACCATTATTGGCACGGGCTTGTAACCAAGAATATAGAGCTGTACGGGCACCGCCCACGTGCAAAAAGCCTGTTGGGCTTGGGGCAAAACGCGTCTTAGTTGTCATAATGGGACACTAACCTATATAAAGTCGTCTAGATAAAGACAATCACGGTAAAAAGTGGGCTTATTCTAGCAGCCTAACTCTGCGCTGCAAATGGCACTTAGTGCAGGTATTGCAGATCCCCTCAAAGTATCTGCTCAAAGGTGAGCGCTTTAGATTGCTCTGATAAAGATGAAAATCCAGCGTCCCATATCCGAAAACAAACGCTCTAAAACCAAAGCCATATATTCGAAACTAGATCAAAGTTACGCACCTCTATTTAGAAATATGTCATCGAAATTGAGCAAAATAGATGAAGAGAATGGTGCTGCCCCCCTACTCCTTTATCATTTAAGCCGTATAAGAGAACCCTTTTCAGCCTAAAAAAGCCGTAAACCCTCAAAAGAGAACACTTAACGATGCAATTGGCTGACTTATTGGCAAGATGAGCGCTAAAGCCTGAAATGAAAATGCCAGCTAAATTGTCCAATAAAGTAACACTTTGAATGATGACGTGATTAACATTACGGCAATCCGAGCAAAAATAGCGCGACCAATGCTTTTTTCATTAAAAAGCGTTGACACTCGATCGAACCTCCCTATAATACGGCTCCACACAGCAGAGGTCGCTTAGCTCAGCTGGGAGAGCACCTCCCTTACAAGGAGGGGGTCACTGGTTCGATCCCAGTAGCGACCACCATGTGTTAAATGCAAATTTAATCATGGTATACAAGTTGTTATATGCCCGGGTCGCTTAGCTCAGCCGGGAGAGCACCTCCCTTACAAGGAGGGGGTCACTGGTTCGATCCCAGTAGCGACCACCATATACTCCTCACTCACTGTGTAGTCATTCTCCGGTCGCTTAGCTCAGCCGGGAGAGCACCTCCCTTACAAGGAGGGGGTCACTGGTTCGATCCCAGTAGCGACCACCATATTTTTAGAATGACATTAAAATTTGTATTGAAAGAATTCCGGTCGCTTAGCTCAGCCGGGAGAGCACCTCCCTTACAAGGAGGGGGTCACTGGTTCGATCCCAGTAGCGACCACCATATTCTTCAGTACTGATTTACCCCGGGTCGCTTAGCTCAGCCGGGAGAGCACCTCCCTTACAAGGAGGGGGTCACTGGTTCGATCCCAGTAGCGACCACCATATTCTGCAGTATTGATTTACCCCGGGTCGCTTAGCTCAGCCGGGAGAGCACCTCCCTTACAAGGAGGGGGTCACTGGTTCGATCCCAGTAGCGACCACCAGATTCCCCCAAAAACTTTACCCCTAGCACAACTCAACTATGCTTGATCTTAATCAGCATCTGCTTAACTGAGTCTGTAGCCCAGTATTCAATCCCATTTAAACGCTGCTGATTGTTGCCTTAGGCATATTTGGAGATCAGCACTATGGCCAGCGTCAGTCAATCTGCATCCCTCACCAATATTGCAGCGTATTTAAAACATACCCATGCCTGCGATGAACAAACCGCGCTAAGGGAAGCCCGTGAAGTCATGCAAAATCTGGTCAGCATGCGCCAAAAAGGCTTTATTACTGGCTGGTACTTCGATGAACGCGGACATTTAGAGCTGCTCCCAAGCGATGAAATCCTTAAGCGAATTGGCGAAGATCATGGCTGACTCCCGCATTGCTTCCTCTTCGCCATCTCAGCTATCCCCTGCTTCACAGTCATTTTTCAAACAGCTTTTGATCTAAAAGCAACTTATTTTGCTCAGTTAATCATCAAGCTAAAAACCTCTGCTCATGCCCCACAAAATGCAGTTTGGGTGGATTTCCACCCATAGCAAAAATCAACGTGAGCGAGATCTCACCCACAAAACTAAAAGCGTGACAAACGTCAAATGAACTACACTTTATTAACCAAACACTTACAGAGTGCATCGTAAGTTGGCGTGGTATTTGCCTTTATTAAGACAGACCTCAGGGAAATCAAGGCTGTATTCCTACTCACACTTGGTAACAAACTAACCAAGGCTGAGGACAAATCCTAACAACAGAAAAAGGAACTCAAAAATGACATTGAATCAACAGATGGGTATCACTCGTCCATTAAAAACCGTCGCAAAAATGCTGGCACTGGCCTCAGTGTTTGCGACTAGCTTTAACGTGTTTGCGGCGCCCGTTGAAATCAAGTTCTCCCACGTGGTTGCTGAAAACACGCCAAAGGGTCAAATGGCGTTGAAGTTTAAAGAATTAGTTGAACAACGTTTACCTGGTGAATATACGGTCAGTGTATTCCCTAACTCACAGTTATTTGGGGATAACAACGAGTTAGCGGCACTTCTGTTAAACGACGTGCAATTTGTAGCGCCTTCTCTTTCTAAATTTGAGCGTTACACTAAGCGCCTACAGGTTTTCGACCTGCCATTCCTGTTCAATGACATGGATGCAGTAAACCGTTTCCAACAAGGCGAAGCTGGCCAAGCCCTGCTGAACTCAATGACCCGTAAAGGGATTGTCGGTTTAGGTTATCTGCATAATGGTATGAAGCAGTTCTCTGCTAATACCCCACTCAAACAACCTTCTGATGCTAAAGGCTTAAAATTCCGCGTGATGGCATCTGACGTATTGGCTGCTCAGTTTGATGCTGTTGGCGCCATCCCAGTGAAAAAACCTTTCTCTGAAGTGTTCACTCTGCTGCAAACCCGTGCGATCGACGGTCAAGAAAACACTTGGTCAAACACCTACTCACAAAAATTCTATGAAGTTCAAAGCCAGATTACTGAAAGTAACCACGGAGTTCTGGACTACATGGTCGTGACCTCTGATGCCTTCTGGAAAGGTTTACCAGCGGATAAACGTAAAGTGATCAAAGAAGCGTTAGATGAGTCTATCGCCTTAGGTAACAAGATCGCTGCTGAAAAAGATAACGAAGACAAGCAATTAATCCTTGATTCTAAACGTTCTCAACTGGTGACCTTAACACCAGAAGAACGTCAAAAATGGATTGATGTAATGAAACCTGTTTGGGCGAAATTTGAAGACCAAGTAGGTAAAGATGTGATTGAAGCCGCTGTTGCTGCAAATAAACAATAATGAAATAAACCGCTTAACCTCTATTTGGGGTTAAGCGGTATTTGAGCGAGGGGAGTACAGCTGTGATATCGCGAATTTTTGGTTACTTTGAAGAAGGGGTGCTCAACCTCTTGATCACCTTGATGACACTCTTAGTGTTCACTGAGGTAGTGGCGCGGTTTTTCTTCAATACCGGTTTTTTATGGATCCAAGAACTGACCTTAACCCTCTGTGGTTGGTTTGTGCTTTTTGGTATGTCCTATGGGGTGAAAGTCGGTGCTCACATCGGTGTTGATGCGTTTGTAAAAAATCTGCCCCCTAAGGCTAAAAAAGTCACTTCCCTAGTGACGGCATTGATTTGCTTGGCTTATTGCGGACTGTTTTTAAAAGGTAGCTGGGAATATCTGTCACAGATGTACCAAATCGGCGTACCAATGGAAGATATTCACTTTCCTAAGTTTCTGTTAAACAGCTTAGATCCCGACTTTGCTTGGAACACCTTAAAGATTGATGTCGAAGACGGCGCTGTGCCCATTTGGTTATCCCAAAGCATTCTATTGATTGGTTTTAGCATGTTGACTTGGCGTTTCTTTGAACTGTTTATCGCCATCCTGCGCAACCAAGTCTCAGGATTCCAATTTGCCGATGAAGCGAAAGAAAGCATGCATTTAATTGATGAAGCTGCTCAGCACGCACAACAAGAAACAGACAACAAGGAAGCGAAGTAATGGCCATTGCGACCCTCTTTACTGCCCTACTCGTCTGTATGTTTTTAGGTATGCCTATCGCGATTGCGTTAGGTTTCTCAAGCATGCTGACGATTTTATTCTTCTCCAACGATTCCCTCGCCTCTGTGGCGTTAAAACTTTATGAGTCATCGTCAGAGCACTATACCCTGCTAGCGATCCCATTCTTTATTCTGTCCTCAGCCTTCCTGTCAACCGGAGGGGTGGCACGACGGATCATCGACTTTGCGATGGACAGTATCGGCCATATCCGAGGTGGTTTAGCCATGGCCTCAGTGATGGCCTGTATGTTGTTTGCCGCAGTGTCTGGCTCATCGCCTGCAACGGTGGCCGCCATTGGCTCGATTGTTATCGTCGGCATGGTAAAAGCGGGTTATCCCGAAAAATTTGCCGCTGGCGTCATTACCACTTCTGGTACCTTAGGGATTTTGATCCCACCTTCAATCGTAATGCTAGTGTATGCGGCGGCGACGGAAGTGTCGGCAGCCAGAATGTTTATGGCGGGCTTAATCCCTGGTTTGATGATGGGCTTCCTGCTGATGATAGTGATTTATATCGTCGCCCGTTTTAAAAATCTGCCATCACGCCCCTTCCCCGGCTTTAAGCAACTGGGTATTTCCAGTGCCAAAGCCTTAGGTGGTCTGGCGCTAATTCTTATCGTGTTAGGTTCAATCTACGGCGGTGTGGCCAGTCCAACCGAAGCCTCTGCCGTAGCCTGTATGTATGCCTATTTCATTGCGGTATTTGGTTATCGCGATATCGGCCCATTGAAAAATGTGGCTTGGCGTAACCCTAATGAGCCCATCCCCAACGCGATTGCCCGTAACTTAGGCCATATGGTGCTCGGGCTGATTAAAACCCCAATCGACAAAGAAATTCGCCATGTGGTGCGCGACGGGGCAAAAGTCAGCATCATGCTGCTGTTTATCATTGCCAACGCCATGCTATTCGCCCACGTGCTGACCACTGAGCGTATTCCGCATATCATTGCCGAACACATTGTTGGCATGGGCTTACCCGCTTGGGGCTTCTTAATCATTGTCAACTTACTGCTGTTAGCGGCGGGTAACTTTATGGAGCCATCGGCCATCGTGTTGATTATGGCGCCGATTTTGTTCCCGATTGCCACTCACTTAGGTATCGATCCTATTCACTTAGGTATCATCATGGTGGTGAACATGGAGATTGGTATGCTGACGCCGCCGGTGGGGCTTAACCTCTTCGTGACGGCGGGGATCACAGGCCGTAGTATCGGCTGGGTGATCCAATCCGTACTGCCGTGGTTAGCACTGATGTTGGCCTTCTTGGCACTTATCACCTATGTGCCACAAATCTCCCTGTTCTTGCCGGAATTTCTGGATAAGCTCAACGGATATTAATCTCAAGGAATAAGGATTATTCCTTGATTCTAGATAGTTTTTAAGCGAGCCTACTCAGGCTCGCTTTGTTTTATTCAGTGTGGATCAGGATCGCCTGCTATGTTGCCCATGACACCCAAGGCCAAACAACGTCTTTTAATGACCATAGTGTTACTTGCGGGCTTATTTGCCATCTTAAAATTAACCTACTGGGTGCACTTTTATCAGGGCAAAATTGAAATCCAACAGCAATCAGAAAAACAACTCAAAGAGCTGGTCAGCTTCCTCGATGGCGCCCTGTCGCGTTACGAGAGTATCCCCCATGTTTTGTCGACCAACCCCATGCTCGCCAATGTGCTCAACGATCAACAAAACCCCAAAAAAGTACAAGAACTTAACCTGTACTTGGAAGAAATTCAGCATGTGACTGAGGCATCCGATATTTATCTTATCGACGCCCTCGGTATTGCGATTGCCGCCAGCAACTGGCAACAAAGTTTTTCGTTTATCGGCAAAGACTACTCCTTCAGACCCTATTACACCGACGCGATTTCAGGCAATTTGGGCCGCTACTATGCGGTGGGCACCAGTTCGGATAAACGCGGCTTTTACTTTTCTTACCCCATTTATCAGCAAGGCGCGAAGGGTATTCTGGGTGCCATTATTGTGAAAGTGGATATCGCCGATATCGAGCAGCAAAGCACCAGTATTGCGATAGCGGGCCAGTATCAATTCCTCATCAGCGACCCCGACGATATCGTGTTTATCTCCAGTGTCGATGAATGGCGCTTAGCCTCACTTACGCCGCTGACTCAGGCGAAACAATATGCCTTAAATGCCTCGAAACGTTATGCCGAGCGGCCGATTGGTGAATTACTGATTAAACCCCAATACCAAGAAGACAGCCTGAGTAATGGCCATATCTATCAAATTCGCTCCGGCAACAGCCAGGCGCAATATATGGACACCCATCATTTAATGACCAAAGCAGGCTGGCGAGTGCATATTCTGGCGCCGATGAAACCTCTGCTCGAGTCTATGCCCGCGCTCATGCTGTTATCGGCATCCATCTATTTACTGCTCGCCTTAGGCTTACTCTTTAGTAGCGAGCGTCGCCGCAACCTACAGCGAATGCAACTCGCCCAGAGCTTATTAGAACAAAGGGTGGAAGAGCGCACCCAAGATCTGCAGCAGGCCAATAATCGCCTTAAAGATACTCAGGATGAACTCATTCAAGCGGCTAAGTTGACCGTGATAGGTAGTCTATCCGCCAGTATCAACCATGAACTGAATCAACCCTTAGCCGCCCTTCGCAGCTACGCGCAAAATACCCAAACCTTTCTCGCCCGCAATATGCCGGATAAAGCCTCTGATAATCTTAAAATTATTATCGAGCTGACCGATCGATTAGCCGATATTGTCGGTCAATTTAAAAGTTTTACCCGCAAGAGCCAAGGCAATGACAGCGCCACCGATCTCAAGGGCTGTATCAAGCAAGCCCTGACCATAGTTCAGCCCGAAATCGACAAACAAGGGGTTGAACTCGATGTGCTGCTCCCCGAAGGCCAATATCAGGTCTGGGGTGATAAGGTGAGGCTACAACAAGTGTTTGTGAATATTATGAGCAACGCGATTGTTGCCATGCAGCAATCGTCAAAACGGACACTGAGTATTAGGGTAAACTGTCAGGACAAGTTCTGTATCAGTATTCAGGACTCGGGCCCTGGGGTGCGCGAAAGCCAAATGGAGAAAATTTTTGAGCCCTATTTCACCACCAGCGAACGTACAGGGCTTGGACTCGGGTTATCCATTTCCCAGCGCATTATCGAGTCCATGCAGGGGCAAATTAATGTTGCCAATGCCGAGGACGGCGGCGCCATTTTCCACATTATTTTACCGATTTATTTAGCCGAGGAACGTCAGTCATCATGAGTCTGCCCAATTCAATTCAAGACTATAGCGTACTGATCATCGACGATGAGCCCCATATAGGCACAGTGCTCGTGCAGCTTTTTGAGCTGGAAGGCATTAAAGCCTTCGCCACTACCGATCCTAAAGGAATTGCCAAATTACTCGACAGAGACTGGGCCGGAGTAGTGATTTCCGATGTGAATATGCCGCAGCTCGATGGCATCAGTTTGATGCAGCAAATTCGTCAGCAGGACCCCGATTTACCCGTCGTGCTGCTCACCGGCTTTGGTGATATCGCTATGGCGGTCAATGCGTTAAAACAAGGGGCCTACGATTTTCTCGAAAAACCCTTTAACAACGAACACATGCTAGACGTGGTGAAGCGCGCCTTAGATAAACGCAGCCTCACTCTAGAAAACCGTAAATTAAAGAAAGAGTTAGAAAGCCATAACGTGCCAGGCCCAAGAATATTAGGTCACAGTGTCGGCATTTTGCGTATGCGTCACATCATAGACCAAGTGATCGACACCCCAGCCGATGTGCTTATTGAAGGTGAAACCGGTACGGGTAAGGAATTGGTCGCCCGCTATCTGCACGACCACAGCAGTCGCAATCAAGCCAACTTTGTGGCAATTAACTGCGGCGCGATTCCCGAAAACTTGATTGAGAGCGAGCTATTCGGTGCCGAAGCTGGCGCCTTTACTGGTGTAGATAAACTGCGTATCGGTAAGTTTGAATACGCCAATGGCGGCACACTCTTTTTAGATGAAATCGAAAGTACGCCGCTGTCGTTACAGGTCAAACTGCTGCGGGTGCTCGAAGATCGCAAGGTCGAACGCCTAGGCTCCAATAAAAGCATTCATTTGGATATTCGGGTGATTGCCGCCACTAAAGTGGATTTAAAGTCCCTGTGCGACACCGGAGAGTTTCGCCAAGACCTGCTCTATCGCTTAAATCTGGTGACAGTGCCCATTCCACCCCTCAGGGATCGCCGCGAAGATATTCCCTTATTATTCTTACATTTTGCCCGTGTGGCCTCGGCGCGCTATCACAAGGCCTTAATAGCCCTCAATGCCGAGCAGAATACTATCCTCACCTCCCACGACTGGCCGGGTAATGTGCGCGAGCTGCGAAATCTGGCCGAACGTTATGTGTTACTAGGTGGCGAAGCCGCCTTCGCCGGCACCTTAGGCAACGCGCCCAGTCTGCATACCAGTATGTCATTGCTACAACGGGTCGAGTTTTTTGAGCGGGTATTGATAGAAGAAGCCTTAAGTCATAACAAGGGCAGCATTAAGCAGACCATGGAGCAACTCGAACTGCCCCGCAAAACCTTATACGACAAGATGCGCAAGTACGATTTAGACCGCAAGCAATATATCAACGCTGACGAGTAAGCCTGTCGGTGCCAATAAAAACCCCGCAAACCGATTCACGGCTGCGGGGTTTGCTTTATCTAAGGAACTTCAAGCTAGCATTACAATGCTTATGTATCAAAAACCATATCGCAAAATAAGTGAGTCATTACTCATCCCGCACACACATGCCTTTTGAGGATTTCACATAGGGTGCGAGGATTGGCATCATGCCCTTCATCACTTGTAATGGCAGCGCCGAAGTAAAACTAAAATCGTCCGACTTACTGCCCGGCACAAAGGCGGTTAAGGTGCCGAAGTAGTTATCCCCTAAATAGAACACAAACGTCGCGGTACGGTTCATCGCCGTGGTAGCCACTTTGCGGCCCTGCTGCATCTGAGTCACAATACGGTTGTCGCCCGTACCGGTTTTACCGCCGATAGCCAACATGGCGCCATTATCGTCGGTAAAGATGCCTTTAAGCCGTCTTGCGGTGCCGTTTTCAACCACGTTAGCCAGTGCTGCCTTTAGGGCCTGAGCGACTTCGTGTCGCATCACTCGCTCACCTTGGTTATTTTGGTTATCGAGCCGTACTTCATAGGGCGTATCTTCGGCAAAGTGCAACTGATTGATCCGCACCGTCGGTAATCGGTAACCATCGTTTTGGATAATCCCCATCAATTCCGCCAGCGCCGCGGGTCTGTCTCCCGAACTGCCAAGCGCCGAACCTAAAGAAGGCACCATAGATTCAAAGGGATAGCCTAAACGCGCCCAGCGCTGATGAATGTCAAGGAAAGCCTCCACTTCAAGCATTACCTGTACCCGCACATCACGCGCGTTTTTATGGCGCGTTCTGAACAGCCAGCGATACACTTCCTGACGCTCATCCTTACTCGCCTCTTTCACATCGTTGAGGTTAGCCTCAGGATGTTGATTCAAGTAATCGAGTACCCAGAGTTCGAGTGGGTGCACTCGGGCGATATAACCTTGATCGGGCAGATTATATTTTTCAGGGCCGTACTTGTTATACAGCTCTTTAATCCGCTTATCCGTGTAATTGTTTTGTGGCAAACGCTGCTGCAAGAAGGCCTTAAATGAAGCGATGGACTCATAGGGCTGCAAGTAACGGTAAGCCGCGGTCAGTTGCTGCTCCGCTTGGGTTTGACCATCAAAAAACAGCGCTAAACGCTCATTGGGCGCCACTTTCTTATATTTACGGTAGAACTTATTCACGAAGGTATTGCCTTCGCGGTCGGCAAACACCCGCAGATATTCCTCGCGGCGTGGATCTTTATCATTACGCAGCAGGCGCGCCATATTGCCTTCGTTTTGCATACTGCTGCTGTAGTTGACTATGTCGCGCATCAAACGTACGAAGGGTAAGTTGATGGAGTTTTGCAACGCCTCGTACATGGTCGGCACTTTAAAATCTTCTGTCTTTTTAAAGTTGTTAAACACATGCAAACCACCACCGGTAAAGAATTGCTCGTTCGGTGAGGCTGAGTATTCCCGTTGCAGCGCCGCATTCAACATACGGTCGAGGCGTCTATCTGGGTTCACTATCAAGTAGTCAATCGCCCAGCGAGTAAGGTGATCGCGGGGTTCAATCTCAATTGATTCCAACTCAATACCATGCTTCTTCGAGTATTTGTCGTGGATCTCGGCAATGATCTCAAGGTAAGTCGCCAGTACCCTGAGTTTGGCCGTCGAGCCCAGCTCTAACTTACTGCCCTCGTTAATATCGAACGGTTGGTCTGTGCTGTCGGTTTGCACCCGCACACGGTTAGCCGTTGCGGTTTTTTCATAGAGAGTGAAGCTATAAAGCACATTTTGCAGCTGGCTTGGCTCGAGTAACCGCTCACCTAAGAGACCGACTTTCTCGGCCGTAGCGGCTTGCCCAAGACTGCGTAAGTATTGACTCACTTGCTGCTGCAGGTCGCTGTGCAAACTGCTATTCACGGTTAAATCGAGGCGGTCTAAATCATACAGACCGACATTTAACATCCCCGCGGTACGGATACGGATGCTGTTCACGCCCTTATCGGAACCCGACTGCGTATTACGTTGAGGCTTGGCGACTTTAAACTGCAACTTTTGAGCAAGTGCGGCATCCCTCAGCGGTCGGTCAATCAGGTAATATTGGCCGAGCAAACGGATATGGCTGTCGACCAGTTCCTCTAAGTCCTCGTGCCCCTGCAATAGATAATAGGAAGGACGGCGCTGGGCAATCATCAAGGCCACCACTTGGCGGAACACTTGACCACGCTTAGCGGCATTGGCTTTGATTTGCGGCGAAGCTAACAGTTGGTTCGCCGTGTCGAAATCCGTACCAAACCAGGCCCATAGGCCATCTCCAATACCGTGTACTTCACCATGGTTAGGCGCGGAGGATAAAGGTACAGTGTTTAAATAGTCTTGAATAATGCGCTTACGAGCAGGCTCAGTTATTTCACCCTGCTGATAAACCCGCACTGTGGCCGAGCCAATTTGCAGCAGTTTATCCTTGATGCTTAGGGTTAACCCTTGGGAGGAATGGCGGAACTTCTCAATTTGTGTCGCCAGCGTACTGCCGCCTGCGGTAGAGACATTCATCCCCACCATTTCAGCGATTTGGCTCATCCCCGCCACAATAAAGCGTGGCCAGTCGATCACCGGATTAAGCTTTGGCTCAGTCGTCCACAGCTCGCGGTTTTCAATAAATAACAAGGTATTGACGATTTCATTGGGGATTTTATCGTCATCCTGGTACACACGTTTAGGATAAGTAAACTCGTACAGATCGGTATTGCGACAATCCAGCAGCGTTAATCCCGATTGCGCCTTCTCATGGTAAGGCGGGAAAAAGCCCATCTGGGCGTATTCCTGTAGCGCAGGGGAAAACTCCACTTGCTGCGTCACTTGGAAATTACGCTGTAGCAATCTATCGATGTACTGGGGCAACTTACTGTAGCCATGACGTTCATCGAAGGGTCCGTAACTTGGATAGATAATTGACTGAGTGGGCTGATTTTTCAGCTCATAGGTCAAGGTCTTCGCATATTGATGAACATACTTAGACTGGAAATAAGAGGTTTTAACCTCCTGCCCAACCAAAATCGCCACACAGATAATCAGAATAAAAAATAAGAACCAGACACGCCCCTTAGATCTCGGCTTGCGCTGACGCTTAGCCTTAGGTTCGGGTTGTGGCGGACGAGGACGATAATTTTCGAATTGCATTTCTTGCGTAGAATTAGGCAAAACGGCTCCCAAAAATCACTTAACAAATCCTTTCTACGTGGGAAAGTTCCCAACCTATGCTCAACACATCCAGTATCAGGGCAAAACTCACACTTAAGTTCGTCCACTGTGCATGAGTCTGCAAATACATTCCTTTGCCTTCATTGAGCAAGATCTAACAACACAGGATCATTGCATTTCTTGTTAGATCTCACCGTATTTTAATGAGTTGGCAGCGCGCCTCAAAGTGGTTAGCGTAAAAATACTTAGCTACTTATCGCAAGTGCTAACCGCGCTTGAGGCTTCAATCAATCCCAAATAAATTCACGAAAATGCTTGCGGCAAACCGATTCGTAACTTTCATTACCGCCAATCGCCACCTGCTCACCTTCGCGCATCACTTTACCTTCACCATCGAGACGCACCACCATATTGGCCTTGCGTCCACAGTGACAAATGGTTTTCAGTTCAACTAACTTATCGGCCCATGCCAACAAATAATGACTGCCAGTGAAGAGTTCACCTTGGAAGTCGGTACGTAAACCATAGCACAAAACTGGGATATCAATTTTATCAACAACATAAGTAAGTTGTTTGACTTGCTCTTTGCTTAAGAATTGGCACTCGTCCACCAGCACACAGCTCAAGTGATTCTGTTTGTGCGCCGTGGTGATCATGTCTATCAGATTGTCGTGGCTGCTAAATACCTGGGCATCGGTTTCAATACCAATACGCGATGCCACCTTACCTTTACCGTATCTGTCGTCGATAGAGGCCGTCATCACTAGGGTATTCATGCCGCGCTCACGGTAGTTATAGGAAGATTGTAATAGAGAGGTGGATTTACCCGCATTCATTGCTGAATAGTAAAAATACAATTGCGCCAAAACGAATCCCTTTTTTAACTTAAATTTATTGTTTCTCTGTTGCCAGAGCTTATGGCGCCTAGTTTACCATTGCGCCGTCCCCTAACACACTAGGCCAATCTCAGCTTTTCTACTGAAATCCCAATCTGACTATCACGAACGGGTATTAAACCAACGCGATCTTCCACCTCGGTTTAGCGTGATTGTTCGTATTTCCGTCCAAACCAGAAAATAGTCATCAGGCAAACCCTGTCACAGTTCAATTGTTACAATAAGCTTAATTCAACCTTAAATATTGTTTTACATAAGAAAAAACACATTAACAAATATTTAAAATTGAGATCTACCTCCAAAGATATAGGATCAAATGCGGTTTGGTTCAAAAAACAAACATCTCAATATCCGTATTATTTCCTCGAGACAAATGTACTCACAAAAACAAAAAAAGTTATTCGAACGCTTGCAAATTAAATCAGCGGCTCAAAGCACTAATCTCCCCTGCAAATTTAGTGCTGCAATCCGTGCCTTTAAATGCGTATTGGATTAAATGGAGATTATGATGAGAATATTCACATCTAAAAAACTGGCATACCTAGTAGCATTAACCTTAACCGGTGCACTCGTAGGTTGTGGCAGTGATGGTAAAGACGGCGCACCAGGCCAACCCGGCGATCCAGGACAACCCGGTAAACCCGGAGATCCATGGACGCCACCACCAGTCACAAGCTCGCTAGTGACCAATGTTAAAGTACTTGGCTACAGCTTTGGCGAAGGTAGTATCACCTATGAATTTGAAGTCACCGACGAAAACGGCAACTTAGTCAATGGCCTGTTAAATGCCGAAGCTAAAGTCGCCGCCTTAACCGACAAGGGCTTTATTAATAACCGCACCGAAGCCGACATTAACAATGTCGCCGACAACGTGCATATCGGCGGCGCTGCAACTCAAGCCACTGAAGGCGCTGAAATCAAGTCGCTAGGCGATGGTCATTACAGCTTTAAAGCTCCAATGAAAGGTGTCAACGCCAGTACTGAAGGCATCGTCTGGCTCAGAGTCGGAGGTAACAGCGAAAGCGGTATTGCGCGCTCTGCGCCAATGGTTGTGAATAAGCCTGAAGGCACGCATTCAACCACCACCGACAGCTGCTATGCTTGTCACGTCGATTACGCCACTAGCCCACGTCGCCATGCTAGCTATGTCGCCACAGGTATGGACAGCGAGGTCACTTTCGTTGAAGGCTGTTTAGTCTGTCACGGCTCGGTGAGCCGTGGCGCGAAAAACGCTGAAGGCTTCTCTATCGGCGGTTACGCCACCAATACACTGTCTAAGATTGGTCACATTAATCACCAGAAATTCACTAAAGATTTCAGCGTGATGAACTGTACTTCTTGCCACGTTGAAGCGCCAACCAATATCAGCGTTTCAGGCCCTGGTTGTATCGACTGTCACAACACTGGTGGCGTACCAGGTGCGATTGTGCCAAGTAATGGTGCCGATGTACGCCCAATGCATGAAGGCAAAGAAGGCATTACCGAGCGTCAAGCTATCCGTGCTAAGTACCAAGTAACACTCTCAACCCCCGTAAAAGTAGATGATATTTCCACCTTAACCGATCACTATGCGCCAGATGGCTCAAGCGTAGCTAAAGCAGAACCCGGTTGGTGTACCACCATCACAGTGAAAGACACCGACGGCAACATCTTTAGCATTAAAGATAACTTCAACTACTCAGATCCTCTGGTATTTGATGCCAAGAAGCCGATTGTCTACGCTGGTGCCTATCTGCATGCTTATGACAACAACACCTTAGTAGGCCGCCCAGGTAACCGTACAAACTATTACTATGGTTACAACACCGATGGTACTAAGAATATCTGTCACCTACTGACGGATATCAGCGCAGTAAACGCTAACTATGCCTACTCTGCACGGGTCACCTTCAGCACTGCAGGCTGGATGGAGTACGACGGTAATCAACGCTATCAAAGCAATGGTAACCTCAGAGCCAAGGGTTATGACGGTTCAATGGGTGTTTCTTTCACCGCCTACTCAGATGTGGTAAATCCAGTAAGTGCTGAGAAAGTATCAGGTTTTGAACGTCGCACTGTGATCAGCGATAACAGCTGTACGACTTGCCACAACGATGCCACCGCTTTCCACAAAAACGGTGCATTCGATCAAGGCGGTAACGGTTGTATTGCCTGTCACGATAACGGTATGGCGCGGACTTCGGCCACACTGGGTGCAGGTTTTGGTCCTATGATCCACAGCTGGCACTGGGGTAATGGTGCAAATGTTGGTGAGATGAAGGCCGACGGCACCCAAGCCAAGACAGCGAACGGCGCAGGCGCTATCAACCCAGTCACTAGCTGTGTTGCCTGTCACGAAACCGCTATTGATTTAAACAAAGTGCCAAATCAATACATTCTTGAACCCGGCAGCAAGATGACCAGCCCTGTTACTGCTAACTGTTATGCCTGCCATACTGGCGATGCAGTCAAAGCTCACATGGTGAGCAACGGTGGCGAGATCAGCGTGCCAGCCACTGGCGATTGGTTCAAGCAACCTACGGGTGAATCTTGTGCCGTGTGCCACAACACAGGTAGCAGCTCTGGTATCGACAAGTACCATAACTTTACCCGTAAATAACTAGTCGTCCCGCTATTTTCCCTGCAAGAAAATAGTTCAAGCGTCCTACGGTTGTAGGGCGCTTTTTTGTTTACTTTTACTTACAACTTCACCCCATAGGTTTTCAGTCCTATTTAAGTTAGTAACGCTAGAGTCACAAAAAACTACAATTCTAAGGAAATCACTCAACTATGCGTAAAAGTTTTATTGCCATCGCCATTGGCGCCACTTTGATGACAGGCGCACTCGCAGGCTGCAGCACTCAAGAGACTAAAGCGACAAATGTGACCGCAGTTCAAGCCCAAAATCCTCTGTTCCAAGCCAGCACGCTGCAATACCAAGCGCCTGATTTTAGTGTCATTAAAGACGAGCATTTTCAGCCCGCATTAGAGCAAGGCATTAAAGAGCATTATCAAGAGATTTTGGCCATTGCCAACAATGCTGCCGCCCCGACCTTCGACAACACGATTGTCGCCATGGAAAAAAGCGGTGCCCTGCTGACCCGAGCATCGAGCGTGTTTTATAACCTCGCGGGGTCAAACAGTAATCCTGCACTGCGTAAAATCCAAGGTGAGATGGCCCCTAAAATGGCAGCGCACTCGGATAACATCAACCTCAATCCAGCACTATTCACCCGTATTGAAACCATTTATAACGACCGCAATAACTTAGGCTTAACGCCTGAAGCGGTACGTTTGGTTGAGGTGTATCACCAGCGCTTTATCATGGCTGGCGCTAAACTGACCGATGAGCAGAAAGTGAAGATCCGCGCGCTGAACGAAGAGCAATCGACGCTGACCAACGAGTTCTCGCAACGTTTACTGCGCTTAACCAAAGAAATCGCCATCGTTGTCGATAACAAAGAGCAACTGGCGGGCCTTACTGACAGCGAAATCACCTCGGCAGCCAACGATGCCAAGGCCGCGGGCCACGAAGGTAAGTACTTAATCAACATCACCAACACCACTCGCCAGCCAGTGCTCGCCTCTTTAGAGAACCGTGAACTGCGCCAACGCATTTGGGAAGCCTCGGCAAACCGTGGTTTAACGGGTGAAAACGAAACGGCCTCTTTAGTGTCTCGCTTAGCGCAATTACGTGCCGAGCGCGCTGCCCTCTTAGGTTATGAAAACTGGGCCAGCTACCGCCTCGCGCCACAAATGGCAAAAACGCCTGAAGCGGTATACAGCATGTTTGGTTCAATGGTGCCTGCCGTCGTCGCTAATACCGAAAAAGAAGCGGCCGATATCCAAGCGATGATCGACAAGACTGGCGGCAAGTTTGAACTCGCGCCTTGGGACTGGGAATTCTACGCAGAGAAGGTTCGCCAAGAGAAATACGCCCTCGATGCAAATAGCATTCGCCCTTACTTCGAATTTAACCGCGTACTCGAAGACGGCGTGTTCTACACCCTCAAAGAACTCTATGGCGTTACCCTAAAGCCTCGCCCAGATTTACCTGTGTACCACCCGGATGTGAAAGCCTACGAAATGTTTGATGCCGATGGTTCGAGCATGGCGATTTTCTACGCCGACTACTTTGCCCGTGAAGGCAAACGCGGCGGCGCATGGATGAGCTCGTTCGTGGGTCAATCCTTCCTCGAAGGCACTAAGCCTGTCGTGGTCAACGTGATGAACATTAAGAAGGCGCCAGAGGGACAACCGACCTTCGTCAGCTACAACGAAGTCACCACTATGTTCCACGAAATGGGCCACGGTACCCACGGAATGTTCTCCAAGGTGACTTACCCAAGCTTGGCGGGCACCTCGGTCTCCCGTGACTTTGTGGAATTCCCATCAACCTTCGAAGAAGACTGGGCAGCCCACCCTAAAGTGTTAGCCAACTACGCCAAACACTACGAAACTGGTAAACCAATTCCCGATGATTTGCTGCAAAAACTGCTCAAATCAGGCAGCTTTAACCAAGGCTTCGATACTTTAGAGTATATGGCTGCGGCGCTCGTCGACATGGAATGGCACTCATTAAGCCCAGATGCCCCACTGCAAGATGTGGCGACATTTGAAGCCAATGCGCTGAAAAAACACGGCTTAAATATCACTGCCGTGCCACCACGTTATAAGTCAACTTACTTTGCCCACGCCTTTCCGGGTGGTTACTCAGCGAGTTACTACGCTTATATGTGGAGTGAGATTTTAGCGGCAGATGCCTACGCTTATGTGCAAACTCAAGGTGGCCTAAACCGTGAAATCGGCATGAAATACCGCAAGACGATTCGCGAAGTGGGCAACAGCATTGCACCAATGGAAGCTTACAAAAACTTCCGTGGTCAAGAGCCTACCACCGAAGGGTTATTGAACCGCCGTGGACTCAACACCGCCCTGTAATTTGGGATGTGTGATAGATAAAAAATCAGCCAGCATAATGCTGGCTGATTTGTTTTGAGAGCTTGGGAAATTAACAATGAAGACTCACGAATAAAGCGCTCGCTTACGTCAGGCTTATTTCGCGTTGCTTTGGGATTTGAGTCGTAACCACACAATGCTTAAGACAAACAACACACCACAGGTCAGCAGTCCCGCATTCACCGATTCTGTAAAGCCAAGCACCACATAACCCACCATACTGATCAGCGCCACAATCACAGCGTAAGGCAACTGAGTCACAACGTGGTCGATATGGTGACAGCTCGCGCCAGTTGACGACAAAATCGTGGTATCCGAAATCGGTGAGCAGTGATCACCAAATACCGCGCCCGCCAAAACCGAAGCCAGCATAGGTAACATCATGGCTGTATGGCTGCCCATCGCCATATCGGCGGCAATCGGTAGCATAATGCCGAACGTACCCCAACTGGTGCCGGTAGAAAACGCCGTTAGACCCGCTAACACAAACATCAACGCAGGTAAGAAGGCAAAAGGAATATTGCCTGTGGCGAGGCTTGCCATAAACTTACCGGTTTCAAGCTGGCCAATCACGCCGGCAATGGTCCATGCAAATAACAGGATATAAATCGCAGGCAGCATAGAGCGAGCGCCCTGCACCACGCCTTTGACGACCATCGACTTTTCAACGCCTTGCACTAGGTTAAGTACCAGCGCAACCGCTAAACCAATCAGGGCACCAAAGAACAGTGATGAACTCACATCGGTTTTTTCAAAAGCTGAAATAATATTAAATTCAATACCTTCTTTCGCTAATACCTGGGCACCGCTGTCGATCATAAAATACAGGGTCGCAAATACCAGCACGGTAATAGGTAAGAATAAACCAAGGATCTTACCCGTTTCGGCTTCGGGTAAATCGGCATTCGCTCCGGGCGGTAATCCTTTATTCTCATCATATAAATTACCGCGCTGCGCATTTAATTCATGCTCACGCATAGGGCCAATATCTAAGCCCATAAATGCAACACAAAGTAATAATAATAAAGAGAAAATAGCGTAGAAATTCATAGGGATCATTTGAATAAACACACTCAAATGACCAGAGTCGGCAAAACCGTGGGCGGTTAATATGCCGCCGATCAGCGCAATAATATAAGCGCCCCAACTGGATACCGGCGAAATAACACAAACCGGCGCCGCCGTTGAATCTAATAAATAGGCTAACTTAGCGCGGGAAATATAATAACGGTCGGTGACGGGCCTTGCGACAGAACCCACGACTAAGCTATTGAAATAATCGTCAATAAAGACAACACAGCCTAAAAACATGGTCAGTAATTTGGCATCGCGTTTATTGCGAATATGCAGGCGCGCCCAATCAGCAAATGCCCTAGCACTACCACTGACGGTAATTAATGCCGTGATCATCCCTAATACAATTAAAAAGCCGAGAATGTATAAATTCCAAGAATTTACGCCATCTTCTGACCAAAAAAGTCCTTTTACACTGTTAAATAAAAACTCACCGCTGGCCACAGGTGAAAATTGATTGAGTAATAACACCCCAATCACAATACCTAAACCGAGGGAAAGGAGAACGCGGCGAGTGAAAATCGCCAACACAATTGCGACCACAGGCGGCAGCAGAGAAAGTGCCGAATCGGCGTAACTTACTACAGTCATTGATTATTTCTTCGTCAAAATACGAATGGAGGGCGACTGAACTGGTGGGAAAAGGCAATAGATACCCAAGATCACCTGTCCTATCAGTAGCGCTCCATAGTAACTATTCCTAATATCCGTATCAGAAAATACTATGGCAGTGTTGTACCTATTCGGCACAACCCCAGCAGTTGATCGTGATAAATCAAACCACTTCGGCACCAAATCCTTTCGTGAACGATCAACGGAATCACCCTACTGATCACTACTGATATTTGGTGCGCCTCTACTTCTAAGAACGCCCATGCACGGGCGTGAGGCACATAAAAACATAAGCGGCTAAGCAGTTGCCACCGCAAAGCCGCTTACTTTGACTTAGATCACGGATAAAATCAACCTAGAGTTGAAATCAACTCTGGAACGGCGTCGAACAGGTCGGCTTCGAGGCCATAATCGGCCACTTGGAAGATTGGCGCTTCAGGATCTTTGTTGATTGCCACAATCACCTTAGCGTCTTTCATCCCAGCTAAATGCTGGATCGCACCCGAAATCCCCACGGCGATGTAGAGGTTTGGTGCCACAATCTTACCGGTTTGACCGACTTGCAGGTCGTTAGGCACAAAGCCTGCGTCAACCGCGGCGCGAGATGCCCCAACAGCAGCACCGAGTTTGTCCGCCAATTGCTCTAACATACCGAAGTTTTCACCGCTGCCCATACCACGGCCACCAGAAACGATAATGCCCGCATTACCTAACTCTGGACGCGCAGAAACGGTCAATGATTGAGACACAAACTGAGTTTTGGCTTCAAACACTTTATCTAAGGTGGCAACTGCAGCACTGTTGCCCTGCGCCGCCGCATCGAAGGCGCTGGCACGGACTGTCATCACTTTAATCGCGTCATGGCTTTGTACTGTCGCTAAAGCGTTACCCGCGTAAATCGGGCGAACAAAGGTGTCGCTGCTCACTACGCCAATCACTTCCGAAATTTGTGCAACGTCTAACAAGGCGGCCACACGTGGTAGCGTATCTTTGCCAGCGCTCGATGCTGCAGCGAGGATATGGCTGTAGTTTGGTGCTAAGTCCACCAGCAATTTAGCCACGTTTTCGGCTAAATGCGCTTCATAGGCACTGTTATCGGCGACCAATACTTGAGCGACACCTTGTAGGGCTTGCGCAGCTTGCGCCACGGCGCCACATTGGTGGCCCACCACCAATACATGTACATCATCACCAATTGCACGCGCGGCAGTGACAACCTTTGCGGTATCCAGTTTCAGTGCCGCATTATCGTGTTCTGCTAATACTAAAATGGCCATTTAGATCACCTTCGCTTCATTCTTTAACTTTTCAACCAGCTCAGCTACCGACGCAACCATGATACCTGCTTTACGTTCGGCAGGCGGCGTCACCTTCACCACAGTTTGATGGGCTTTTAGCGTCACACCTAAATCCGCAACAGTGAGCACATCTAATGGCTTACGTTTAGCTTTCATGATGTTAGGTAATGAAGCGTAACGAGGTTCGTTCAAACGTAAATCGGCTGTCACCACGGCTGGTAATGGCAGACTTAAGGTTTGCATCCCGCCATCGATCTCGCGAGCCACTTGAACCGAATGACCTTCTACTTTGATTTCAGAAGCAAAAGTGGCTTGTGGCATATCCGTTAATGCGGCAAACATTTGGCCAGTTTGGTTATTATCGCCATCGATAGATTGCTTACCAAACAGCACTAATTGCGCTTGTTCTTTTTCTTGTACGGCTTTGAGTAATTTGGCAATTGATACTGGGGTTAACTCTTCTTCAGTATCAATGTGAATCGCACGATCAGCACCTAATGCTAACGCGGTACGTAATTGTTCTTGAACGGCTTTATTGCCGATACTGACGACCACTACTTCAGTAGCACTGCCCGCTTCTTTTAAACGAACCGCTTCTTCTACTGCAATTTCACAAAAAGGGTTCAACGCCATTTTGAGGTTTGCGGTATCAACGCTGGTGTTGTCAGCTTTTACCCTGACCTTCACATTGGCATCAACTACGCGCTTAACAGGCACCAATACTTTCATAGGGTTTCCTTCCTACACTTTCATGTACATGGACAAAACATTGGTCATCACCAATGCAGGATAGAGCCACTTTACGTCCTGTTAACGTTAACGTCAACTAAACTCAAACGCCTGTTTGCATTTTTTAAGACTGTGGTATTGGCCACATTTTTGAACACTTATCTGCCATATTTAAAAAGTTCAAAAATTAAATAATATTTAATTTCTGTTTATTGCATAATTTTATTTGATTCGAGCTATATTACTTTCTATCATTTAGCTGTTGTTCACCATTATCCTGTAATAAAAATAGAGTGGGACGAAAATAGATATGAGCGAATTTTTAGAGATATTAACTCACGGTCGTCGTTTTAAAGCTGCGGTAAAAGATCTCAGCGTTGAAGAACTGCGTGATTTAGCGGCTAAGCTAGATAAAATTTTAGTTGAGCGTGAGTCAATGGCAGCAGAAGAGCAGCAAGCTATTGCTGCACGTAATGCTAAAATCGAAGAAATCCGCCAACAAATGGAAGCAGTTGGTTTATCAATCGACGACTTAGGTGGCGTAGCAGTTAAAGCTGTGGGTAAAAAACGCGCTCCACGTCCAGCAAAATATCAAATTGAAGTTAACGGCGAAGTGATCCAGTGGACTGGTCAAGGTCGTATGCCAACGGTATTTAAGAACGAAGTCAATAAAGGCCGTTCTATGGATGATTTCTTAATCTAATCCCATACCGTGCTCGTAATAGCCGTTTGCTATTACCATTGAGTAACATAAAAAAGCTCGCGCCCTGCGAGCTTTTTTATGCCTGAATGCCACTACCATTGCATTCAAGCAAATGCTTAAATTGCGTTACAATTCAGCTTTAGTATTTACATCTGCTTTAGGTTACTCTTTATTCCCCCTCCGTCTAAGTGAATAAAAAATGCAGATAAACAATAAGATAATAATAAGCTGCGGCATTATAAGTAGTTTTGTATCCCACAACATTTTTGCCGAGGCCAATCCCATCCCCCCCGTCAATAAGTTAACGGCCTTTACTAATGCTGAATTAATCATGGCGCCAGGGAAGCGACTCACAAATGCCACCTTATTAGTTGAAAACAATCGGATCAAAGCCATTATTGAAAAAGGGGATATCCCAGAAGCGGCATTAAAGGTTGATCTCAGTGGTTATACTATCTATCCTGGTTTTATCGATCCCTTTACCGATTATGGTATCGAGTTTGAATATCCCAAATTGGGGCTGACTCGTCCGGTATATGATATTAAACGTATCGGCGGTAATGCAGAAAATGGCGCAATTCACGCTGAAAAAGAATGGTTTAATTACGTCTACCCAAATAAAGAACGCGCACGCGATTGGATCAATAACGGCTTTACCAGCGTACAAAGCAGTAAACTCGACGGTATTTTCCGCGGCACGGGTGTTAGCCTTTCATTAGCGGATAAAACCGCCAACGAGGTGATTTATCGTGCTCGCAGCCAACCTTTTATGGCCTTCGATAAAGGCACGTCTGAACAAGACTACCCCAATTCTCTGATGGGCAGTATTGCACTTATCCGACAAACCTTTGCCGATGCTAACTGGTATAACCAAAATAAGCACAAATCGGTTAATAGTTCAGCAAATCCTCAAATTGAATTTAATATTGCCTTCGAACGCTTAGATAACTTAGCCGAGAAACAAATCGTCTTTGAAACAAAAAGCCTCAACGATTTGCTGCGCGCCGCGAACCTGCTCAAAGAACATCAGCAGCCTGCCAACTTACTCGCAAGTGGTCAAGAATATGCGCGCATCAATGAATTAAAGGCCCTGAATTATCCTCTGATCCTGCCGCTCAACTATCCGCAGGCACCGGATGTGGGTACCGATGATGCCGACCGTGAAGTTTCCCTTGCTGAACTCAGACAATGGGAACGCGCCCCCACAAATCCAGCAGCAGTGGCCAATGCGGGCATCCCTTTTGCCTTTACCCAATTTGGCATTAAGACCGAGGCATTTTGGCCTCGCCTACGTCAAGCCATCGCCCAGGGACTGAGTGAGGACAATGCCCTCGCCGCGCTGACGACTCAAGCCGCCGAAATGGCGGGAACGGCCGACTTCGCCGGTAAACTTGCCCCCGACTATATGGCCGACTTTGTGATTACTAAGGGCAATATCTTTGAAGATGGTCAGATTTACAGTGTCTGGCTGCAGGGCGAAGAGCAGTCCATTCGCTCACTCCCACAGGCCAAACTCTTAGGCGATTATCAGCTCACGCTGAATAATCTCGCCTTAGATCTAAGCCTTGAAGAAACGGGCAAAGCGGGCAAAACCGCCTTCCAAGGTCAACTGAGTAGTGGCGAGAAGAGCATTACACTCACCAATCTTCAGCTTGAAGACGACGGCCGCGTGAGCTTTAACGCCGATTTAAGCGATGCGGGCATACATGGCATCAGCCGTTTTACCCTCTGGCTCGCTAAAGATGGTATTCAAGGCCGCATGGTGGACGCCCAAAGTCGCAGTATTAATGTGGCGGGTATTGCTATCGTGTCGAGTTTAAATACAAAGCCTGCCGATACCCCAAAAACCGATGCTGCACCGACTTTAGTGAGTCAACTCACCTACCCTAACGTTGCCTATGGTTTGAGCGAGGCGCCAAAAGCCGAAAAACTCCATATTAAAAATGCCACCCTGTGGACCTCGGATAAACAGGGCATTTTGGAACATGCGGATCTGTTAATGGCCAATGGCCGAATTGAAAAAATCGGTCAGCAACTCAGCACGCCTTCGGGTTATCAAGTTCTCGATGCCACGGGTAAACATTTAACTGCGGGTATCGTTGATGAGCATTCCCATATTGCTATCAATGGTGGCACTAATGAAGGTACAGATGCAGTCACCTCTGAGGTGCGGATTGGCGATGTGGTCAATCCCGAAGATATCTCCATCTACCGTGCACTCGCGGGCGGCGTCACCAGCGCACAATTACTCCATGGTAGCGCTAACCCAATTGGTGGCCAATCCCAGTTAATAAAGATGAAATGGGGTGAGAGTGCTGAGCAGCTTAAATTTGCCAATGCCCCTGCCAGTATCAAATTCGCCCTTGGCGAAAACGTCAAACAGAGTAACTGGGGCGAGAAATTTGTTCAGCGCTTCCCGCAGACTCGCATGGGCGTAAAAGCTTTATTTGAAGAAACCTTCGATGCCGCAATCGCCTATGAGAAAGCGCAGAAGGACTATGATGACTTACGCAGCAGTGAGAAGAAGAAAACCATTGCGCCGCGCCCAAGCTATCGCCTACAGGCGGTCGCCGAAGTGTTAAAGCAGCAGCGCGATGTGCATATCCACTCCTATGTGCAGTCAGAAATCTTAATGTTCCTGCGATTAGCCGAAGCCTATCACTTTAAGGTGCAAACCTTTACCCACGTGCTCGAAGGTTACAAGGTTGCCAGTGAACTAGCCGCCCATGGCGCAGGCGCCTCGACCTTTGCCGATTGGTGGGCCTATAAGTTCGAAGTCTATGATGCGATTCCACAAAACGCCTGCCTGATGCAAAAACAAGGCGTGCTTACCAGCATCAACTCTGACGACTACGAAATGCAGCGCAGACTTAACCAAGAAGCGGCGAAGTCAATGATGTATTGCGATATGTCTAAAGAAGATGCCTGGAATATGGTGACCATCAACCCGGCGAAACAGCTCAGAGTCGATGAGTATGTTGGTTCACTCACCCCAGGCAAAATGGCCGATATCGTGCTTTGGAATGCCGAGCCGCTATCGATTTATGCCAAAGTGACCCAGGCTTGGGTCGAAGGCAAGCGCTACTTCGATCGCGACCAAGACCAGCTTGCCCAGCAGCAGGTCGTCGCAGAGCGCGCCGCCCTTATCCAAAAAATTCTCAGTAGTGATGATAGCGCCAAGGCGGGTGAAAAAGTTACACCGCTTAAGGAACCTCAATGGCACTGCGATACCCATTATCAGGCTTGGGGCCAACATCATCAGGGAGCAAAATAATGAAGCACTTACCCACTAGCTTGCTGCTGTCGACACTGACCATCACCTTGTCCGTGCAGGCACATAATCTCATCCCTACGCCTAAACAAACTCACGGTGTGTTGATTAAAAACGCCACTGTGCATACGGTCAGCCAAGGGGTTTTAACCAATACCGATGTGTTGATTGAAAACGGTAAAATCAGCGCACTAGGGCCACAGTTAAGCGCCAATGAGGCTGATGGCCAGATGCAGATCATCGATGCTACGGGTAAACATTTATATCCAGGCCTTATCGCGCTCGATACCAGTCTTGGTTTAGTAGAAATCGAGATGGTGCGCCCAACCGTCGATAATGCTGAAGTCGGAGATTTTAATCCGCAAATCAGCGCGGCAACGGCTTACAACCCGGATTCAGAGCTGCTGCCAACCATTCGCTACAATGGCATCACCCACGCACAAATCGTCCCCAGTGGCGACGGACTCGCGGGCCAATCTGTGGTCGTGGATCTTGATGCTTGGACGATTGAGGATGCTCTGCAACCAAGCGAAGGCCAATTCCATGTTTACTGGCCGCAAATCAAGCGTATGCCGGAGGATGAAAAGGAAAAAGCTAAGGCCATTGAGAAAAATCAGCAGGCCATAGATACACTGACCACAGCCTTTGAGGATGGCTATCGCTACTTTTTAAGCCATAAGGCAAAGGATTCGGCCAAGACAACCAATTTACGTTGGCAAGCCATGCTGCCCCTGTACCAAGGTAAGGCCACGCTATTTGCCCATGCGGACAGTGTCAGCCAAATTGAGCAAGTCATTGCCCTGACTAAAAAATATCAATTTAAATTGGTGATTGTCGGTGGCTATGATGCATGGCGATTGGCGTCAAGCTTAAGGGAAGTGAACGCCAGTGTGATTTACCCGCACACCCTGAGTCTGCCCAAACGTAAAGATGAACCCGTGGATTTGCCCTTTAAAATCCCTTCGTTGCTGGCAAGTGCGGGCATTCCCTATGCCCTTGGATTTTCATCGGATTGGAACAGTCGTAACCTTCCCTATGCCGCGGGCTACAGTGCCGCTTACGGCGTCACGCCCGAGCAAGCATTAAAATCGGTAACCTTAGATGCAGCAAAACTGCTGGGGATCACCGATTTAGGCGCCATCGCCGTCGGTTATCAGGGCAGTGTTGTGCTGAGTGACGGGGATATCCTCGACCCCATGAGCAACAAAATTGATGCGATCTGGATTGAAGGACGGCAAATAGATCTGAATAATCGCCACCAGCAGCTTTATCAAAAGTATCTTAAGCGCTAGAATTTGCTCAGATAAATCGCTCGATACCGCGCAGTCCGTTGGACTGCGCTTATTTACCCTTAATCTCAGGTCAAACCATGAAAATCATCCTCTCAAGTGCATTAGTGCTACTGCTTAGCGCCTGTGCCAGCGATTACAGTTTTAACAGCAATTTGGACGGCGAGGCGATTAATGACTACTTCAAGGCGGGAGATGTCACGCTGTTTGAGGGCGATAGTTTGCCTAAAGGCCATTACGAATTAAAAGGTTTGGTACAGGGTGAATCTTGCCAAGCCGATGTGAATGCGGTGCCCGCTTCCTTAAGTGAAGCCCGAACCGAAGCCCGCCGTGCGGCAGCCGATAAAGGCGCCAATGGTATCATCATCAAACAATGCGTGATGATGGAAGAAGCAGCCCAAGGCTGCGTCAGCCGCGCCCTCTGCGTTGGCCAAGCCATCAAAATGGCCTCTGCCGACTAATTCAAAGCGTGTATACTGCACGCCAATATTGATGTACTTAACAACCTAGGCCATCTGCGTTTGGGTTGTTGCCCTTGCTTTAGGTATTTTTTGCATGACATTTACCAACCAGATTACCGCTGTCGCCACTTGCCGCACTCCCTATAAACAAAAATTTGGCATTCCAAGGCAGCCCGGGTTGGTGGAGGCGCGCGGTTATGTTGAGCTGGAGCCCCATGTCAATCATCTCGATGCCGTGCGTGGTATCGAGCAATATTCTCACCTTTGGTTGTTGTTTTGTTTCCATGAAAATCTCGCCCAAGGGTGGAAAACGACGGTACGCCCGCCCCGTTTGGGCGGCAATGAAAAACTCGGCGTATTCGCGACTCGCTCCACTTTCCGTCCGAATGGCATTGGCCAATCCGTGGTCAAACTCCACGGGGTAGTGCAACGTAAAGGCAAAGTGTGCCTAGAGATTTCGGGCATGGATCTTGTCGATGGCACGCCCATTATTGATATTAAGCCCTATATTCCGTTCTCGGATTCGATTGAAGGTGCCGTCGGCGGTATCGCGCAAGAAGCACCAAAACTTATCAGCGTAGTGTTTTCCGAGCTCGCCGCAACCCAGATTGATTCCTACAGTAAACAGGACGCCTATACCGATTTAGCCGTACTCATCCACGGCGTGCTGGGGCAAGACCCCCGCCCTGCCTATAAAAAAGCCAAAGATGACCCCAAGTTATATCAAGTAGCTTTGTATGATTTAGATATCTTTTGGCGGATGGCGGTCGATGAGGATGAGCAGGAATACATTCAGGTATTAGAACTCAAACCGGGGAAATGTGGCTAAATGCAGACGCCAATCACAACGGCCTTGCCTGATTATCAAAGCCAACATAAAAAGCGTCTATCTTGGATGCCCTGGCTGTATTTCTCACTCAAGGAAAAACACTTAGTCTGGGCCAAACCTTGGCAGGATGAAGTGCAAGCCAACCTTTGCGCCCTCGAAACCGTGACCATTGGCGAAAACTGTTTTATTGCGCCCGAGGCGCAGTTATTTGCCGAGCCAAATCGCGATATCACAATCGGTAATCGCTGCATGATTGCCGCAGAATGCTTTTTGCACGGTCCTATCACGCTCGGTGATGAAGTCGCTATCAATCACGGCTGCTCCTTCGATGGCGGCCGAGTGGGCATTCAAATTGGCTCCCAAACCCGCATTGCTAACCATGTCACTATTTATGCGTTTAATCATGGCATGGCGCCCGAGACGCCTGTTTATCAACAAGCCTCAAACTCTAGAGGCATAGTGATAGGTAAAGATGTGTGGATTGGCGCACAGGCAGGGATTGTCGATGGTGTCACCATTGGCGACCATGCCGTAATTGGCATGGGCTGTATTGTCACTAAAGATATTCCCGCATGGGCCATAGTCGCGGGCAATCCCGCCCGGGTGATTGGCGATAGGCGGGATAAATAACTCACTTAGCTTTATCTGTATGCATCGCCCTCTGTGGCGACGCGGCACACTTTGTAAAATGAAAACGGCCATTTGTCTGCAGCTGATTGAATTTAACCTCAATCCATAGGTGACATCATCGAAGCAGGTGATAAAATGGCGCCCATTCAACTCAAATTTGGACATCGGTAATGCGCGTTAGCAAATACCTACTTTCTACTCAAAAAGAAACACCTGCGAATGCAGAAGTCATTAGCCATCAATTAATGCTACGTGCTGGTATGATCCGCCGTAACGCTTCAGGTCTATACAGCTATTTGCCCACGGGCCTGCGTGTATTGCGTAAAGTCGAAGCCATTGTTCGTGAAGAAATGAACAAAGCAGGCGCGATTGAAATCCTTATGCCTATGGTGCAACCGGCTGATTTATGGGTAGAAACGGGTCGTTGGGACAAATTTGGTCCTGAGCTGCTGCGTTTTAAAGACCGCCATAACCGTGACTTCGTTCTGGGGCCTACCCACGAAGAAGTAATCACCGACTTAATCCGTAAAGAAGTCAGCTCTTACAAGCAATTACCGCTGAATCTTTACCAAATCCAGACCAAATTCCGTGACGAAGTGCGCCCACGCTTTGGCGTAATGCGTTCGCGCGAGTTCCTGATGAAAGATGCGTATTCTTTCCATCTGGACGTAGATACCATGAATGAAACCTATGAGGCCATGTATCAAGCCTATAGCAACATTCTGTCGCGCATGGGCTTGGCCTTCCGCCCAGTTTTAGCGGACACAGGTTCTATCGGTGGCAGCATGTCACACGAGTTCCACGTATTGGCGCAAAGCGGTGAAGACTTAATCGCCTACTCTACTGGCAGCGACTATGCCGCTAACATCGAGAAAGCCGAATCACCCATGCCCACCGAAGCGCGTGGCGCGGCAACTGAAGAATTACGTTTAGTCGATACCCCAAATGCAAAAACCATTGCTGAATTAGTTGAGCAATTCGGTTTAGATATCACTAAGACAGTGAAAACCTTGATTGTGAAAGGTGCGACGGAAGAAGCGCCACTGGTAGCGCTGATTGTACGCGGCGACCACGAACTGAACGAAATCAAGGCAGACAAGTTAGATTTAGTGGCATCACCATTAGAATTTGCCCCTGAAGCCCAAATCCGTGACGCCATTGGCGCAGGTCCTGGCTCATTAGGCCCTGTCGGCCTGAACATGCCTATCATCATCGATCACAGTGTTAGCGTGATGAGCGACTTCGCCGCTGGCGCTAACCAAGATGACAAACACTACTTTGGGATCAACTGGGAGCGCGATCTGCCACTGGCACAAGCTGCCGATATCCGTAACGTGGTTGAAGGCGAACCCACACCTGATGGTTTAGGTACTTACGCCATGGCGCGTGGTATCGAAGTGGGTCACATTTTCCAACTCGGTACTAACTATTCTAAATCGATGAATGCGACTGTTCTCGATGAGAACGGTAAATCACAAGTGCTGCTGATGGGTTGTTACGGTGTTGGTGTGAGCCGTATCGTGGCTGCTGCCATTGAGCAAAATTTCGATGACCGCGGCATTGTATGGCCAGAAGCCATTGCCCCATTCAGTGTAGGCATTCTGCCAATGAATATGCACAAGTCACACCGCGTAACCGATATTGCCGAGCAGTTATATAAAGACTTAAGTGCTGCGGGTATCGATGTGCTATTGGATGACCGTAAAGAGCGCCCAGGCGTGATGTTCGCCGATATGGAACTGATTGGTATTCCACACACTGTGGTGATCGGCGATCGCAATATCGACGCTGGCGTATTTGAATACAAAAACCGCCGCACCGGTGAAAAGCAAGATGTGCCATTCGACCAAATCGTCGATTTCTTAAAGAATCTGCAAGCTTAAGCGAAGGCATACTGCGCCGGACTTATTGCGCCGACACAGCCCGTTTGAGCAGATGCTTAAATAAGATTCTCGCGATATAAATGCAAACGCACTTGAGTCTCCCTCAAGTGCGTTTTTTATTCCCGCCCCAAAAACAGATTGCCTTCTGCAAGCCCTCTCAAGACAAACTAAAGAAATGTCATTGAGATAACTGCTCAGACTTGCTTTTTTAGATAAGGCATTGCTTTAATAAAATCATAATAACAAGTCGTTGAGTCATAAGATTGCCAACATCAACAGCATTAGTTCTCGGTGGCGGTGGCGCTCGGGCCGCCTATCAAGTGGGAGTGTTAAAAGCACTGGTCCAGCTTTATCCGCGCAACCATGGCGTGCCATTCAAAATCATTTGTGGCACCTCTGCGGGCGCAATTAATGGCACCTCCATTGCCACCCACGCCTCCTGCTTTCACTTAGGCGTCAAAAAACTCGAATGGGTTTGGCGCCATTTTGAAACTAGAAAGGTATACCGCGCCTCTATCCCCGGCGTGTTAAGTCATTTAGCCAAGATGGCACTCAAAGGCCTGCAGGATGATAAGGTGAATACCGACGCTGGCAGCCTGCTCGATAACGAGCCTTTACGACATTTACTGAATGAACTCATCGATTTTAAGAGAATCGATCGCAATATCCGCAACGGCGCATTGACGGCGCTCAGTGTTGATACTTCTTGCTATAACAACTCACGCTCGGTCACGTTTTTTCAAGCTTCGCGGGATATTGAAAACTGGACTCGCGCCAGACGCAGCGGTGAGCGGCGGATGTTAAATACCGAGCATCTTTTGGCAAGCTCGGCGATCCCCATGGTGTTTCCGTCAATTAAACTTAATCAAGCTTATTATGGTGACGGCTCAGTCCACCAGCTGGCGCCACTCTCAAGTCCCATTCATTTGGGGGCTAATAAACTATTAGTGATAAACCTAGACAGTCCCCATAAGCATTTTCCGATGGAGCTAGAATATCATCCGAAGACAGCGACCATTGCGGGTCATCTGTTAGATACTATCTTTTCCGATACCTTAAATAGCGATCTTGAGCGCCTAGAGCGGATTAATCACACGCTGTCGCTTATACCCGAAGAGAGCCGTACTCAACTGTCATTACATCCCATACAAACCTTAGTGATAAAACCCAGTGAAGACTTAAGTAAAATCGCCGCCCGTTTCTATGATGATATGCCTTGGGCAATTAAGACCTTACTGGGGTTTATCGGTATCGACAGGCAGTCAGACTCGAGTATTGTGTCCTACCTCTTGTTTGAGAAATCCTACACCAGTGCATTGATTGAATTGGGCTATAAAGATGGCATGGCTCAAATGGATGAGATAAAAGCGTTTTTTAATTTGGCATGAGGTATGACTTAGCGCTTGTTATAAATCGCCAAATAAATCGATTTGAAGCCCCCCCTCGGCGTGGTATAAAATAGGAGTCGCCTAAATGTTCTAACGTGAATGTGGCAAACCCATTCTAAATTAAGGATTATTTGAAGGCGACTCGGCAGCAAATCAGTCTAAAGTTTGAATAGCGAAACAGATTTAACATTGATCATTTAAGTTGAATCGCCTATCATGCTGCACTAGATTAGCTAAAAATTAGGTTAATTTTTTCTAAAAGGGAATCACGATGAAAAAAACTTCATTAGCACTTATTGCTGCTATTTCAATGTTAGGTTCAGTTGCAGCTAACGCTGCAGATCCAGTAACTCCAGCACCAGCAGCTGGTGCTGGCGCAGGTACTGGTGCTGCTGTTGGTGGTCTTACTGCAGGCGCTATCGCTGCAGGCGCAGTAGTAGCTGGTGTCACAATTGCTGCTAACAGCTCTGATGGTAGCCCAGCTGCAACTGGTACTGGTACTGGTACTGGTACTGGTACAACTACTGGCACTAACTAATCAGTTAGAAAGTATGCTTAAATAACCGCCTTATGGGCGGTTGTTTTTTTTTGAGCTTTTAATCGCCCAAAACCAATACAATCTAGCTTGAAATAACCTCTTCATATATTTACATTGGTCTTCTACTATTATTGAGAATAAGCAACTCGGATGCGTATTAATAAAAATATTTTACCCCTTATTGTCATTTCGGCAGTATGCGTAGGACTATCAGGCTGTAGTCAACGAATTAGTGCATTAAATGATACGATCAAGTTGGCCTTTTTAGGAACGAAAGACATTGTTCTTAGTCCAGAACAAGTAGCAGCGGTACCCTATGCAAGTATCTATGCAAAACTGGATGATACTCCCCAAGTATTTATGGTGCTAGGTTTTGCAGAATCCAAAATAAACCTTTCATCAAAAAAATCATCCCATGAAGCCTTAGAGCTAAAATGGCTATCTGCTGATAAAGCTATGTTAGTTACAGTGAATGGCCGCTTAGTCAAAACTCATAACCTACTCACAGGCAATTTAAGTGCAATTGAAAGTGATAAAACGGATCCATTGCTATTAGGTTTGCATTTAAGCGATACCCCAAAAACTTGGACTCGAACACTCGATTGGCAACCCGGTTATCATTATGGCTACAAAGCTAAATCAGAATTTAAATTGATTGCCGAAGAGAGTATTTTAATCAATGGCTTTCCCACTCAAACTCTACATTTTAGTGAGTATGTCTCTGTGGATACCCTCAATATACAATACCAAAATGAGTTTTGGCTAAACCCACTAGATGGCAATGTCATTAAGAGTCGTCAGAAGATCGCCCCCGACCTACCATTTATCGATATTACTTTACTTAGACCATTTGCAGCTTAGTGGAGCTATGATGAAATCCTGTATCACCGCTATCACACTACTGGCCAGTTCATTATTTTTACCTGCAGTTAATGCCAGTACCCAACTTTTTGTCAGTACCTCGTCATCAGATCTTACTCAGCTACAACTGACTTATCCTTCAGCCATCCGAGTCGAGCAAGCAGTACAAGACGGATTAACGCGACTTCCCGCCAATAACATAACGGAAGCTCATCCGACTCCAGTTTATTGGTTAGGTGCCGCGCTGTTAGATACTAAAAATACCGCAACATTAGAACTTATTCGCCAGCAAATCTTGCAACAGTTGGCTAATATGGGACAGCAAGCAGACAATAGCCAGTACATTGCTAAACTTTCCAAGTTTGCACAATTTCTGCGTAACATAAAACTTGGACAAAGAGTTAATCAGCCATTAGATCTCGATTTAATTCGTATTACCGATGCTTATAACCCCATTATCGACGGTCAATTCTTATTGGTACTCCCCCCACGTCCAACAACCATTACAGTGGTTGGAGCCGTGGCACAAACAGGGGAGCAAAAATGGGTATCTCGTACAAGTAGTAAAGATTATCTGAAACAAGCAGGCTTATTGGAGAATGCTGAAAATAGCTTTGTATGGATAATTCAGCCAGACGGCAAGACCATTCGCCAACCTATTGCCTATTGGAATCATCAGTCTATGGACATAGCTCCTGGTGCCATACTCTTCGTTGAGTTTTCAGGCCTATTTGATGACTATTCCACATTAAACAACAACATCATTGAATTACTCAAAAATCGGGCTCTGTAATGAAAAACTCGACTCCCACTTTTCCCTCTTTCGGGCGTTTATCAGCGCTATCTTTAGCACTGCTACCATTATTACATGTTTGCGCCGATGAATTTTCTTACCCAACATTGTTGCCTTCACAGTCTGACTTTGGTGGTGTAGGCCTAATGCAGATGCCGACGGGTCGCATGGCACCTGAAGGTGAATTTAACTTTGCCACAAGTTATAACGACGAATACCAACACTTCACTGCATCTGTACAATTATTTCCTTGGTTTGAAACAACAATCCGCTATACCCAAGTACAGGATTTACTCTATAGCGATGATCCTAGCTTTAGCGGAAGCACTAAATACACAGATAAAGGTATTGATTTTAAGATTCGTCTACTTGAAGAGAGTAACTGGCTGCCCGAAACGTCCATTGGAGTGCGAGACTTTGGTGGTACAGGCTTATTTGATGGCGAATTTATTGCCGCAACAAAAAAAGTTGGCCCACTTGATTTTACTCTGGGTATAGGCTGGGGCTATATCGGTAACAGCGGTAATCTCACTTCCGATAAAAAGGATCTAAATTACAACTGTGATAGAGATACTTCTTATGGGGGTAAAGGCGGCACTGTTGATTATCAGCGTTGGTTTAAAGGCTGTGCGGCACTCTTTGGTGGCGTTGAATATCAAACCCCTTGGGAACCGTTACGTTTGAAAGTCGAATACGATGGTAACGACTATCAATCAGACTTTCCCGTGGTTAGGGGTGGTATAGCTATGCCTCAGGACAGCAAGTTTAACTATGGAATGCTCTATCGTTTTGGGGACTGGGGAGACCTTCATTTAAGTTATGAGCGCGGTAATACTTGGACGCTTGGCTTTAGTCTGCAAACCAACTTTAATACCTTGTCACAGATTAAACGCGATCCGGAGGCTGAAAAATATAAGCCACTTCCTGCCGCGCCATTAACCCTTACGCAAACAGAGTCTTCAGTTCAAGTAAACACACCAAGAGCCGAACAAGCGACAGTGAGTACAGCAACTTCAACGCATAAATCAGAAGTGCAAAATGCTGAAGTAGCAAATCTAGAGCCTGTAAAAGCGTCCAGTCAGACAATTGAGAATCCTCAAGTGGACTGGAATAAAGTTGCTCGTGACTTACAAACCATCGCAGGTTACGCTAACGCCAAAATTTACCTTGATAATGAAAGTATTACCGTTGTAGGTGAACAAAACAAATTCCGCGATAGAAATGAAGCGCATCAAAGAGCATCAACCATCCTTGCCAATAATACTGACACAACTTATATAAAAGAGTATCGGTTGATTGAAACGCGTTATAACCAACCAATAACGGAAACCCGTATTGATGCTATAAAATTTGCCCAGGTTGCAAACCATGGCTACATCAATGCAAAAGTGAGTGATGCCAGTGTTGTTAGTGTTCCAGGGTTACCGCAAGGGAAACTGGTGACAAATACTGATAAGGATTGGTTAGATAACTTAAGTTTCGATATTTCACCTACCATGGCTCAATCTTTCGGCGGCTCCGAAGGTTTTTATATGTTCAACATTGGGGTGACCGGCAGTGCAAATTATCGCTTTAGTGATAATTTTGAGTTTTCAAGCTCCCTTTATCTTAATCTTTACGATAACTATGATAAGTTTTTATATGATGTGCCCCCAGATGGCACTGATTTAAAACGGGTTCGTACCCTAGTTCGTCAGTATGTTCATGATAACCCGGTAAGGGTCACTAACTTACAATTAACTTGGATGGATAATCTAAGCGACAACATTTCTTATCAAGCCTATGGTGGCTATTTAGAAATGATGTATGGCGGTGTTGGCACAGAATTCCTCTATCGACCACTTAACAGCCAATGGGCTTTTGGTTTTGATGTAAACTATGTCAAACAACGTGATCCGGATAGTATGTTTGGTTTCTTTTCAGAGGAAAATCACTACGACCCACATACAAATCGTCCATATAGAGTACAAACAGGAACGCTAACAGGGCATGCTACAGCCTATTATCAACCGGATTGGTTCCCCAATACCTTATTAAGAGTCAGTGCTGGCCAGTATCTCACTGAAGATAAAGGCGTAACAGTAGATTTTTCTAAACAATTCGACAGTGGTGTTATTGTTGGTGCCTATGCGACTAAGACCAACCTTTCATCGGAAGAATATGGTGAAGGAAGCTTCACAAAAGGCTTCTACATATCAATTCCGTTTGATTTGATGACTATTAAATCAACTCATAGCAGAGCTACAATTGTCTGGTCTCCTCTCACCCGTGATGGCGGGCAAATGGTGGGGCGTAAATATTATCTGTTTGATATTACAGATGCTCGCTCACCTTGGTTCACTCGCCCCAGTGTGGAAAAACAGTCTGTAAGATAACAAAAACCGCCGTTAGCGTTTAAGCGCTAACGGCGGCGTTTGCATCCCTTGCGGATAGAATCGGCGTTTCGTTTTGCAGGGGCCAGTCAATCGCAAACTCTGCACTATACCAGGCTAGCACATATTCATCATCTGGCGCGTAATAATCAGTGCAGCGATAAATCACATCGGCATATTCACTCAGCACATAAAAACCATGCGCAAAGCCAGGGGGGATCCACATTTGCAAATGGTTATCAGCAGAAAGTACACGCCCTACCCATTTACCATAGGTTCCTGATTGCGGCCTAATATCCACTGCAACATCAAAAATACTGCCTGCACACACCCGGACTAATTTCCCCTGCGGATGCTTGCATTGGTAATGCAAGCCACGTAATACGTGTTGCTGTGAGCGACTGTAATTATCTTGTACAAACTCTGGCGTTTTTAACCCTCGACTTTGAAAACATTCAGTGAAATACGATTGGCGAAATGTTTCCATAAAAAAACCGCGTTCATCACCAAATACTTGCGGTTCAAACAGAAGAATCTCAGCTATCTCTGTTTCAATACATTTCATTAGAAATCTTCTTGTTCAGTAATTTAAATTTCTACCCGTTAAGTTCAATACTACGAAAAGTTAAACAGCTATTAACAGGTAATGTGTCAACTATTCTCACAAAGAAAGATTGATATATCAGCAGGTGATCCCCTCCAAGTAGAAGAACCATAATAACCGCCAAAAAATGCATTTTTCATCGATATATCAAGGATTAGTGAGTCAAAATTAAAGAATGATTGTAGCATATAAATGCCGATAAAGCTGAATGGCGCGAGCTCTTCAACAAGACCGAGTTGTCCCCTAAACAATATCTAAGTTTATTTCTCAGGGATCTGTATTTCGACCTTCACGCCTTGATCTGGGGATGAGGTTAGCAAAATGGTGCCATGTAGCTTTTGCGTCACCAAATTATAAATAATCGACATACCAAGGCCTGTGCCACCGTCTTTACGTGCGGTAGTGAAAAAAGGCTCGAAGGCTTTAAGTTTAACCTCATCGCTCATCCCTACCCCATTATCTTGATACTGCATACAAATGTTCGAGTCTTGTTTTTGTACTCGAATAGTGATGCTTTTATCCCCCGTAAAACTCTCAGGAAATCCATGGCGAAAGCTGTTAGCCACTAAATTAGTGAAAATCTGTGCGATGGCACCAGGGTAAGATTCGATAAAGATGTCGTCATCAAGCTCCACATTTAAGGCAATATTCTTCTTACGCATTAACGGCCTTAATGAGCTGAATATTTGGAAAATATAGGTCTTTAAATTAAACCGCTCACGTTCTAGCACCGATTGGTCTGCGGCGGTGCGCTTAAAGTTATGGACTAACTCCGCTGCTCGCGAAAGATTGCGCTCAATCAACCCTAAACCATCCTGCATAGTATTGATAAAGGATAAAAATTTATCCTCATCCAGATCATTTTGCTCAAAAGCCGTTTTCAACAATGCCACTTCATCTAAACAATGGGTTACGGATGTCACGGCAATCCCTAGAGGCGTATTGACCTCGTGTGCAACCCCTGCAACCAAACTCCCTAAAGCCGCCATTTTCTCATTTTCAACTAAATGGTGTTGTATTGAGCGCAAATCCGATAATGCGGTTTCAAGTTCTTGCGTTCTCTGTTCAACCTGAACCTCCAAATCCGCATTAATGGCTTTTAATTGATGCTGATAATCCAAAATTTCCTTTGCGCTCATCGCTCGGCCGAATAAATCGGCCAAAGCAGAAGCAAAGGCTCTTTCGTCACGCGTCCATTCTCGAGGCACTCCTTGATGCTCGGAGCAGATAATGCCGACCATTTTTCCGCGATGACGTATGGGACTATCTAACAGAGAACTAATACGATTAGGGACTAAGTAGGCACTAACAAACTCATGGCTCGCCCCATCGGTTTGCGCATGATTCGCAATAATAGCGCGCTCATTATCTAATAGACTGAAATAATGTGGATAATCCTGCCGAGTTAATATCAACGCCTCTTGCCTGTGCATATTATCAAGCAGGTAAAAGCAATGCATACTTTGGTGATCTTCACTCCATAACCAAATACCAGCACGGGTGATTTTTAACCCTTGGCACACAGATGACACGATAAGTTGTGAGGCCTCAACAAGATCGCCACCATCAATAATGGATGAACGGCTTACATCGAATAAAATCCTGTCTAACATACGTGTCATAATGCACATTTACCCCGCGTGGTACCGCCTGACTTAAAAATGAGGCAATAAACTTGGTGACCTAAGCTTAAGTGATTCTCTTTAGTATAGATTCAATCTAGAAACACACTAGTTGAGATGCACTCGCTGGTTACAATTGGTTTTGCAGATCAATGCCTAGTGCTGCTTTACCTAAACACGCCGATAAAAAATCATCCAACCTTAGCACTTTTTTTGCTGAACTCGTAATGAAGTTCAAACACATAAAGTCCGTCTTAACACTAAGACACTGAAAGAAATACCAGACATAAATAAGGTTGGAACCTGTAATGATGGCGGTTATCATCACACGACAGCCAATTAATCAAACGGTTAAGATGAATATGAAACTTTCGCAGATATCACTCGCCCTTCTCGCTTTAATGATTACCGCATGCAGTGAGCCCGCTAAGACAGTGGCTAATGAGCCTGTCGCTGCGCCACATCAAGATACACAAAAAAACCTACCACTTGGCGATACCAGCCAAAATGCGCTCGATTGGCCAGGTGTATATGAAGGCGTTGTCCCCTGTGCAAGTTGCGAAGGGATCCAAACGACACTCACGCTCCAAGCGGATAATAGCTTTGAATTAAAGAGTATTTACTTGGGTAAAGATGAGTCCATCTTTAAAGTGGCAGGAAAATTTGACTGGGATAGTAATGGCTCAAAAATCACCTTATCCGATGGCACTAAATACTTGGTAGGAGAAAACCAACTGTTTATGTTAGATATGAAAGGTAATCGGGTAAGTGGCGAACTAGCAGATCATTACATTTTGAAGAAGAAAGAGATTTAGCTCTGAACGCAGTATGCAACGATGCGCCACTGCATAATGCGCCGAAGTAGGTATCCTCTGTACTGAAACAATCCATAATCAAAAGAGAAGCTTAAATTGAATCCCAATATCCGGATAATCCGTTATGAAGAATGCGAATCGAGTTTATGGAAAAACGGTAGTGGCAGCACTAAACAACTTTTGATATGGCCAAAGGGGGCAGATCTCAGCAACTTTGATTTTAGGATCAGCATCGCCACCATTTCGAGCGATGGCCCCTTCTCACTCTTCCACGGCATCGATAGACAGCTATGTATATTGGAAGGTGAAGGGGTAAAACTACACATAAAGGGGAATGATTTAGGACAATCAGAGGAAATCATCCTGCGCCCGAACGATTCTCCATTTTGCTTTAGCGGGGAAACTCAAATAGAGAGCAAACTATTAGATAAACAGATCCTAGACTTTAATGTGATGACAAGGCGCGGAAAATACCACGCATGTATTGAACAGCTAAAATTAGATGACCTCTTCAGTCTTGAACCCACCAAAACCAGTCGCGAAGATAATGTCCATAAACTAACAAATACACAAAACAACGAACTACAACAATGGTTGTTGTGCCTTGAACCGCTGAACCTAGTTTATAAAGGACAAACTATTCAACTAAAACCTTACGATATGTTGCAGTATAAGCATGCTAAGAATTCTAAGAAACTAACTAGTGAGTTAAGGTTTTTAAGAATTAAAACTTCTGAGGCCGTACAACAAAAAATCAAACAAACAGAAGTAAAAGATCGATATGAAGAAAACGATAGCCAGATAAAGGTTTTGCTCATTTTCCTAAAAAATAAAGAAATCAAGTTGCTAGAATCTACTTGAAATAAAATCCTAGCAAAAACTTAAGACTATTTCCCATGGCAAGTAAAACTGAAATTTGCAGCATAAATATGCAAAAACAATCAACAAAGGTCACAAAAGAAGGGATGATAATTAGACACGTCTAAACCATTTATACAGACCGATTTTAATAAAATTAGGTGCTAACCTGACAAATGTACGAATAATTGAAACTTTAGAAAACTGCCAAAAGTTTAAAAAACCGCACTTATACATAGCTACGTAACTGGATAACTCACCCTTTAAAAATTTATAACCACGTCTAGTTATAAAATCCTCGCCAGTTCTCATCTTAAGTATAACTTGAGGTATATTCGCAAGCTTATTTCCACTTTGAATGACTTTAACCCAAAGCAGATGATCTTCCGGATAAAGTGAAGGATATCCACCAACAGATAGAATAATAGACTTGCGAAATATACAAGCCGGATGACTAATTGGAGAACGTAACCTTGCGAACTTCACAATTTCATCGTGACAAATAGGCAATGCGCGATGAGAAACTTGTTCTGAAAGATTTATATCCCACTCTTCGATATAACCACTTGAGACAGATATATCAGCCCTTTCACTCATAAAACCTACTTGCAATTTAAATCTATCAGGAGTCGAAATATCATCCGTATCCATACGAGCAACAAGGTCCCACTTACAATACTGCAAACCAAAATTTAATGCAGCAGCAAGCCCTACATTCTCATGCAATGGTACTATAGTAAGAACATTACCAAGTTTATTACTCCAGTATAGAATCTCTGTGTCAAGCTCAGGTGTTAAAGGGCCATCTTTAACTAGAACTATATCATCCGGCTTTAATTCTTGAAGATCGTAGATGCTTCTCATTGCCTGAGAAAAATTATTTGGTGATTCTTTATGATAAATTGACAAAAGAACAGAAAAATTCTCATTTTTTAATGTGATCATCTAACACCTTCACTTACCTAACCATTGAATAAATTTAGAAACTCCTAAATCTAAACTTGTATAATTAAAAGGCCCCACCTCATCATGTAATCTCGAGTTATTTAAGATATTTGATTTTATAGTACTTAAACTCGAAACATAACGCACGGAAACATGCTCTACTTTTAAATTTCTCCTAACAACCTCTAAGATCTCTAATGTCGAAACAGGAAATCCAGAGCCTATGTTATAAATATTATGCTTAGGACTAGGAAGAGCTAAAAGCTTAGTGAACAAATCAACGAAATCATCTATATAAATATAATCCCTTACCTCGTATCCATCTCCCCAAACCTCAACAGACTGGCCAGAGCAAATGCGACCTGTTACTACAGCGATTAATCCTTGTGTACCATTTAACATTTGATGTGGGCCATATGGATTTGACGGTCTAACTATTAAATATGGCTTACCTTTCAACTCTGATTCAAAAGATATGAACGACTCTAAAAGTATTTTACTCCTGCCATAATCACATAGCGCACTCAACTCTTCAGTTTCAGAATGTGGAAAATCACTGCTTCGATAAACTCTTCCACCTGATGAAAAAAAGACAAACCTTTTTACTACATCAAAAACATTTGAAATAAATTTTTTATTTACATCTAATAAATCATTAAAATTTAACGTCTTAGAATTAACTGAAAATGAATTTACCAAGTATATCGCTGTATGTATATCGAGTTCAGATAGTAATGCTCTATGCAGTTCAAAATCAGTTAGCTCAGCAGAAATAAATGTGAAGTTATTATTCAAACATAACGGTTTTTTTCGTCCGAAAACAATAACTTCAAAACCTTTATTAATTAAAGATTCAATCAAATTAATGCCTATAAATGAAGAACCTCCAACAATCAGAATTCTCTTACTCACGTTGTCCTCTCATTTACACCCAAAAACATAGCTTCAGTTTGCTTTACAAGTGAAGGCCAGCTATGATTATCAGTAACAAATTGCCTTGCGGCGATAGACATATCTCTCAAATGTAACGGTTCGATATTAATGACATCTAGCAGTAATTCAGCTACATCGTTCGCATTTGTTTGGCATTCCCAACCAACATTATATTTGCCAATAATTTTTGACATATTAACACCTTGAGTAACAAGGCAAGGTAAACCACAATCAAGTGCTTCTAATACGGCCATAGGAAAGCCTTCATATCGTGATGTTAAGACAAAAACATCTTTACTATTTAGCATTTGAATTTTTTCATCACCATAAATAGGCCCTTTGAAAGAGACACTAGCAAAATTCAGCTCTGAAATTCGCTTTTGGAGAAGAAGTTCTTCTTGGACATCACCCTTACCATAAAAAGTGAAGTCAATATCCACAATATCCTTAGAGTTTTTTAAAACAAAAAGAGCATCAAGTAATATATCAGTACCCTTGTGCGAAGAATCAATTCGAGCTAAGTAAACAAATTTATATGGCTTAGAACTTATGGATTTATCTTGATAGACAGTATCAATTTGGGTACTAGTAATACCATTACCCTCGAAGATTACTCTTTCATTCCAACGAACTGAATTAGATGCTTCATCTTCATTAGTATAAATGACTGCTGCAGCATTCTTTATGAAGCCTTTAAAAAAAATTGAATTTGCAATTATTTTTTTTATCAGAGACTTTTTTTGTGCTTGATAAATCAAACTTGAATGAGGCTTTACAAGATAAATCTTACCTAACGATAATATTTTTTTATATAAACCGATATACTTAAAAAAATACACGCCATGAAAAACAAAAATATCATAAGCGTTAAATAAAGAATCGGAAATATCTTCCTCACTAAATACTTTAAATTCCTTATTAGTATAATTCCCATTTAAACAGAGCATTGAACAATCTAAAATGTCACTATACAAATTGACTTTTCCAATCATCTCAGGAATTAATTTCCCGATTCCATTTGAAGGCTCAATTTCATTACCAACTATATGTAAAATCTTCATTTAAAACCTTTTAATAACTATATGTTCCGACTTTTTTGTTCTAGAAAACAAGAAATCGAAAGTAAACTTTATAATAATATAAAAAAACATCAATATCAAAAAGCAAAGCCAAGATTTAAAAAATAGGAAATAGGAAAAATCATTATTAATTGGCAATGTTAAGATAGACACAATGTAAACAGAATGAGAAAAACCACCTGCAAACTTACTAAATACCGCTTTTAAAAAATAAAGCCCTAAGATATTAATTACAACCACAAACGGCGCTATAAACAAGGACAAAAGGCCAAAAATACTCCAAGCGTGGGCTTGAATATAAGTGTTTGAATTAACCCAAGCATCACCTGCGGTGGGAAAAAATATCGTAATAATTTCAGCCGCAGGATCAATTGCGGCAAACCCAAAAGACCCTGCGAGCGGCATACCATAAGTTATCCGTTCAAGATTTGGCTGTAATACATCGTATATCATATAGGCGCCCTCAGTTTGACCAATAAATAGACGAGCAGCAACAGCGGTCAAAACATCACCTAATGGAGTTTCATGCAAAAGCATAAATGCAGCAGATAAAACGGCTAAACTTAGTAATGGAGAAATAAGGACATAGAAATAGTTAATATTTTTTGAGTACTTTAGGTAAAGAACAAATAAGATAAAGAAAACAAATACAAGCTTAGATTTTTGAAGATCGTATAATGAATAAAATATAACAAGAATAAGATTTAAATTAAAAATCAATGTATATTTTTTAGGTTCAATTTTCTTTGCTAAATAGGAATAGACCAATGAACATTGTGGAAAATATGCGAATATGTAACCAATAAATAGCCCACCAGCACCTACTTCACTTCTCAAAATTTTTGCTTTAATTAATGCAGCACCTTCGGAATCTCCTACCAAAGCCAAAAATAGAGGAATGTTCCCAATAGATATAATTTTAAAAGATACTACCAGAATTGAAGCAAGTAGTAAAAGTATTGAAACTTTATATGAAATTCGAACAGAAGTTAATCTCACATCAAGCTCGAAGAAAAAAGACAAAAATGAGATGAACAATAGAATAAGGGATATTGAAATAAAGGTATATCTGAAGGTTATATCAAAGGTGCTATCTGCAAGTACATTTTGAACATTCATCACTATTGGAAAATCAAAAAAAGAGACCAATATAGTCCCTGGAATAATCAATACATATAAAGATAAAAATAACAATGCACCAATAATCGATGGTTTTAAAGAGAATAATTTCAATCTCCAACTAGAAAATATAGTTGCGATTAAAAATAGAATAAAAACTAAAATATCGTTGATCACTATAATTTAACCAAGTGCTAGCGAAATAAATCGATGATTTTTTGTTGGACTTTATAAGGCCGAATCAGAAAAAGTGAAAAATGAAAAAATCTGTATAAAATTGTATTTTTATTTCCAATATATTTTATCCAAAGCAACTTTTCATAAAATACTACAGAATCATCCCACTTTTTAAATATCTTAAAAAATGATAATAATGGCCACAACTCATCCCTTTGAAATGAATACAACGACTGCAAATATTTAAGATTACCTATTTTTATGGCTTGTTGGGAAAGCGAATCACCTTTGCGATAAAGAACAGTTGCTTTGTCCATATAGTCCATTCTATAGCCATTTGTTAAACATCTAAACCATAGAGGATAATCATCTAACATTGGATATCTCAAATCAGCATATCCGACCTGAATAAGAACATCCCGCTTTACAAAACTAGTGGGTGCAAGGAGATAACATTCTTTCAACAAGATCTTAAGTTGCTCATTTGGCCCACCAAGAAATTTTGATTTATCGTGGCATATAGGAGTTTCACGGCCTTGCTCCGTAAAAGGAATCATATTCGAGAACAAAACATGAGTTAACTCATTCTTGCAAATATAATCCACATTCTCCACGATACAATCATCTAGCAGTATATCATCAGCGGCAATGGTTTTTATCCAATCACCGCTAGCATTTCGCCATGCCGAATCACAATTAGCCGAAACGCCTTTGTTTGTATTACCCGATATACATTTTATGCCATAAAAGGAAAGTACATTTTCTTTAGCCCATGTCTCTGCAACTGATAATGTAGCATCAGCGGAGGCATCATCAGAAATGACCACTTCTATACACTTTTTATTATATTTTTGTCTTAAAATACTATCCAATGTATCTAGAATCGTTTTTTCAGAATTATATGCAATTACAGCAATGGTCACTAAGGTATCCAATACTACATCCTAATCGAAATTAATCATTTAACTTTTGTAAGCTGTCCATTTTTATTAACATAGACACCAGATTCCATAATTGATTTATGGACAACAGCGTTCGCACCAATGATGACTCTGTCAGAAATCTGCACACCTTTCAAGATGGTAACATTAGAACCTATCCAACAATTTTTTCCTATTGATACTGGTGCAGTTATGAACTTATTTTTATAAACAAAGTAATCATCATCAACCAAGTGGTCATGATCGTAAATTTTAACACTCTCACCAAAAATAGTGTCATTCCCAATAGTTATTTTATCGAGACAATTAATAGAACAATCATTATTAAAAAAACAATTCTCTCCAATGATTACTTCACCATTGCAAATAACAATGCTCAAATTTTTCCTAGATGAAATATTATTCAAAACTAACTTTGAATTTCCTTCAAGAAAAAGATTCAATCCAGATTCAATCTTTGGAAAACGAAAAGTCACAGCTGAGTTTGTCAATTTGCTTATAACAAACAAATATGAATAATTAAATATAACAGAAAATAACTTAATGAACCGAAACAATGCTACCTCTCTAAATACCTAAATCTTATATTAAGACGCGATGACTCTTCTATTGAAAAATACAAAAAAGAAATAGAATAAATAGTTTATCGCGTAAGCCATAGTAACGCCTCTTAAGCCATAACTTGAAACTAATAGGTACGTAAGGACTAAAAATGATATTGCAAAAAAAATTTCTGAAGCAATAAACAACTTAGTCGCACCACGAGAAATCATAGGATATGCATACAACCAAGCAACTATCTTTATAACGTCGCCAACTAATTGTACGGCAAACAAATCACGAGCATGCCTAAATGCCTCTGTGAAAAGTATTGAAATTGCAATATCACGCAATAAGTAAACTATAAGAGCTGTTAAAGCAACGAGAGGTAAAATAACCTTAACGGTTTTGTTGATTTCGTTAATAACATTATCGACACCATGTAGTGATGATAATTTTGGTAAGTAATATGTACTCAATGCAATTGTGATAACACTTAAATAAACTTCTGATATTTTCCATACGGCTTGCCATTGACCAGTTGCATCCCAACCCACTTGGCTAATTAATATATTCCGAATCAAAATCAGTGCGACTGGCAGCGTTAAAGCGCTAGTAATAGCCATTAACATGTAACCCGCAATAGCTTTGCGTGCTGCTCTATCAGTTGATCCCCACCAATAGCATAACTTAAACCATGGTTGTCTTAAGTTTGCGATTAACATTAACAGGCCAATTAATGCAGATTGAATCGCTGCAGCAAAAAGTGCACCTTTTATATTATAAAACGCTATCATAGCTAGCATTACACCACTGGATATCAGCACAGAAATCATGCCAAGACCAACGTAGCGTCGATATAGCTGTTGTCCATTAATAACAGAATTACATAAAGTACCAATCGCAGATAGAGGAAGCACAGAAACAGTTGCAATAACCACCCAAGCAAGTTGAGTATCTTGGAATAGCCATTGCGCTATCTGGTTCGATAATAGTAAGCCAATAGGAATAGCAATGGCTGAGATAATAACCACCCATTGCAAAGAAGCCCTCCACCAAGGAGCACAGGCTTCGAAACCTTGCTCCTGGTGCTCAGCAGTAAAACGAACAACTCCATTTCCTGCTGGAGCATTAATAACGCCGTTTAAACTGCTAACCATACTTTGCACTTGACCAAGCATAGCCAAGCCCGTTGGTCCGGTGTAAATTGCCACTACTTTAGCAATAACAAAACCCATCGCCATTTTCAGTAGGGTCAGTAAACCTGTCAAAGCAGTGACTTTTAACAAACGTTTCATGCACTAAATCCGTTTATTGCTCCGATCACCTCTTCGATATCTTCATCACTCATTGTAGGGTCTAGCGGAATTGACAACACTTGTTGATGGATCTGCTCAGTAATAGGCAATTGCAGTGAGTTGAGCTCACCATACGCCTGTTGCTTGTGTGGGGGAATTGGATAATGAATCAATGTTTGTATGTTTTTACTCGCGAGATATTGCTGTAAAGCTTCCCTTTTTTCGCAGCGTAAAACAAATAAATGCCATACGTGAGCAAGTTCAGCAGTGACATGCGGAAGTGTAACCAGTGGATTTGTTATACCAGCGCGGTATGTTTGCGCTATTAACTGACGACGTTCAGTTTCGGCCTCTAAGTGACGCAATTTTACGCGCAACATTGCAGCTTGTATTTCGTCTAGTCGACTATTGACACCTTGGTATAGGTTTTCATATTTTTTATGAGAGCCATAATTTCGAAGCGCCTTTAAAGTTTCGGCTAACTCCGGATCATTAGTTGTAATAGCACCAGCGTCACCTAGAGCGCCTAAGTTTTTCCCAGGGTAAAAACTAAAACCTGCAGCATCACCCCAGTTTCCGGCTCGCTTACCTTGTATTTCAGCGCCGTGAGACTGTGCGCAATCCTCCAAAACTAATAAATCATACTCTTCTGCGATAGCCATAATTTCTGGCATTGGTGAGAGTTGACCATATAAATGTACAGGTAAAATCAGTTTGGTTTTTTCAGTAATGGCTTCACGAACAGTTTGCGGATCCAGATTATATGTTTCAGAATTTGGCTCTACTAGCACAGGGACTAAATCATTTTCAGTAATAGCCAGAACTGAAGCGATATAAGTGTTAGCTTGGACAATAACTTCATCGCCAGCTTTAAGTTTACCTAACTCCTTCCAAGCTCTAATAGTCAAAATTAATGCATCTAATCCATTGGCAACACCAATAGCAAATTTAGTATTACAGTAAGCAGAAAACTCAAGTTCAAATTGAGCAAGTTCGTTGCCCATAATATACCAACCTGAGTCAATTACTTTCGCACAAGCATCCTTTAACTCAGTTTGATATTGTTTATTAATTTCTTTTAGATCTAAAAAATTTATCACAATAATTCTCTTCTAGTGAATAAAAATACTTAGTTTAATTTTCTAAGTTGAATTCACTCAGCCACTTTTCAACTTCATGCTGAGGATAACCGCGATGGAAATGACTTCTCCATGGGTAAGCTTTACGACCACTACCATCTTTCAAATTAATCTTACTAATAGGACAGATAGGCTTTGCAGGATTGCCAGCGACAACCCACCCCTCATCAACGTTTTTACCGACTATACTACCAGCACCAATTAATGTATCAGACGCAATTTTGACACCAGGTAGAATAACCGACATAGTAGCAATTACAGCAAAATCACTTACCTCACAACCGATAAGAACTTCACTTGGAGGATGTGGGTCATTAGTTAGTACAACATATGGGAAAATCCAAACATAATTACCAATTTTAGACTTATTACCAATATGTACATTGCTATGACATTTTACATAATCACCTATCTCACAATGTCCCTGTATATCACCAAGTGTTCCAATCTGAAAATGCACACCGGCGTTAGTTTTTTCTCTAACCGTTACTCTATGACCAGTAATTAGGTTATTACCAAAATTAGAGGATGCATAAAACACACTATGACTTCTTATATGAGAGTTTTCACCTATAACTAACGGCGTATCATCACAAAACTTATTTTTTACACCAAGTTCGCAGAATGCCTCTATCGTAGAGTTATCTCCGATAACTACATTATCATGAATAATAGAATAAGGGCCAACTGCAACATTATTTCCAATAATTGCCTTGCTACTTACGATGGCGGACGGATGTATTTTAGAAGTCATAATATATCTCCTTCATGTATTAATAAGTATAAAAACCTTGACCAGACTTTCTACCTAATTTCTTAGCACTTACCATTTTCTGTAAAAGATAAGAAGGACGATATTTCGAATCACATGTTGAAGAATATAAAGCATTCATAATGGATAAGCAGACATCATTACCTATTAAATCAGCAAGAGCTAAAGGTCCGAGGGGATGATGAGCACCAAGCTTCATTGCTGAATCAATTTCCTCGACTGTGGCAACTCTACTTTCTAAAATGCCTACAGCCTCATTTATCATGGGTATTAAAAGCCTATTAACAATAAACCCAGGACTATCCTCGACCCTAACTGGAGATTTGCCTAAGTGGATACAGAAGTCCCAACAACGATTTACAGTATCTTCTGACGTGAGAATTGAGGGAATAACTTCAACCAGTTCCATATTTGCTACGGGATTGAAAAAATGTAAGCCAAGCAATTTTTCTGGATAGGAGTAAATTGCTGCCATGTCCGTAATTGAAAGGCTAGATGTATTTGTTGCCCAAATAGTATCCGAAGTTATATAGCTATCATACTTTTTGATTATAGATTTTTTGGAGTCTAAATTCTCTACAATTGCCTCAAAAACCAAGTCAAATTTAGAATTTAAATTTAATTCAGTAACAACGTTAAATCTCGACAAAACTTCATCTAAGTCAATCTCAACCTTGGTACGTCTAACAAGCTTTGTTAATGCTTTAATTATATTATCATGAGTTGTTTTAGCAGCATCAGGGGTGCGAACAACTTGTGTCACATTCAGTTTTTTGGATAATAGCAAAGTTGCCACACCTTGCCCCATGATACCTGAACCAATAATTAAAATATTATTAAACATTATTTTTCTCTTTTAAAAATTTTTGATAATCTCTTATGTAATCGTTCTCATCGTAGTGGTCACTAGCTAAAACCATTAATACACAATCTTCTGAAAAATCGTGCATCTCACGCCATAAACATGAGTCAATTAATAATCCTTCTGTAGGTGAATTTAGAAGCATTTCCTCACGAGTCACTCCATTATCCAGAACGAATCGACAACTACCACTCAAAGCGATTGCAACTTGTTTTAGCGTTTTATGGGCGTGCAAACCACGAACCACATCACCTTTTGTCGCATAGATGCAGTAAACTCTTTTAATTTCAAAGGGGATATTTTTATTTCCCTCAAAGGAAACCAACTGTCCTCTATTATCCCCGAGGCCATTAAAGTTAACTATTTTTACCAATCCCATGACTAACTCTCATTTTGGAGTAATGTATTCAAATATTCACCATAGCTATTTTTTGCCATTTTCTTTGCGGCATCCGTAACCTGTTCGTTAGTTAACCATTTATTTCGCCATGCAATTTCCTCTAAGCATGCGATTTTATAGCCTTGACGTTTTTCTATAGTTTCAACAAAGGAAGCTGCTTCAAGTAAACTTTCATAAGTTCCGGTGTCTAACCACGCAAAACCTCGACCAAGTAACTCAACGTTTAATTCGCCAAGTTCTAAATAAGCTTGGTTTACACTAGTAATTTCTAATTCTCCGCGTTCAGAAGGCTTAACATTTTTAGCAATATCAACTACTCGATTGTCATAAAAATATAGCCCTGTAACTGCAAAGTTAGATTTAGGTCTAGTGGGTTTCTCTTCGATTGATATAGCTTTCATATCATCGTCAAAGTCAACAACACCAAAACGCTCAGGGTCTTTAACTTGGTAACCAAACACTGTTGCACCAGTAGGTCTCAAAGCTGCTTTTTTAAGTATCGGCGAAAAACCTTGCCCCCAGAAAATATTATCTCCAAGCGCTAAACATACACTGTCATCACCAATAAACTCTTCACCAATTATGAATGCTTGTGCAAGCCCATCAGGGCTACTTTGAATAGCGTAGTGTAGATTAATACCAAATTCAGAACCATCCCCAAGAAGACGTTGGAATGACGATTGATCTTCTGGAGTAGTAATAATTAAAATATCTTTAATACCGGCTAGCATTAATACTGAAATGGGGTAATAAATCATGGGTTTATCGTAAACAGGTAAAAGCTGCTTAGATACGCCCTTGGTGATAGGGTAGAGACGAGTGCCAGACCCACCAGCGAGAATAATTCCTTTCATAGTAAATCAGTTCCTAGAAAAATAAGCCCTAGATAAAATCTAGGGCAAATAAAAAAGATTAAATACCTAAACGCTCGCGTTGATACGTACCGTCTTGAACGTGTTGACACCATTCTTGATTAGCTAAATACCACTCAATAGTTTTTTGAAGACCTGTTTCAAAGGTTTCTTGAGGGTGCCAATTCAACTCACGGCTCATTTTAGTTGCGTCAATCGCATAGCGACGGTCATGACCAGGTCGGTCAGTCACATAGGTGATTTGCTCAGCATATGAACTTGCTTTGGGGACGAGAGCATCAAGAATAGTGCAAATGGTCTGCACAACTTCTAAATTTTGCTTCTCGTTATGCCCACCGATATTGTAGGTTTCACCAATTTGACCTTCTGTAACCACTTTATATAGTGCGCGAGCATGGTCTTCGACATATAGCCAATCGCGGATCTGGTCACCTTTGCCGTAAATTGGTAAAGGTTTACCCTCAAGTGCATTTAAGATCACCAGTGGGATTAATTTCTCAGGAAAATGATAAGGTCCATAGTTATTGGAACAATTCGTCACTATTGTCGGTAAACCATAGGTGCGTAACCAAGCACGTACAAGATGATCGCTTGAAGCTTTAGAGGCTGAATATGGGCTGCTTGGAGCATAGGGTGTTGATTCAGTGAAAAGAGGCAAGGTCACATCCGGTGACACTTCGTCAGGGTGCAGCAAATCACCATAGACTTCATCAGTAGAAATATGATGGAACCGAAAAGCCTGCTTTTTATGACTTTCAAGTTTCATCCAATATTCTCTAGCAGATTCTAGTAAAGTATAGGTACCGACAATATTAGTCTGAATGAAGTCACTTGGGCCTGTTATAGAACGGTCAACATGAGATTCTGCAGCAAGATGCATCACTGCATCTGGTTTGTGCATTGCAAAAACTCTATCTAGTTCAGCACGGTCACAAATGTCAACTTTTTCAAATGCATAGCGTGAACAACCAGCAACATGAGCCAAAGACTCTAAGTTTCCTGCATAGGTTAGCTTATCAACATTGACAACGCTATCTTCAGTGTTTTCTATAATGTGGCGTACAACTGCAGAACCAATGAACCCTGCACCGCCAGTTACTAAAATCTTCATTAAGTCTGACCTAAAATTTAATAAAAAGGCAGTTACCTGCCCATTCCAAATAACACTACTTTGACTGTTTTAAATAAAATTTTTATATCTAAAAGAGAACTATGATGTTTAATATAATAAATATCGTATTTATGTTTCCAAATTGCATCTTCTACAGACGCTCCATATGGATAACTTACTTGAGCCAAGCCTGTTACACCTGGTTTGACAGCATGGCGAAAACGATAATAAGGAATTTCTTGCTCTAATTCTTCAATAAAGACTTCACGCTCTGGTCTTGGACCAACAATTGACATTTCACCTTTTAGAATATTGATGATCTGCGGTAATTCATCGATCCGGGTCTTACGAATAAAGTTACCTACTTTTGTAACACGAGCATCATTTTGAGTAGCCCATTGCGCACCAGACTTTTCAGCATCATTACGCATAGAACGAAATTTAATCACTTCAAATTCGTCATTATATTGTCCTGTACGGCGCTGTTTATAAAATACTGGCCCTGGGCTTTCTAACTTTATAGCCAATGCAGTGAGTAATCCAACAGGAATTGCAACAGTACAAAGCAGAAACGCCGCAAATAAATCAACAACTCTTTTAGCTAATTGAGTACGTTTTGTAGATAAAATTGAAAAAGCTTTTTGATGTAGAAAATAGCCACTATGTAGTAATCGAACCTCAGTATAACCAAGTCTTTCATCAAGATAGCTAACTAAAGGCTCTACCCAAGCACCAAGTTCTGTCGCTTTAACAAGAAACTGTCTCTGCTCTTTAGTCAAACGCGCGCTTTCAAAATGACAAATAACCTTACAACTCAAATCAGTGATGCTGTAATCATTGACAACCATATCAAAACTGTAGTCATCTACGATTAAACCAATCTCCTGCTCTCTGTCTTCAGGACAATATACATAAATAAGCTTCTGGCTTAGAACCTGATTTTTGGATTTAAAACGTTTAGTAACGGTTTTAACTGGTAGAAAACTATCAGACTCCATCGCGTTATTAACTCGTAAACTCATATGAATATGTCCTAATAGGATTAAAGATGAGTAAGAAACCATTCATGGCTTGCACAATATTAAACATATTTCGGCCAACCAACTTTACTTTTTAGAAAAATATCTAATTAAAACTAGAACAACACCCAACATCCCCCCCAAAATAAGTCCTAAAATGCAAATAAGTACACGTTTAGGCTTCGCTTTTTCTTCAGGGGCAATTGCAGGGTCAATAGTTTTAAATACATATTCGTCCCGCACTTCAGCAAACATTATTGTCTTTGCTTGCTCTTCAATTAACTTGTAAAGAACGGTTTTAATATCAGCAACATTTGTTAATGCTATTTGCTTATTTAAAAATGCTGTACTACGTTGTGCTTCAGTAACATCACGTTCCTTCATCACCTTATTAATATCTTGCACTAACCAGGTTACCCATTGCTTAGCAATATTAGGTGATATATGTTCAATTGAAACCTTAACCATACCGGTGTCTTTAGCTGAATTAACGCCGAACACTTTGCTAAACTCTTTATATGCTTCCTGCATCGATGGCTCAGATTTAAATGGTGCTTTTACATCTCTGATCCAAGTTTTAGTATCAGCTAAATAATCATCCTCATCGTATATTAATGTATCCGTATCACGGTTCCACTTTTTTGCGGCCATCAAATCAGGAAGAATATTATGCTTCTGAATGAATTCACTGGCGAAACTACGGGATTTTAGGACTTCAATAGCAAGCTCGGTCTTGTCAGTACCCTTTTTACTTCCTAAATTTACTCCTGCTAGACTAGCTAAACCACCAAACTGTGACGCTAAAGCACTAAGGCTTCCACCTTGCTCTTCAGATGCGGGAGCCAATAGAGCCTCTGCTCTATAGATATTCGGTTGGCTAAAAGCAAATACTCCAGAACCGATTGCAAACAGCATTGTAACGGTAATAATTAGCCACTTTCCTTTCCATAAAGCGGATAGTAGTTCACGTATATCGATCTCATCGTCTGTAGAATGATGAACATTTTTAAAAAGTGCATCATCGCACGAATCAGGTCTTAACCTTGAATCTTGTAAATATGTGTTTGTTTCGCTCGACATTGAAACTTATTCTCGCAGAGTTAATTCTTTAGTTAGAATAGTGCTAGATAAAATTAATAAACGCTAACTAAGAACATCAGCATAGTGACTTGTAGAATCACAAATGGCACTGATGTTCTCATCAATTTCCTAGTTTCTATAGACCTGAGATAGCAGAAATTGCTACGGCAGTATTATAAATTATGCCTGTTACTTGCGACCAGAGTGTCAGGTTATCTTTATATTCAGTATCTAATGGAACAATCACAGTATCACCAGGTTGCAATTGCTCACCACCGCTAAACCAGCTTGAACGCGAAGGCATTAGAACTGAACCATTAGCCTGAATAACATAGGTTCTTCCCTCATCAGCACGTTCTCTCGCACCACCTGACATTGCTAGATACTGGTCGATTGTTAAACCTTCTTTAAATCTATGGGTAGCAGGATGTTGGACTTCGCCCATCACAGAGATCGTTTGTTTAGTTGAAGGGACATATAAAATGTCAGCATCTTCTAACTGCAAATCAGCCTGAGTAATACCGAGTGAAATTGCTGGTAAATCCACGACTAAACGACCAACCGCTTTAATGTTTTCAAGGTCGGTTAACATTAACTGTGCATCGGCATAATTAACTACTGTGCCATCTTTTGAAATCCCGCGGGTAGCAATATCACGACGGAGCTGGTCAGCCAGCTTTTTGATTTCAATCTGTTCTTGCTGACGCACAGACTCACGCACAAATACTGCCGAAGGTAATGCAGCATATTCAGTAAAACCACCTACACGAGTGATTAAATCGCTTAAGGTTTCACCACGACGAATATTGTAACGACCAGGGAATTTCACCTCACCTCTTACTTCAACCACTTTGGTTTCTTGCCAGTCAGGCGTGGTCATTACAGTGAGAATATCTCTGCCAGATAACAACAAATTTGCACTTGAGTTATTTTGCAGCGCTAACGCTAAGTCAATATTCTTATGCTCAGTCTTTGAGCCTGAATTATCAACTACCGTTGAGGTTAATTCAGCTCTGGCTGTGTAGGCGCCTTCTTTTAGGCCACCAGCTGCAACAACCAAATCATTCACTTTTGCTCCCGCTGTTAGTGGATACAACCCAGGTAAACGTACCTGACCATCAATCCCAACAACCTGAATACCAGCACCTGCTCTGCCCTGATTATTAAGCTTGACCATAACAGGATAGAGTAATTCTTGACGTGCCATTTGATTACTGAGTTTGAGTAACTCAGTGTCATCAAATAAGTTAGCCAACATTTTGTTGACTACGCCTTTGACCACGGCCACATCTTCTGAGTCTGTTTTGTCTGTTACAACTACACCAGCCAACTGCGTGCGCTGAGTTATTCTGCTCTTATCAAGCTGAACAAAGCCTGCTTTGAATAAATCTGAACTGATCAAGGTATTAGTGTTTAAAGAAGTAACCTTCTCAACACGTTGTTTAACTAACTTGTTAAGCTCAAAACGGTTTTGCACATCGTCAGAAAAGTTAAAAACAATTACTTTATCACGAGCTTTTAACTCAATATCTTGGTCACTATTATTATTACTAATCGCTTTTCCAGGTGAAAACTGATGGACTTCAATATCCCCATATTCGTTAACTTCACGAACGACCAAGGCATAATCTAAATCAGCAGAGATGGCTAAATCTCCCCAAATAGAAGGAAAGATATCGCTAATTTTTTGTCCTGCGAACCATTGGTATTTACCAGGACGAACAACTGCCCCCACAACGGTCACAGCACTTTCAAATTGTTCTGAGGCGTTTTTAACACGAATCACATCACCCGCTTTGGCTAGAGTCATTTTCCCCTGATCACTGGTGAGGTCGACGTTGACAACAGTTTTTAACGATTTGCTGTTGTAACGCTCAATAGAGCTGCTTTTAGGGTATGCCCCAGGATTTAAACCAGCGGCCATTGTAATAACATCAGCCATGGTTTCATTGTTTTTTAACTCATAAATAGCGGGACGTCTTACTTCACCAGAGACACTTACTAGGCCACCAATAGACGGAATAAACACTACATCACCAGAATGTAAGCGAAGGTCGCCTGATGCATCACCCTTTAGCAGTAAGTCATATAAGTCTAGGGTTCCAACGAGCTTACCATTTCGTTTTAATTGAATATTACGTAACGAGCCAATTTCGTTAACACCACCAGCAACGAACAGCGCTTGTGTAATAGTCGATAAGCTAGAAACTGTATATGAACCAGGTTTGTAAGCATCACCTGCCACAAAGATACGAATTGAGCGTAATTCACCCATGGTGATATTGGATTCAATACCTATCATCTGTTGCTGAATACGTTGCGCCAGAGTTTCTCTCAATTCGGAAAACGTTAAACCATTTACAGGGATAGGGCCTAACTCAGGGAATTGAATCACTCCTTCGCGATTTATCACTAAGTCGTATTCTTTATTCTCTTTTCCATAAAGCTGCACTTTGATGTTATCGCCAGGCCCAACAAGATATTCGCTGGGTACTGGCACATCGGATACTGGCGCAAAAGTGCTTGGCTCACCCGCAAACATTTCATAACCAAAACGACGAAGTTTGAGGTTAGAAGAGTCCACAGAAAAATCTAATTCAGCTTTCTCTTTCTTATCATTTGTTGCGTTAGTACGCTCAGGCTGAACTTGACGCTCGGAAACAACCTGCGGATTAGCTATCTGTGGCTGCGTTTGACTACCAGAAATAATACTGGGATCAATTCCGTATTGTCTTGCTAAGCGCTGTTGTTCTGCTTTGGGTAATTGTTTGAATTGTTCAATCATTTGCGGAGAGGGTGTAAGCGCTTGCGCTTGAGAGCACATCAATATAGAGGCACTTAAACCCATTAGGATGAATTTTTTGACTTGTTGTAACACCAGATATCTCCGATAGGTAAATACAAACCACCACTACACTCAAAATACACAGAATGAGTAACTGAGCGTAAACTAAACATTTATTGTTGAGGAGAATGCTATAGCAATCACCACGATTCTTTGGACAAAGGGAACAAGGGGAGATGATGATTGCAGCGTCCATTTAAGAAAAATGGTAACATTTAGGCACGCTACCGCCCATGGATCACGGTTTCCAAAATCCCCTTCGCAATGCGAACTTCATAATTATCAATTAGATAAGTTAATTTAAAATCTGTAATGATTAGAATTCACAAAATAGATCACATTCTAACCATACACTTACTCATGAGCTTTTACTCAAAAAAGCTTAAACAAGTAAGAGTGTACTATCCAACACGCTAAGTGTTGTACAAAATGCTACTTCTTTTTTATGTTTGATGTTCAGAACCCGATGCTATTGAAACAACAAACCGAAACTATCTACAACGAAATACTCTAAATGGTTTAAGCATCGATGACATAGATATTCACTGAAGTAATTCGCAACACACGCTAGTTACCATGTTTATCGAGTTATAACCTCGTGACCGAATTTTCTGGAACAACTACAACTTTGCTCTGCCCCATAATATTAAACAACACATGACAGCGCTTGTTCGGGCATTTCTCTTGAAAAATGCCTTCTAAATCCACAAAAGGGCCGTCTTTAAAGCGAATTTTTTCCCCGGTTTTTAGTTCTAATTCATGGTCTAAAACCGCTTGGGAAGGCGTTAATTCTTTCATGCGAATGGCGTGAATAATACGATCGTCAATAGGTGTCATTTTTTCTTGGCAGTTGACGATACGGCTCACTCCACGAGTAGAGTTGACCTGCTTAACACTGGTTTGGCTTGGGTCGAAATTGATGAACAGATAATTTGGGAATAGAGGTACACGACAGATCCGCTTCTGCCCGCGTTGAGATTTTTCTTCAGAAACCATCGGTAAGTATGTCTCTAAATTTTGAAGCGCTAAGTTCTGTTGAGCCCTCGCTTCACTACGAGGTTTACAGTACAAAAGGTACCATGCCTTCATTTACTAATCTCACTACCCTATGTTAAGTGACATCCATTCACGGCTCGCAATCATAGCAAAGTTGTGAATAGGGATGGAAGCAGTTTTTTGGCACAAAGGGATTGCCGCTCGGTATCTGAACAGTGGCTGCATATATTAGTAAAATCAGCATTAATCGGTGTTTGCGCTAAGTTGCAGATAATCTCACCAGTTAGCAAGCCAAAATTGACTTTAGTTACTTTTAAAGGGTATATAAGGTGGGATTTTAGCGAAATTATTTAATTTCGCGCGTAAAATATAACTTTTATTATAAAAACGTAACAATAACTCATACGTAAGCCGCGGCAATTCAACAAGTTACTCTTGCTTTAAAGCTTGAGTAAACCAACGAATTCACAGTGGATAAATGAGAAGAGCAACAACCATTTTTCTGTGGTGACATCATCCTGTTTCAGGGGCGCCACAGGCAATCACGAGCTTAAGGTGGAAACTTCATGAGCGTAGCAAAACCACAAGGGACGATGCTTGGTCATCCCAAGGGCCTATTCCTACTATTTACAACAGAACTTTGGGAACGTTTTAGTTATTACGCAATGCGCGCCATTTTGGTGCTGTATTTAGTTGATAAGGTTCAGAGCGAAGGGGGGCACGGTTTAGGTTGGACTCAAGCCGACGCCATTTCACTCTACGGAACATTCACGGGTCTTGTTTACTTAACGCCGCTACTCGGTGGCTGGTTAGCAGACACCTTTTTAGGCCAACGCCGCGCGATTATGATTGGCGGTACTTTAATGGCCGCAGGTCAATTTATTCTCGGTACGCCGCACGCTTGGGTACCTGGTATGGAAACCGAAGTTTTCTATGTCGGCTTAGGTACCTTGATCTTAGGTAACGGCCTGTTCAAGCCGAATATCTCTACCATGGTAGGCGATCTGTACGAAGAAGGTGATCATCGCCGTGACGGTGCATTCACCATTTTCTATATGGGGATCAACGTCGGTGCTTTCCTATCGGGCATTATCGTAGGTTCTGTGGTGGCGGCTTATGATGGCAACTTCCAAGCCGGCTTTATCTGTGCCGGTATTGGTATGATCCTGTCATTAATCATCCAACTTCTGTTTGCGCAAAAGCTACTTGGTGATATCGGTAGAACCCCAGCTGCTAAGCTTGAAAAGCAAAAAGCGGCAGAAAAAGGCGAAGTTCGCAAAGAGCCACTCACCAAAGTTGAGCGTGACCGTATTAAAGTCATCATGGTGATGGGCTTATTTACCATCATCTTCTGGGCGGGGTTTGAACAAGCTGGCGGCTTGATGAACCTGTTCACGAATGACTTTACCGACCGTATGATCGGTACTTGGGAAGTTCCTACCACTTGGTTCCAATCCTTGAACGCGATGTTTATCGTGATTTTTGCACCTGTTGTAGCCTCGATTTGGGTACGCTTAGGTAAGAATGAACCAAACTCGCCTGTTAAGTTTGCTTTAGGCTTAGTGCTATTAGCCGTTGGCTTCTTATTCATGATCGGTGCCGTTGTTGAGATGGGTGGCGATGCTTCAGCGAAATCGAGCATGTGGTGGTTAGTCGGTGCTTATTTCTTCCACACCATGGGTGAACTTTGCTTATCACCGATTGGTTTATCTATGGTGACTAAGCTAGCCCCATTACGTATTGCTTCATTAATGATGGGTGCTTGGTTCCTGTTCGTTGCTGCAGCTAACAAGATTGGTGGCGTAGTGGGCTCATTCATCGGCCACGGCGGTGAAAAAGAAGAACAGCTTGCCAATGCAATGGCCATTTTCTCGGGTATTGCGATTACTGCTGCGCTTTCTGGTGTGATCTTATACTTCATGGCCGACAAACTTGTGGATTGGATGCATGGCGCAGAAAGCAAGCATCACAACGAAGCCGAAGCGTTAGAAGATGAAATTGCCGTTACCGGTGAGCATGAAGCGATTAAACGTTAATCTGCGTTAGGTTCAATCAATAAAAACGCTGCCATGGCAGCGTTTTTTATTTGTAGCTTAGATAATGAACATAAGCGTCGAGCTAATTTATGATTACATGTCAGAGTAACAGTAGATATCGCCAACCTTCATATTCGTTATCATCGATACGCACAAAGTCACTGTAGTGGCATAGTGAATTTGGCCACCGTTATAGGCTTAATTGCATAAAGCCACCCGCGGGTAACTGTGAATCATAAACAAGGCCTTTAAATTGGTTTTCTAAGAGTTGCTGCTTGTGTTCGGGCTCACTGGTCGCAATACAAAGCTGCTCCTGCGGCAATATAGTGCGAAACTGAATGCTCGGTTTCCCCCAGTCTAACATCCCCAATTGCAAGCTCTCAGAAAGCGCTAATGGACTCAAACCTTCATCATTACGCAAGTAGCACCTCAGCCCCTTACCAGCTTGCGCAATCGCGGCGCGATACCGAGTTAATTCGATAGCGACATAAATAATATCGACTGTAATATCGAGGCCAGATTTAACTAAACGCTCGTTCAAATAACTCAACATATTAAAGGGCTCGATGATCGTCTTGCTTTGGCCACTACGATAACTTTTGAGCTTTTGGTTAACAAAACTGCGCAGCAATACACAGGCAAAAGCCGCTCTATTGTCTTCGGGATAGAGATGGGCCATATACATGATGAGGTAGTCACTACCCACCATAGTGGAATCAATAAAGTAACTGCTGATATCGCTACTCTTAAATAGACTGTAATCCACTTTGGCCGTGGGATAGCTGATGTTAGAGGCAGGAAACAGCTGCTGCTGAACTTGCTTAGCAGCCTCGACACTTTGTTCTAACAGAACCAAGTTATCCTTGAGCTCTTGATTAGATAAAGCATCAAACTCGGCTTGAGTCACATCATCGGAATGGTGTCGTTGCAACCCCTGCTTTATCGCTTGTTCGATGATAAATAAATCGGGGACGGGTTTTACGAGATAATCACAGGCACCAACACGCAGGGCTTCAACGACATCCGCCATTACGTTATTGCCAGAGACCACAATTGATGGCACCAGCGGCTCTAATTTACTCATTTCCTTGAGCATATCGAGCCCACCGAGTTTAGGCATGCTAAGATCGGCAAGAATGATATCGAAACGTTGTTGCTTGAAAATGGACAATCCCTGCTCACCATCGCAGGCCTGCACAACTTCGGCACCGCGCCCAATCAGAAAAGTGGCGACGATTTGCCTAAAGACCGGGTCGTCTTCGACCAAAAGAATAGAAACATCATTTAACGCCATAAAGATTCCCGAATAACATTCATTGCGATAGCAATAACTCAATCATGACATCGGAAGAATCATTCAATACGGCAAGGGCTTGGCTGCAAAAAAGGATTTACAGCCAAGTACAGCGCATAAGCTTACTCAAGTTCCTGCATGTACTGATCGAGCAACTCATCATCTTCTTGTTTTTGAGGAACATTGCCATCATAGACTTTATAGTCCATGTGTTGTAAGTACGCATCTTTCACAAAGGTATAAGGATCGAGCGCATTATCAACAAGCCTTTCTTGGTCAATCGCCGACGCTCTCGCATGAAGACTCTTAAGTCCCCATTTAACAATGGATTGCCACACTGTTAGCTCAGATAGTGGAAAGTATAGACCATCAACCCAATCCGATGCGAGTTCTCGCACCACATAGGGGCCGGCAAACGGAGCCATAAAGTACGGTCCGTTTGGCACGCCGTAGTAGCCTAGCACTTCGTTAAATTCATCTTGCTTGCGTGGCATCCCCATCATATCCGCCACATCAAATACCCCGAGTAAACCGATTGTGGTGTTCACCGTAAAACGGCCACCAGCATTTGCTGCCCAGCCCCATTTACCCTGTAAGGCGTTGTTAACTAGGCTACTCGGTTCTTCCAAATTCTGTACGAAGTTGTTTATCCCCGTTTTTGCGGGCAATGGCAGATAATCGTTATATCCATGTGCGACAGGACGATAAATATACCGGTCTAAATACAGATAGTTGAAATCCCACATTGCACGGTTAAACCCCTCAAAGGGATCACGCGGGTCATCGTAAGTAATCTTTACTGCTGAAGCCGTATCCTTTGGAGTAGCCTCAGGTACAGTCGCCTCTGCCCCATACACCTTAGGCAGTAATGCAAATCCTAAAAGTACCCCTAGCCATTTCAACTTCATATTGCTCTCTTAAATAAATGTACTGCTTAGATATCGAGTTTTGCTAAAGTGACCAAGGACAAGTGACGATAAAAGATTATTCACCTGAGTGGCATACTCTAGTATGACAGAGAAACTGTCGTTGTTTTTACAAAGCGCATAAGCATACTTGGCAAAACATTTTGGTCAATTGATAATTTTTCAAAATAGCGTGCCGTTAGATACACCAACAAGGGCCTCACATGGAGTCAATTCCACTTATTAATACCGCTAATGCGCAATTAATCGCTCCAGCCTCTTCAAACGATGCCGTGAGCGTACACTCACGTCCCCTTCCAGCTGAAGTACAAGTCTCCCCCGAGGGCGATAGTATTATTCTAAACGGTACAGAATATAATTTAAAGCTTGTTAATGCACAGCAAAGACAAGCCTTGATTGTGGCGAGTAGTTTCTTAGTGAATCCAATCACCCCAGAAGCCACAGCCAGCACGAGTGCCAATAGCACAGTCGCTAACGCACAATTACTGACACTAGGCGCGACACTGACCCTAAAATTGCCCGAAGCGATAGCGCAACTTGCGCAGCAAAATGGCATCTCCCTGGATAAGCTCTATACCCTAGCGGCAAGGCCACAGGGATATCCGCTACCCAATGTCACTGTTACAACGAAAGAATTTCAATTTGCTAACGGGACTGTGGTGCCACAGGATCCAGGTACTCGACTCAGCACTGGAGAATATCAAGCTAAAATAAGCCTCTCGCAAGGAAGGCCTATTTTAGTCCTGACCCCAATACTGAGCAAACTTGAAATCCACATTGGCGCGCCAATAAATGAAACTCAACTTCCCATTATTGATAAACAAGCAGCTAATGTGGTCATCACTAAAACTGAGCCTGCTCAGATAATTGCTGCATTTTTACGTAAACTTGAAGGAATTGCACCACAGGCCGAGCCATTAAATACAGCGAAGCCTAGCACTCAAGCACCTGTGTCCTCGGAGAATAAAGCTGCCAATATGCTAGCTCCTTCTTCCGCAACAGATATGCCAAGCAGCAAAATCAATGTATCGGCCGCTAATCCTCAAACCAGTCTACAAGCCAATACTGAACCTAAGCTGACTGTTGTAAATCAAACGTTAAATACTGCGGCGCAATCGCAAGAAACTTCCCAAAATCAGCAAAAAGCACAAGTGCTGGATGCTAAGGCGTTAGAATCCAAGGCCTTTGAATCAAAGCCTTTTGAATCTAAGCCTTTTGAATCTAAGCCTCTAGAATTAAAACCTTTAGAAGCTAAAACTATGGGATCGGGGGCGAACAATCTCGATAGCAATCGAAATTCGCCTTTAGCGGCCAAGGCTCAACAGGATCTCCCCCCTACAAGTTCCACTAAAACTGGCTTAGTCGGTAACGAGTTGCCACTGAATCTCAAACCACAGGCGATGGAGGCTCAATTAGGCGAAAAAACAAATAAGTCCACCGAGGCACAAATCAGTGTCAATGAGGTGCTACAGAAAGCCTTTACCAAAGCCGGTGCCTTGCCGTTAGAACAAATGCTCGCGCGTGGCGGAGCAAATCTCGCGGCGGAGTTATTAAAACATTTGCCCCATTTAAGCCCGCCGACATTAGGTCAATTAAGTGAACTGAGCGAATTAAGGGACGCTATGCTTGGGCTTTCAGCCTTAAACCTTGCCGCCTCACAGCTTAGTCAACCCGCCGTTTTTCTGAATGCCAATGCGATTACCTCGCTATTTCAACTATTGTTGGGGTTTAGGGCCAATAATGGCAACAATACGGTCAGCCAGAAGCTGGCAGATTACCTAGAGCAATTACAGGCTAAAACGGGTTTATCGACCAATCAGCTTGGACAATTGAGTAAAGCAGGAGGGCTTGAAAGCATGGGCCAACTGGCCTCGAGCTTACATCTTTATCAGCAGGCAAGCGGCGAAAATAACGGCAATCTGGTATGGTTTTTTGCCCTGCCCTATGGGATCAATCAACGGCATGAACAGCTCGAAGGAAAATTTGAACGAGATGCCAATGATGACGAACAACAAAAGCACAAAGGTTGGCATCTGCAATTGAAGTTTAATCTTGCACAGGGGCCGCTGCTGATTTCGGCACGCTTCCATCAGCAAGTGTTAGATATTCAATTTAAAGGTAATAGCCAACAACTGCTCAATCGCGTCGATAATTTTTTAGCACCCTTAGGCCAAAAATTATCCCAGCTAGGCTTTACGCCAGGTGAGCTTTCAACGCAAATAGCCCAAGTGCCGGCGACACTGCTCCCGGGCGATCATTTTTTAGTGAAAACAAGTGCTTAAAATCGAGAATGAATGATGAATGAAGAACCCAAAACCCAGCAAGCCGTCGCCTTAAGTTACGATGGGAAACATGCCCCTAAAGTCGTGGCATCAGGGGAGGGATTGGTTGCAGATGAAATTATTGCGCTCGCAAAAGCATCTGGTGTTTATATTCATCAAGATCCCCACCTGAGCAATTTTTTAAGATTGCTCGAATTAGGTGAGGAAATTCCGAAAGAACTGTATCTGCTGATCGCAGAACTGATTGCGTTTGTGTACATGTTGGATGGCAAATTTCCTGAGCAGTGGAATAACATGCACAAGAAAATTGTAGAGAAAGCCTGAGCAGTGGAATAACATGCACAAGAAAATTGTAGAGAAAGCCTAAGAATAAGAATGATGCGACTTTGCAGCCTATTTTCGATGAAGACGAATTAACAACTCAGCCTCAGCTTTAGGTAACTCACACTCTTTAATCAGTTCGTCCACCCCCGCGCCTAACGCGACCATTTTCATCGCTCGGGTATAGAGTTTGGCTTGAGGATCCTGCTGCGTCGACTCTTCGATACGCTCAGATTGTTGATGTAAGCGCTTCTCAAGCTCAATAACACGTCGTCCCATGCCGATAGTGCCGCTGCGAAGCTCCTGCAACTCCCGTTTAAAGGACTCACGTTGGCGATCGCCTTCTTTGACCAGTACAGTTAACGCTTCAACTTTACTGCGCAACTTACTCAATTGTTTTTGGAGATAAAGGACTAACCCTAAACACGCAATCACATAAACTAAGGCTGCGATTAAAAATTCATCGCCCATTAATCATCCTTACGCATCACTAAAAACTGAAATCAACAATACAACGGTTTCACCAAACGGCAATCATAACGGTTAAACAATGGCGAAATAAACCGTTTGTATCGTGAGAAGCAAGGACGACAGATTAGCTAATCTGTCGTCTCATCATGGAAGCTTAGAGCTGATTTAACTCTGCCCATTCTTCATCGGATAATAACTTGTCTAAGTCGACGAGGATCAGTAGCTCGTTATCGCGATTGCTCACGCCTTGGATAAACTTGGCGCTTTCTTCAGTGCCAACATTCGGGGCATTATCAATTTCAGAGCGGCGCAGATAAACCACTTCGGCCACACTATCCACCAAAATACCGATCACTTGTTTCTCAGCTTCGATAATCACGATACGAGTCGAATCATCCACTTCCGCCGATTGCAGACCAAAACGTGAGCGAGTATCGATAACAGTCACCACATTGCCTCGCAGGTTAATGATCCCTAATACGTAATGGGGTGCGCCAGGCACAGGAGCAATCTCAGTGTAACGTAACACCTCTTGCACCTGCATCACATTGATACCATAAGTTTCGTTGTCTAACTTAAAGGTAACCCATTGCAATACTGCATCATCTTTACTTGCAGCCACGGCCGCGACATTTCTTGTATCTTTCATGTTTACCTCAACCAATGGAGTCCTGACAGCCTAAACCCGCATCAAGCATTTCAACTAAGGCTTGTACGTGCAAAATGCCACACATTTGTTCTTTCACTACACCAGCTAACCAAGGACGTTTCCCCGCTTTGCTGCGCCAGTTTACTTGCGATTTATTAATTTTTACTGCATTAACGAGAGACTCACAAGCTAATCCCCAATTACTGCCTTCTAATAATACAAGATATTGATAATTTACCGATTGCGCCAGTTTATCCGTGTATTTTTCTGGCATCACCCATGCACAGGTATCAACCAGATTTAACTGTTCTTCCCTATGGGTTTGCACCCCTAAAAACCAAGAAGGGCGACCGATAATATGATTAATCCGCTCAACCTTAACGATCCCACCAAGACTCACTAAAGGCACAGCTAAGGTTAACCCAGCCACTTTAAAGAATAGTACTTGAAACTCATCATCGAGTACTTCTTGTAGGTCTTTTGTGATACTTGGAGGGGCAAACCCCACCTGAGTCTCGGGTGTTATCTCAATGATTATCTCGTCATCTACGACTGTGGATGGCAGCTCAATGGTTACGCTAGCGTCGTTTTGCGTTGCGCCAGACGAAGTATTCTCGTCATGAGCCACCTCTTGAACTTGAACCACTTCAGGTGCAATCTCGACAATGGCCTCAGCAGGCTTATCCTCAATCACCACCGTTTTTAATACCGGCGCGAGGAGTTTCTCCAAAGCCTGTTTATTAACTAACGGCGCAGGCTCATCAAGATGAGGCATATTGCTGACAGACTTTGCCTTCTGCGGCTGCACTTCGGCAGCAATGGTCACGCTCGCGTGCACTTTAGCCTGACTGTGCTCGGCTAAAATGGCGTCATCGAGTAATTGTGCTTCATTTTTTTTGCCAACCAGTGGTGCCACAATCTCATGTTGAGGCGCATTCGGGGAAGTCACAGCTTTGCTGTCTTCTTCATGTAGCAATAATTCAAAAAAATCAAAAACAGTTTCATCAACCGATTTTGACATGGCCAAACTCCCCAGCTAAAAGAAAATCTAATAATCGCTCGTAAGCTTTTACGCCACGACTGCCGCTTGCATAATGGGAAGCGGGTAAATGTGCCAAACTGGCGTCTCTAAACTTAGTATCTACTGGGATCACATCTCGCCAAAGGCTGTCGCCATATTGTTCACTCAGCACCTGCAAGGCAGCAGGTGATGCCTTGGTACGTTTATCGTACATAGTGGGTACAACGGTATAGCTATAACGGGTTTTCTTTGACCGCCCCATGATTTCCATGGTTTTAACCATGCGCTCGAGCCCTTTAATGGCCAAAAACTCTGTTTGCACTGGGATCACTATATGTTGACTGGCCGCCAGCGCGTTCACCATTAATACCCCTAACACGGGTGGACAGTCCACAATCGCCACATCGTATTCATCGGCAACCAGTGCCAATAAATTACGCAGCACTAACCCCATACCCTCTTGATGTCCGAGCGCTCGGTCTAGCGTGGCTAACGCCATCGTAGCGGGCAGTAAATCTAAGCCATCGACTAAGGTGGGCACTATGTGGGACTTCACTAAGTCAGTCGTCAGACTCTTATGCGCCACAAACACGTCAAATAGCGAACCAGGAACCTCTTCAGAGTCAATGCCAAGGTAATAACCAAGCGATGCATGGGGATCGGTATCAATCATCAGTACACGTTTACCCCGTTTAGCGAGCGCGCCCGCTAAACTGGCTACTGAAGTGGTTTTTCCAACCCCACCTTTTTGATTCGCAATGGTCCAGACTTTCAAAGAACTGACCTCTTTAATGTTGATTCTCGGCTATTCATCATGCCCGTTTGAGCAACGACAAGCACTACTCGCCTTCCCTTGTGGTCACTCGTATGCCGCCGTTAGGCAAACTAATGACTTTCACCCCATCGGCATTTTCTGAAATCACCACGGGAACATTACTCGACTGAGGTTGTGCTTCCGTAGCAGAAGCCGATGAAGCTTCTGAACGCAGAGACTCAGGCACGGGATCGACAGCCGTTTGCTGCTGCGGCGGTTTATCCTCTACCGATTTCTCAAGCGTCGGCGGAATTTTTGCATCGGATGCCGAGAACGCCTCAGGGCCTAGCGTCACCGCCTTTTGCTCCCCCGGTGAAGCCAACTTTAACATTGCTTTGGTTTGATCCGGATGGGAAGCGAGCCAAGACGCAATCGCCTGTGCCTGTTCATCCGGCACCATGAGCAAAATCTGTGTCGACTCCAATCGCTTTACATCATCGCGTAATGCAATGATTTTTCGATGATAGTCGAGACTTAACGCGCCGAGGCACACTATAGCTATCGCCATTAACACTATGATAAGCAAAATATTTGTGCTTATCTGTGTTTTCGACTTAGCCACGCGCAGACTCTTTTAAAATCGACTCTGCCATGTTATCCAGAGAAATGGACTGAGTGGCGATACCCGCACTGGCCACCGCCTGTGGCATACCATAAACCACACAGCTAGCCTCATCCTGAGCCCAAATGGTCGCGCCCGCTGATTTCAGCATACGCGCACCTTCGCGGCCGTCGGCTCCCATTCCCGTCAGCACGACCGCCAGCACATCACCGCCATAGGCTTTAGATGCTGAGGCAAAGGTAATATCGACGCAGGGTTTGTAGTTCATCTCAGCGCTACCCGCCAAGACTTTGACACGGCCAGTAACACCAGCGCGCTCAACCATCATTTGCATTCCACCTGGTGCAAGATAGGCACAACCTGGACGCAATACGTCACCATTAACCGCTTCTTTCACTTCGATCTTACACAAACCGTTTAAACGGTTCGCAAAAGCGGGGGTGAAAGCCGCAGGCATATGCTGGATAAGCAAAATAGGATGAGGATAATTTGCTGGGAACTGAGTCAAAATCTTCTGCAAGGCGACAGGCCCGCCCGTCGATGTGCCAATCAGCAATAATTTATATTGCTTACCACTTGGACGAATCGAGGTTGCAGGTGAAGAACGCACAGGCGCTGGCGCAGGTTGCGCATGGGTAGCAGCGCCGCCTAATACGGCACTCGCACTCTGACGAGGTGGCGGCGTAGGCGCCGTTGGACGCACCGTAGGGCGAAAAATCCGGCGACGACCTAAGGCTTTAACCCTTTGCTGCAATAATAGAATCGCTTCGTCTTTATTGGTCGCAATGTCTTCAAAGCGCTTTGGTAAGAAATCGAGCGCCCCCGCATCGAGGGCATCTAGCGTGGCTTTGGCGCCATCGTGGGTCAATGAAGAAAACATCAAAATTGGTGTTGGACATTTCGCCATGATCTCACGCACGGCAGTAATGCCGTCCATGACAGGCATTTCAATATCCATTGTAATGACTTGAGGATTTAGCTCGGCAGCCATCTTCACCGCTTCGGCCCCGTTAGAGGCCGTCGCGATCACTTCCAGTTCAGGATCTTGATTGACTATTTCACTAACACGTCGTCTAAAAAAACTTGAGTCATCAACGACTAATACTTTAATGGCCATTCCATTCCTTATTGGAAACTAACTTTTATTTTTCGCATAATGCTTTAATAAACCAGGGACATCCAAGATGAGGGCGATGCCACCGTCGGATGTGATTGTCGCCCCCGCCATACCTGGCGTGCCATGCAACAATGCTCCCAAGGGTTTAATCACCACTTCTTCTTGTCCAATTAAAGCATCAACAACAAAACCAATTTGCATCATTCCCAGCTGTACAATCACCACATGACCGTGTTTCTTATCACCATGTTTAAAGCTGGTTCGATTGCGATGTAACCACTGCTCCAGATAGAAAAGCGGTACGGCCTTGTTGCGGACAATCACAGTAAGTTGTCCATCGACAATATTGGTTTTGGTGAGATCGAGATGGAAAATCTCATTCACACTGGATAAAGGCAACGCAAACACCTGCTTGGCAACGTCCACCATTAAGGTCGGCATAATCGCCAAGGTCAGCGGCACTTTAATCTCAAGTATGGTGCCTTTGCCTTTCATCGAGTCGATATGCACAGTTCCGTTAAGTTGTGTAATACGGGTTTTCACCACGTCCATCCCAACACCACGGCCGGAAATATCTGAAATCTCCACTTTAGTCGAGAAGCCAGGCGCAAAAATCAGGTTATAAGCTTCGCTGTCGGTCATCCGCGCAGCGGTATCCTCATCGAGTACCCCACGCTTGATGGCAATTTGCTTCAACTTTTCAGGATCCATACCTGCGCCATCATCTTCGATTTTCAGCAGAATATGGTCACCCTCTTGGCTTGCAGACAGGGTAATGGTCCCCGTTCTCGGTTTGCCGCTGGCCTCACGGTCATTGGGCATCTCAATACCGTGATCTACCGAGTTTCGCACTAAGTGCACTAACGGATCAGCGAGCGCCTCAACTAAGTTTTTATCGAGGTCGGTCTCTTCACCCACAAGGACTAAATCGATTTCTTTATTCAGAGTACGGGCTAAATCGCGTACAACCCGAGGGAAGCGACCAAAGACCTTCTTGATGGGTTGCATACGCGTTTTCATCACCGCGCCCTGCAAATCCGCTGTCACCAAGTCTAAATTCGCTAGCGCCTTAGACATTTCCTCGTCATCACGACTAATGCCTAAGCTCAATAAGCGGTTACGCACTAACACTAACTCGCCGACCATGTTCATGATTTGGTCGAGCCTCGCGGTATCGACGCGAACAGTTGTCTCGCCCTGAGGTACATTAGCAGACGCTGCTGTCGCTGCTTTAGCCGGGGCTTTTTCAGCAACCGCGACATCAGTTTTGGCTTTTACCGCGGGAGGGGTTGCTGGCGTAGCAACACTGGCTTTGGGAGCGGCAGGCGTTGAAGGCGCCGCGGCACTTGGAGGCGCTTTAGCGGGCTCGGTTTTAGCTGGAGCAGATTCAACTTTGGCAGTGGCTTTTGCTGGCGCGCCGCCTTTGCCATGTAATTCATCGAGGAGACGCTCGAACTCATCGTCAGTGATTTCGTCCGAATCAACAGCAGGAGCGGCAGGCTTTGGTGCAGCGACAACTGCTTCAGCTTTTGGCTTGGCAGGCTCTTCCACTTTACCTTTAAACTTACCAGAACCGTGCAGCTCATCGAGCAGCGCTTCAAACTCGTCATCGGTGATATCATCGCTTGCGCTTGCAGATGTCGCTTGAGGCTTATTTTGCACAGCAGGGGCAGCATCGGCTTGAGGCGCAGAAACTCCGGGGCTTTTTCCGGCGCCGTGCAACGCATCGAGTAATGCTTCAAACTCTGCTTCATCGATTTCATCAATACTGGAATCTGAAAGCTCTGATTTCTCAATCGGCATTTCTTCAACGGCGGCGACTTCAACCACAGTTTCTATGACAGGTTCGGGCTCAGGCAATGGCTCAACTTCGGCACTACTTTGACCCGATTCGGAAGGAAGCGGCTCACCGGAGCTGAGCATTTTCAACTTAGCCAATAATGCAGGATCTGCTGGGTCTTGTTGCTCGCCTTGTTGGGTTTGAGCAAACATAGTATTAATCGCATCGACAGCCTGAAGAATGATGTCCATTAACTCGGCGGAGACACTGCGTTTGCCTGTACGTAATAAATCGAAGGTGTTTTCTGCTTCGTGACAGACATCCACCATGGGAGTGAGACTAAGGAAACCCGCACCGCCCTTTACAGTATGAAACCCCCTGAAAATTGCATTTAGCAAGTTAGTATCATCAGGATTGTTTTCAAGCGCGACCAGCTGCTCTTGCAGCAACTCAAGAATTTCGCCCGCTTCAATTAAAAAGTCCTGGAGTATCTCTTCATCTACATCAAAGGCCATCAAATTGACTCCCAGTTAGAAACCCAGACTCGACAGCAGATCATCGACTTCATCTTGACCGGTAACGACGTCTTGACGAAGCTCGGCATTCATTATCGGTCCTTCAGCTTCAATATTATTTTTCTGAGTAATCTGACTCTCAATCACGGGTTGCTCACCAAATACTGTCAGCATAGACACCAGATTACTTTCAACTTCCATCACTAGATCGATCACCCGCCGGATCATTTGTCCAGTCAGGTCCTGAAAATCCTGCGCCATCAAAATCTGGTTGAGCAATTCGCGTAAGCGATTGGAATCCAATTCGCTACGTGACATCAAATGCTGCACATTGTGGCAAAGCGCTTTAAAATCGCTCAGAGCGATTTCACGGCGCATCAATTTGTCCCAAGAAGGCATCACTTGTTGAATATTCGCCGTTAATGCATTCGCGAGCGGCAAGCACTCTTCTACCGCATCCATGGTTTTATTCGCTGCTTGCTCGGTCATGTCAATGACATAACTTAGCCGTTCCTTAGCATCGGGAATTTCGTTATTCGCGAGTTCAACCAAACGATTATCAACTTGGAAATCCATTAATGCGCTGTGAAGTTGTCTGGTTAATTTACCAACTTCATCAAAGAGCTCCCGTTGAAGTGGAGCCGCGAGTTCCCTAAATAAATCATCTGCTTGAGCTTGTTCATTCGCGCTTAATAGTTCAACTAAACGCTGAGCCTTCTCGAGCGTAATGAGCCCTGATGTTTGTGACTTCATAGCTCATCCCTGCTTAAGCGAGTCGTTCGAATATTTTATCTAACTTCTCTTTAAGTGTTGCTGCGGTAAAAGGTTTAACCACATAGCCGTTAACACCGGCTTGTGCGGCAGCAATAATTTGTTCACGTTTTGCTTCAGCGGTAACCATTAATACGGGTAAATGCTTAAGGGAATCGTCAGCCCGAATAGCCTTTAGCAAATCAATACCCTGCATACCTGGCATGTTCCAGTCTGTCACGACAAAATCAAAGTCGCCTTTTTGTAACATAGGCAGCGCAGTTGAGCCGTCGTCTGCTTCTTGGGTATTGTTAAACCCCAAGTCTCGCAACAAGTTCTTGATGATACGTCTCATTGTCGAAAAGTCATCAACGATGAGAATCTTCATATTCTTGTCCAAGGTTTCCTCCGGTGAGCTGACATTCTGTGCTCAATAAATAATTATACTTATGTCCAATGCTTGAGTTTGCCTTTGAGCCGCAACATTGCCTGACTTAATATCTGGCTAACTCGCGATTCACTTACCTCAAGAATGGCGCCAATTTCTTTTAAATTCAATGCTTCATCGTAGTATAACGATAGCACTAGCGCATCTCTTTCGGGCAATAATTTTATCGCCTCAACTAGTGCTGAATGAAACTGGGTTTCTGCTAACGCTTCAAATGTACCATCACTGACATTATCGCTCGAAGTGAGTATATCCTGCGATACGCCTAAGTCTTCTATCCCTATGATTTTACCAACAGAAACATCGTTAAGAATATGATGGTACTCATCGAGCGTCATATCAAGTTTTTCTGCAATTTCTGTGTCGCGTGCATCACGACCCAACACTTGCTCTAACTCATCAATGGCTTGAGCAACTCGACGATTATTACGATGAACAGAACGGGGAACCCAGTCGCCACGACGGATCTCATCCAACATGGCGCCACGGATCCGTATGCCGGCGAAGGTTTCAAACTTTGCACCTTTGCCACCATCAAACTTGGATGATGCTTCTAATAACCCCATCATCCCCGCTTGAAGCAAGTCATCGAGCTGCACTGAGGCAGGTAATCTGGCGAGCAAGTGATGTGCAATTCTTTTGACCAACGGTGCATACTGTTCAACGATTGACGTTTTACTGTCTAAACAAGTATACGCTGCGGCTTTATTCACTCGTTTTTTCCTCTTGAAAATCTGGTCGCTGAACTAAACGTTCAACGAAAAACTCCAAATGCCCACCAGGTTGCTGTGGTACTGGCCAGCTCATGATTTTATTCGCTAGGCCATGGTACGCAATCGCAGCTGGAGACTTAGGATAAGCCTCAACAACTAACTTTTGTTTACGCACTGATTTGCGAAGGTTTTCATCAAACGGAATGGTCGCAACCAGTTCAAGTGCCACGTCCAAGAATCTGTCGGTCACTTTACTGAGTTTAGCAAACAATTCCATACCTTCGCGCAAACTGCGCACCATATTAGCAACAATTTTAAAGCGGAAAACGCCGTGTTCACGGCTGAGAATTTTGATTAACGCATAGGCGTCAGTGATAGAAGTTGGCTCGTCACAAACAACCACCAACACATCCTGTGACGCGCGAGAGAAACTGAGTACCATGTCAGAAATCCCCGCGGCAGTATCCACGATGAGGATATCAAACTGGGTACGCATCTCACTGAAAGCACGAATTAAGCCCGCATGTTGCGCAGGGCTCAACTCTACCATGCCTTGAGTTCCTGAGGTCGCAGGGACAATGCCTATGCCCTTAGGTCCTCGGACGATAATATCATCCAGCTCAGCATCGCCAGAGAGTACGTGGGAAAGGTTACGTTCAGCACGGATCCCTAACATGACATCGACGTTTGCTAAGCCTAGGTCGGCATCAAGCACTAAGACACGCTTGCCCTTTTCGGCTAATGCTACTGCGGTATTGATAGACACGCTGGTTTTACCCACGCCACCTTTACCACCCGTAACCGCGATTACTTTCACTTTTTCGTTATAGGGTTGATTCATCATACGTAAACCACTTGCTTGATCCAGGGTCATAACTCTACTCAAATGCACAGGTCATATTATCTGACCACGCTGTGTCTGGTAACGATTGTTGTTCAGTGTTTTCTAAAGCTGCTAACGCCTGCTCTGCGAGCAGCAAAGTATCGGCAACTTTCATATCTTCGGGCACTCGCTGCCCATCCGTAACATAACTTAATGGCAACCCACTTTGGATCAACACACTTAATGCACCCGCTAACGACACGGACTCATCAAGTTTGGTGAGTACAACACCAGATAAGGGAATGCGTTTAAAGTGATTTACAGCATCCTGTAGCACGCGGCGCTGTCCTGTGGCAGACAGTACCAGATAACTGCGGATAGGTATTCTGCTATTTGCAGTTAAATTATCAAGTTGCTGGTAAAGCCGCATATCTCGTTGGCCCATTCCCGCAGTATCTATCAATACTAGCTTGCGATTTCTGAACTGATACAGTATTTGCTCTAGCTCAGCAAGATCATGGGCTTGCTTAACTGGGCATCCCATAATTTTGCCATAGGTGGCCAATTGCTCATAGGCGCCAATACGATAATGATCGGTAGTAATCAAGGCGACTTGATCCGCACCATGATGGGCGGCGAAGCGAGCCGCTAATTTCGCTAAGGAAGTGGTTTTGCCTACACCTGTTGGGCCAACCAGCGCCACAACACCACCTTGCTTAACGATATCATCACCTTGATTATCAAGCATATTCGCTAGACTTTGTGGCAAGGCACGAACTAATTCTGCCGGGGTATAGTGTTGACTAAGCGCCGCTAACTTGTTCGCGACCGCAGGCGAAAACTCCGCTTCCAGTAACTTTGACTCCAGCATGGCACCCACAGGATCGATACGCTTTTTGTGTTCAGTCATCAGCGCAGACACTTGATGAGTAAGCAAATTGCGTAAGGATGCTAACTCATCACGCATCGCTTCAATATCCGCATTTTGCTTCTGTGAAACCTGCGGCTTCTTATCGAAAGTCTGTCCCATATCACGGCGTTCAGCTTTTGGCGCGGCGGGAGCTTGTAGACCTTGTGCCCACGCAGGCAGTTCGGCGTCTTGCTGTTGATGGGTGAGCTGTTGGTTTAAACGGCTTTGTTGCTTCTCGAGCAATGCTTGGAGAGAGTCTGCTGGCGCCGAGGGTTTTAACTTAGTTTCAGCGCGAATCGGCGCTTTAGCACCGAGCGACACTAAGTCATCACTCACATCCATAAAAGTCGGTGCAGCGGCAGGCGCCTTCGCTTTGGGCTCGTCATAGTCAACGGCGGCCACAATCTCAATGCCGCCATTTACCTTTTTATTCGACATAATCACGGCATCGGAGCCGAGCGTGTCCTTCACTTGGGCCAGTGCAGCACGCATGTCTTTGGCAAAAAAACGTTTAATCTTCACTTATGCGTCCTCTACTGGCCGACGGCAGACACTATGCGTATTTGCTTTTCATCGGGGATTTCTTGGTAAGAAATCACTCTGAGATTAGGAATAGTATATTTAACAAAGCGAGACAGTGTCGCACGTAACATACCTGACGTTAGCAAAATAGCGGGCTGACCAACCATTTCTTGCTTTTGAGCGGCATCCGCTAAGGATTGCTGCATACGCTCTGCAAGACCAGGTTCGATATTTGGGCCATCGCCACCGGTTGCTTGCATTGACTGATGCAACATCTGTTCCAACTCTGGCGCCAAAGTTATGACAGGTATTTCAAGTTCAGGACCCGAGATCTCTTGAACTATCATGCGCTTCAATGCGATACGCACTGCCGCCGTTAACACTTCAGTATCGTTACTCTTAGTGCCGTATTCTAACAAAGTTTGCACTATGGTACGCAAGTCTCTGACAGAAACTCCTTCATTTAATAGGTTTTGCATCACTTTTACGACATTTCCGAGCGGCATCACATCAGGAATAAAGCCATCCACCAGCTTAGGTGAATGCTTGGCAAGCATATCCATCAGTTGTTGCACTTCTTCGTAGCCTAAGAGTTTCGCCGCGTTATTCGTCAATATTTGGCTAATATGGGTTGCCACCACTGTCGCAGCATCCACCACGGTATAACCTAAGGTTTGTGCATGTTCACGCAGCTCAGGGGCAATCCACACGGCTTCGAGACCAAAGGCAGGGTCACGTGTTTCGATACCATCGAGCTTGCCATAAACTTGGCCAGGGTTGATGGCGAGTTCGCAGTCATGGCGAATATCCGCCTCTCCAACCACCACGCCCATTAACGAGATGCGGTAGGCATTAGGTGATAAATCGAGGTTGTCACGAATATGTACCGCAGGCACCAAGAAGCCCAGTTCTTGAGAAAGCTTTTTACGTACCCCTTTGATTCGGCTCAGTAATTCACCACCTTGTCCCTTATCGACTAATGGGATCAAACGGTAACCCACTTCCAGACCGATAGTGTCAACGTGATGCACATCGTCCCAGCTAAGTTCTTTAGGTTCTCTTTCGGCTCTTTCCGTTGGGCCGGTTTTGACTTGTTCAAGGGCTTTGGCACGTTTAGCTTCATTACGTTTGAAGATAAAGTAAGCAGCACCTGCTGTGATCACGGCAAAGCTTAAAAACGCCATATGTGGCATGCCTGGCACAATACCCATGACAAAGAGTACGCCAGCCGCAATACTGAGCGACTTATGACTGTCAAACATCTGACTGATCAGCATCTGGCCCATATCGCCAGATTCATTTTGACGGGTCACCATCAACGCCGCGGCGATAGACAGTAATAGACCTGGAATTTGTGCGACGAGACCGTCACCAATGGTTAACAGGGTATAAATTTCAACGGCTTGGGAGAATGTCAAACCGTGCTGCACAATCCCGATAATAAACCCACCGAGAATGTTGATAACTAGGATCATGATACCGGCAATCGCATCGCCCTTCACAAACTTAGATGCACCATCCATTGCGCCATAGAAGTCGGCTTCGCGGGTCACCTCGGCGCGTCTGGTTCTGGCTTGATCCTGATTAATAATACCTGCGTTCAAGTCGGCATCGATGGCCATTTGCTTACCGGGCATCGCATCTAAGGTAAAGCGAGCACTCACCTCGGCAATACGGCCAGCACCTTTAGTCACAACGGCAAAGTTGATAATGATCAAGATGATAAATACAACTAGACCCACTGCATAGTTACCGCCTATGACCACGGAGCCGAAGGCCTCAATCACCTTACCGGCGGCATCACCACCATTGTGACCTTCGAGTAATACTACACGGGTCGATGCAACGTTAAGCGCGAGTCGCAGCAGTGTCGCGACTAATAAAACCGTTGGAAACGCAGCAAAGTCTAAGGGTCTATCGGTATAAATCGCGACAAGAAGAACAATCAAAGCCAAGGCAATGTTAAAAGAGAATAAAACGTCGAGTAGAAACGGCGGGATAGGCAATACAATCATAGCCAATGCCGCAAGCACTAGCATTGGCGTACCTATGCCCTTGAAAGAGCTCAGTTTCAACTGTTTTACTTGGCCTAGGGAGGCTTTAACATCCATTCACAGATACCTAAACTTTGACGTATAACAGCCTGAAAGCAAAAAACGCGCCAACCGCTAGCACTTCAAGTCGTGGTTTTATCTCTGTGAACGAGCTCTGCGTTAACCTAACACTCAACTAGTGCTTCAGCTCGTCTGGAATGGGTTGATTAGCAGGGATTGGAATCGGTTTACGGCCACGACCTTTTTGGTACTGGCGTAACTGGAACACATAAGCCAGCACCTGTGCCACCGCGGTAAATAGACCCTCAGGGATCTGCTGCTCAAGCTTAGTGGTGTGATAAATTGCTCGCGCCAGCGGTGGTGCTGAGACAATCGCAATGTTATGTGCCCTTGCCACTTCGCGGATTTTAAACGCGACTTCATCCACCCCTTTAGCGATAACAAAAGGCGCTGCAGAACGCTTCACATCGTATTTAATGGCCACGGCATAATGCTCAGGGTTCACCACAATCACATCCGCATTGGGAACTTCGGCCATCATGCGTCGCTGCGCTAACTCACGCTGCATTTGGCGTACTCGCCCTTTGACCTCAGGTTTACCTTCGGTATCTTTATACTCGTCTTTCACTTCCTGCTTAGTCATTTTCAGCTGTTTGTTGTGATTCCAGATCTGAAATGGCACATCGATCACCACAATGACTAAGACGGAGGAGCAAAGCAGAATAAACATCCACACTAACAAATCCAGCGCATGATGGACGTTACCGGGGAGATGATCGGCTGACAGGAGTAGAATATCGTTAAAATAGTGACTGAGTAGTAAATAAGCCGCGATTGCTACCACAGAAAACTTAGCAATCCCTTTGGTTAATTCAACCAAGGCCTGCACACCAAACATCCGCTTAAAGCCCGCAATCGGGCTCATTTTACTGGCTTTAGGCATCATGGCTTGGGTGGAGAAGTTCATCCCGCCAAGGGATACGTTGCCGATAAATGCCACCACGACAATCAGTAACATAATCTTGAGTAACGGCCAACCAATCTCGCTCCCCACGACGCCCCATACATTAAACATCTGGTTCGTATCGAAAATCGCAGCGCGATCCATGGTAAAGACGCGTTCAAACACATTGGACAGCGCCTTCGCAATCCCAGGCCCGAGCATATACAAACCTGTCGCAGCCGAGAGCAACACGGTCGCAGTACCTAACTCTTTTGAACGAGCTACCTGCCCTTTTTCTCGCGCCTGTTCGAGGCGCCTCCCGGTGGGTTCCTCGCTGCGTTCGCCGCTACTTTCTTCAGCCATTACGCGTTCCTATCAGGTTAAAGTATGCCGTCGGCTTGACACTGAAGCCCCAAAATATCACATAGCAAAAGCTGTGCCGACGCCCAAACCTCTTCGAAATGGGCCATTACGGGGGTCAAGGTTAACCACAAAATGAGCAGTCCACCAATCATAGTGATTGGGAAACCTATCGAGAAGATGTTCAGCTGCGGCGCGGCGCGAGTCATAACCCCAAAGGATAAGTTAACCAGTAGCAAGGCAATAATCGCCGAGAGCGACATGGTCAGTGCCGCGCCAAACATATAGGAGCCCCATTCCGCTAGCGCGCGATAACTCGTCAACGTTAACCCTTGATTCGAAATCGGTAAGGTCTCGAAACTGGCGACTAACATACGGATCATCAACAGGTGTCCATCGACGGCGAGAAAAATCAACGTCGCGAGCAACAAAAAGAAGTTGCCTATCACTGGCGTTTGTTGGCCAGAACCCGGATCGACCATAGAGGCAAAACCTAAGCTGGTTTGCATACCGATGATCTGGCCCGTTAACACAAAGGTTTGCATCACCATTTGGGTTACAAAGCCCATGGCGACGCCAATAATAATTTGCTGAGCGGTAATAAAAACAGCGCTTAAGGAAAAGAGCTCCGCATCCTTAACGGGCGGTAATACTGGCGCAATGGCCAGAGTGATCGCCACAGCTAAGAGTAAACGGACTCGAGTCGGGGTTGTCGTAGCACCAAACACCACCATGACCATCAGCATGCTGGTCACGCGAAACAATGGCCACATGTAAGAGGCGATGGTTTGCATTAAGGTGTCGAGCAGCAGCTCCATGGGCTTAGCCCACCACTTGGGGAATGCGGTTAACCATTTCGATAAAGAAATCCATGAGGGTTTGCACTAACCAGTGTCCCATAACCATCAAGGCCAGTAAGGTCACGATCAGTCGAGGCAAAAAGCTTAAAGTCTGTTCGTTAATTGAGGTCGCGGCTTGGAACACCGCCACAATGAGGCCAATCCCCAAGCCCGGCAGCACGATGGCCGAAACCATCATGACAATCACAGCTAAGGCCTCACGGAAAATATCGATTAGGGCTTCTGGCGTCATCGCGAATCTCCGCTCGTCTAACCAAAGCTATTGGCTAAAGTGCCCATCACTAGGCCCCAGCCATCAACAAGCACAAACAACATGATCTTAAAGGGTAAAGAAACAATCATCGGCGAGAGCATCATCATACCCATGGCCATCAAGATACTGGCAACCACAAGGTCGAGCACTAAAAATGGCACAAACAACATAAACCCAATTTGAAAGGCGGTTTTCAGTTCGCTGGTAATAAAAGCTGGCACCAACACGCTCATTGGCGCTTCTTCTGGGGAATTAATGTTTTGATACCCCGAGATATCGATAAAGGTTTTCAGATCTGTGGTACGCACCTGCCCTAACATAAATGCTCGTAATGGCTCTTTGCCCTTATCGAAGGCCTGTTGCAGCGTGAGCTGCTCATCGATATAGGGTTTTACCCCTTGGTCATAAATTTTGTCGAACACTGGCGCCATAATGAAAAAGGTCATAAACAGGCTCATACCAATCAAGACTTGGTTAGAAGGTGTCTGTTGTAAACCAATGGCTTGGCGCAAAATCGAGAGAACCACTATGATGCGGGTAAAGGAAGTCAACATAATGACCATCGCAGGAATAAAGCTCAGCGAGGTCATGAGTAATAGGATCTGCATGGTCACCGAATATTCGGTCGAACCATCGGCAGCGGTTTTTACGGTTACCGCCGGCAATACACCATCGGCCGCGCCCACCGATGCGGCAAACAACAGGGTACTAACCCCAATCAAGGTGAGTATGTACTTCATCATTGTTTTAATTTCGCCTGCCGTAGCTTGTCCGCAAAGGAAACGGACTCAATTTGGATTGGCTCAGCTAATTTATCAATTAAATTAACCTGTTGCCCGCTAACACCCAATAAATACTGCTGTTCACCGACCTGAACTAACACCAAACGCTCCTTTTGCCCAAGGGATGTTACCGCAAGGGTTTTCAGCACGCTGTGATTCGTCGGCACTAAATTAAATCGCCGCAGCAGGTACGCTAAGGCGAAGATAAGCAATAACACTAAAATAAGACCGCCTAGCATGCTCGCTGCGGCAGCCATTTGCGAAGGTTCAGCCACTTTCGTTGCTGTCGCGGCACTTTCGTTTGCAACGCCAGCAACACTCGCCTGAGTCGCTGACACTAGACTGAGTATGACCGATGTGCTCATCTCGCTCCTTCAGGCTTTGTCTTGTTCGATGAATTACTTAAGCTTTTTAATCCGCTCAGTTTGGCTGATCACATCCGTTAGGCGAATACCAAACTTATCATTAACCACAACCACTTCACCATGGGCGATAAGTGTGCCATTGACCATCACATCGAGCGGCTCACCCGCCACCCTATCCAATTCCACCACAGAACCTTGGTTCAGCTGCAGTAGGTTACGAATGCTGATATAGCTGCGACCAACTTCCATCGAAATCGTCACAGGGATATCTAAAATAGTGTCTAGTTTGGCGGCTTCAGCCTTACTTATTGGCTGCGAGTCGTCTACCAGCTCGTCAAGGTCAATGGCATTAGCCTCTTCCAATGCCTGTTCGGCCATGGCTGCAGCCCAATCATCATCTGTACTCATCTCACTTCACCTTTATAATTCGGATATGTCTCTGGCTTTGCCTTTACGTGTCACTAATTGCAGTTCGGATTTGACCGTTTCAGGACGTGGGATTTTTTCGTAAATTTTAAGTGCTAGATTATCGCGTGAACGCCCCATTTTACAGCGATAGGTCGGTAAGTCTTCGATTTTCATCATAATGTATTCAGGCAGCTCGATCGGAATAATATCTCCAGCCTTGAAGTTCATGACATCTTTGAGTGTGAGTTCATGCTCAACCACACTGGCATCAAATCCGACTTTCACATCCATAATTTCGTCATGCAGCGCCTGTGACCAACGCATGTCGGTGTCTTGTTTATCACTCTGCACACCCGCGTCGAGCAGTTCACGGATAGGTTCAATCATCGAATAAGGCATAGTGATATGGAAGTCACCGCCGCCACCATCCACTTCGATGTGGAAGGAGTTAATCACCACCACTTCAGTGGGGCTGACGATGTTGGCCATCGCGGGGTTTACTTCGGAGTCTAAATAATCAAACTCGACATCCATCACTGGCGCCCAAGCATCTTTATAGTCTTCAAAGATAATCTTAAGCAATAACTGCACGATGCGACGTTCAGTTGGGGTAAATTCCCGACCTTCAATCTTGGCATGGAAACGGCCATCGCCGCCAAAAAAGTTGTCCACCAGAATAAACACTAAACGCGCTTCCATGGTGATCAGTGCCGTGCCTTTTAAGGGATTGAAGCGCACCATATTCAAGCTAGTCGGGACGAACAAGGTGTGTACGTACTCACCAAATTTCAGCATTTGCACGCCGTTAATCGACACTTCGGCCGCACGACGCATCATGTTGAACATGCTGATCCGCAGGTGGCGGGCAAAACGCTCATTCACAATCTCGAGCGTGGGCATACGACCACGCACAATACGGTCTTGGGAGGAAAAGTCGTAGGAGCGAGCTTCTAGCCCCGCGGCATCAAGCTCATTATCCTCTTCGACGTCATCGACTCCGTGTAAGAGCGCATCAATTTCGTCTTGGCTTAATAAATCACTCACAGTATTGTCTTCGCCTCTTTAAGGTGCTGAAGATAAAAGGTTATTGCATTACAAAACCGGTGAAGAGTACTTTCTCAACCACTTTACGTCCGGTCACAGATTGCAAGGTATTTTGTACGCTCAGCAGTGCTAATTGTCGCAATTCATCTTTACCCGCCTGTGTACTTAACTTTTGCACATCGGCGCCACTAAAGGTGGTTAACAGCGCATCTTCAATCAACGGAATATGCTTTTGGGTCAACACATCATCGTCTTGGCCTCTGACCATCAGTTGCACTTTAATTTCAACGAGACGAGCACGGTCAGGCCCTGGGAGGTTAAATAAAAAGGGCCGTGGCATTGGCACATAGGCCGCCATTGCCGCATCGGCGGCAGGAGTGGTCGCCTCCGTTGCTGTAGCACCTTCGGCGGCAGCTTCGGGCGCCTCATCACTGCTACCGAGGAAAAACCACAGGGCGCCCCCAATCAACAGGGCTGCAAACACGCCCGCACCGATAAAAATAAACTTCTTCTTACTTTTAGGCGCTTCGGTGCTTTCAAGTTCTAATGATTCTTCCTTGGCCATTTTCTGTACTCTTTAATTGGCTAAATTCGGGAATGGGATCAGGGCTTGGCGCATAATCCGCTTTATTACTATAGGTTACCTTCTTAAGCGTAATAATCTATACCTGAATTTAAACTAGTTGCTTGATTTAAACCTAAATCTAGCTCTTCTGCCGAGAAATCATCCACATTTCCACCGCTCGAACCACCCGCTTCACCAAATCCCCCTTCGCGGCGTTGACCTTGGTCCCCTTGAGAAACATGACTGTCGGCCAATTGCATTCCCTGCTCCTGTAATAATTCACGTAGGCGAGGAATGGCTTGCTCTACAACATCGCGGGTTTGCGATTGTGTGACATGGAACTGCACTTGTGTCTGGTCGCCATGTACTTGTACTTTAACCAACATATGCCCAAGTTCTGGCGGATCTAAGCGAATTTCCGCCTGTTGGATCCCTTGACTCACCATAGTCACTAATTGCTGCTTCATCACAGGCGAGAAGCGCTGGATCATCTCCTGCATTTGGTTTTGAGTTTCTACACCTTGGCGCAAGGAAAGCTGCACTTGTTGAATATCTTGACGCTGGGTTACCGGCGTTGCCAAAGAATGCAGTGAAGATACCGCTTTAAATTCCACAGGCTTAAACTCGCTGCCCGCCTCTTCACTACCTGAACTTAAAGCAGCAACCCTACTATCTTGCTGTGCATCGAGAGTAACCGCTAACTTAGCGTCTTTTAGCAAAAAGCCTGCGGAAATCTCGGCGCGGGATGGGTTGTCGGCAGTAAGACTCGGATCGATGGCTGTGGTACCTGAGACATTAGTCGCTGCATTCGTGCCTAAGGTATTAAGATCGTTAGTATTCGCGGCTGTAGCCGCATTCGTCGTTAATACATCACTCGCAGAGGCATTGGCCGCTTTGATTGGCGTTTGATTATCAACGGCTTGAGATACCATGCTTTGGGATGCAAGTGCTTTATCTGCAGGCTGCGTCGACATATTTATCGCCTTAGCGCCAATGTCTGTGGTACCAAGCTCTTTTCCCCCCAACACGGGCTCACCCTTGATGGGTAAAATATGATTCTCGGGCGGTTTAACGAACTTTTCGCTGCGCAGACCGGTAAGTAACGCTGCATCATCAATCAAATGCGGATCATCAACTGAGGTGCCTTGAGTATCCGTTTCAGCTACAGTCACGGCCGCAACCAAAGCATCGACATCAGCCGCTGGAATCGGTAGTCCTACACTTTCAGCATCAACGGCGTTCTGTTGTGAGGTTTGTTGCTGTAATAGCTGTGCGGTGGCTTGCACTGTATTTTGTCCGGCCGCCTTTGGAGCGACTGCCCCAGAGTCTTCTGATTCAGTACTAACCTTCAGTTTGTTATCGCCAAGGCCAGTGTTAGTGGCCTGAACGAACTTAGCCATTTCATCGGGAAAAGTGCCGTCAACAATAGAGCTGTCGGTCAGAGATTGAGCATCGACCAATAACGAGGATGAGTCGGTATCGGCATCATTCGTTGCCGTGATATCAGCCTCAAGCGGCAAAGACTCGCCCGGTGCTGCCGCTTTCTTCATCTCATTTGCCATACCAATCTGGGCGAAAATCAAGTTGATATCGGCGTCATCATCGGTATTTGTATCGTCAGTGCTGGCTTCCGCTCTGGAAGATTTGACGGCCACATCCTGAGACACTGGGGGTTTAGTCGAGGGTGAAGATACGGATGTGACTGAAGCCAACGCTGCAGAAAAGTCTTCACTATTAGTATCTTGAGTCAATGCTTTACTTGAGCTAGCGCTATTTTTCGCGCTTGACGCTAATAGGATATTGTTCATTTGTTGCATATCAGCTCCTAAACATTCACCCGAAGACATAAAAAAGTAGGGCAAACGTCAATTTATGCGGCTTTGGCCATCTCTGGCATAAAGCAAGCAAATAAAGTGCCAATAGGTGAGGGTTACATATCGAAGAAACAACTTACACGCACAATGGCGAGCTTGGGTTAGGGTTTATTGCGGCGAAAAAACTGCTGAGAGGCAAATTCATCGGTCATCTTTTGCTCTTTTTTCAACTCAAGAGCTTGGCGTTTTTTCTCTTTATTATCCAAGAGCAATTCAACCGCCTTGCGTTTCTTTTGCTTGTCGAGCCAATGCTGCTGACGATAATTTTTCTGTTTCTCACCATCGGCGACCACACGATTTTGCTGCGCAATGGCCTCATCGATTTGCCGAATAAAACGGTGGAATTGGTGATAATGGCTGGCGCTAATCGCTTGGCCCTGCTGAGACTGCATCTGCTTCATATAGTCCAAGCGATAATTGTTGAGTGCATCCAATTGATTTTGGCGCTTTTGACACTCTAGTTGCGCCGACTTTAGCAGCAGCGCGGCCTGTTCCTCTGCATCGAGGGCTAATTTCAACACCAGTAAGAGGGGATCGGCATTCGCCATAACAGTCTCGATTATTTACATTGCGCCGCGAGTTGCCCAAGCATGACTTGGCTATCGGCAAAACTAAAGGCATCACGCATGGTCTGCCGTAAGAAAGCATTCATCGCAGGTTGCAGGCGTATAGCGTTATCGATTCGCGGATCGCTGCCTTGGGCATAGGCACCAATCGAAATCAGATCCTTATTCTGTTGATAGAGGGAATAAGTCTGCTTGACACGGCGCATGGCTTCTAAGTGCTCGTTCGAAATCACCATTGGGGCCACACGGCTGATCGAAGCCTCAATATCTATTGCAGGATAATGCCCAGAATCCGCCAGTGAGCGAGATAGCACAATATGGCCGTCTAGGATCGCCCGTGAAGCATCGGCAATCGGATCCTGTTGATCGTCGCCCTCAGTCAACACAGTATAAAATGCGGTGATAGAACCTTGTCCAGGCCCGCCATTACCCGCCCGTTCAACCAAACGCGGCAATTTAGCAAATACCGAAGGTGGATAACCTTTAGTCGCTGGCGGTTCACCTACGGCCAGAGCAATCTCACGCTGCGCTTGGGCGTAACGAGTCAGACTATCCATTAATAACAGTACGTTATAGCCTAAATCACGAAAATACTCAGCGATACGAGTCGAGGTTTCACAGGCACGAAGACGCATCAAGGGTGAGGTATCGGCGGGCGCCGCCACCACAACAGAGCGTGCTCTGCCCTTTTCACCGAGGATTTCTTCAATAAATTCTTTAACTTCGCGGCCACGCTCCCCGACGAGCCCCACCACAATGATGTCAGCTGTCGTGCCCCGGGTCATCATCCCTAACAGCACACTCTTACCCACACCCGAGCCTGCAAATAGGCCCATACGTTGGCCCTTACCAACGGTGAGCATGGCATTGATGGCGCGTACACCCACATCGAGTGGTTCGGTGATCGCACGGCGAGAAAGTGGGTTGATGGCGTTACTGTGCCTTGGCGCCTGCTGTTCGGTCGATAATGCGCCAAGACCGTCTAACGGCACACCATTGCCGTCGAGCACGCGTCCCAATAGGGATAAGCCCACACTCAGCCCCGCCTGCTCACCGAGGGGGACGACACGGGCGCCGGGTAACACGCCGCGTAATTCCTCAATCGGCATAAGGTACAGCAGCTCATCGTCAAACCCGACGACTTCGGCAATCAACTCTCCGGCCATGGTTTCGATAGAGCACAAACTGCCCACAGGCGCACGGCAACCACTCGCCTCTAAGGTTAAACCTACCACGCGCACCAGTTGACCACTGGCGACGGCTCGAAACGGCGGGACTTTGTCGATGCAATGATTCAATCTATTCAGCAGTTGATGGCGGCGATTTTGCATCTTGCTCTCCATCAGCTTGCAACTCTGTACTCAGGGACTCGGTGCTCTGCGCCTCGTCACCTAGCTCATCACTCAATAGCACTTTTGCAGCGTTTTCCTCATCGAGAGCCGCTTGGCGTTGTTGCTGTTGATGACTCAAATGGGACTGTTGATTACGTAAGGACTCAAACACCGCATCGATGCGCGAGGACAGGGTTAAATCCACCAGCGAGCGTTGGCTACTGATAATGCAATCCCCAGAATTTAAGCTGGGATCGGCCTCTAACTGCCACTGATTACGGTTTAATTGGGTACTGGAATATAGCTGCTCCACCAAGGCGACATCATCGGGATGCATGCGAATACTGACGCTTTGCTCCTTGATTGGCAGAGATTCGACCCCTAAACGTAGCGCCGACAGGATTTGTTCTGGATGAGTTTTAAGTTCATGACCAATCACAGATTTAGCCAGCGCCATAGTGAGTGTCATTAAGGAATGTTCAATATCGCCATCGAGTATTTGCAATGGCTTTTCAAATTGGCTTAATAGCCCTTCGAAGCGGCTGACTAATGCCTTGGCTTCAGCAAGCCCAGCCTCAAGCCCTTGCTCATGACCTTGGGCTAAGCCCTCGGTATGGCCTTGCTCTAAACCTTCGAGTCTGCCCTGCTCCAGTCCTTCGGCATAACCTTGTGTCTTACCTTCGTTAAAGCCTTCTTCTTCGGCTTGAGCGCGAATATCTTCAATTTCCGCCATGGTGGGTGGCGCAACGGTTTCGGCGGCCACCGCCTTCGGCGCTTGCTGCGGCGAATAACCAAAGAGGTTTGAAATACTCACCCCTTCGGTTTGGGTCACATCGGGTAATTGCCAATGGCTGAACTCGATCTCCGAGTCGCTCACTACCCGATGGGACAATTTATTGTCGCTATTGTCACTCCGATTAGAGGAACTCATCGCCGCCACCGCCGCCTAACATGATTTCACCGCTGTCACTTAATCGACGCGCAATTGACAGAATTTCTTTTTGGGCGATTTCCACTTCGCTGATCCGGATTGGACCCATGGCCTCTAAATCGTCACGCAGCAATTCGGCGGCCCGTTTCGACATATTGCCCAAAATTTTGTCTTTGAGCTGATCGTCTGCACCTTTCAGCGCCTTCATCAATACATCCTGCTGCACTTCACGCAGCAAGGTTTGGATACCACGGTCGTCCACATCGATTAGGTTTTCGAATACGAACATTAAGTCTTGGATTTGCTGCGCCATTTCCTCGTCGGTTTCGCGCATGGTTTCCATCAACTGACTTTCGACCCCCGTATCGAGGTAGTTCATAATGTTGGCCGCCGCCTTTAGGCCGCCCATCTTCGCTGCTTGCGCGCCGCCTTGACCGGCGAATTGTTTCTCCATGATGTCGTTTAATTCCTGCAATGCCGCAGGTTGCACTTCTTCAAGGTTAGCAATACGCATCATTAAGTCTAAGCGAGTATTCTCAGGGAACTGGCCGAAAATTTCCGCCGCTTGGTCTGGCTCTAAATACGATAAAACAATGGTTTGGATCTGTGGATGTTCGTTTTGGATGATAGTCGCGACTTGGCGCGCATCCATCCATTTGAGGGAATCCAAACCTTTGGCGCCGCTGCCCATGATAATTTGTTCAATCAAATTACCGGCTTTGTCTTCACCTAGAGCCGCGGTTAACGCCTTACGGACGAACTCTTCGCTGTTAAAGCCTATAGAAGAATACTTTTGAATATCATCGAGAAACAGCTTATGCACCCCGATGACTTTTTCCTGCCCAAAGTCTTCCATGGCCGCCATCGCCATACCGACCTTTTGCACTTGTTTAGGTTCTAAGTGCTTTAAAATAGAGGCGGCATCGGCTTCACTCAAACTTAACAGTAAAATCGCCGTTTTTTCGATGCCACTGAGATCCTTAATATTGAAACTTGAGGTTTCAGCGGCGTCTTTTGATTTATTCTCAGCCATTGTCTTGTAACCAGTTTTTCACGACTTGGGTTGAAAGCTCGGGCTCATTGGCCACAAGCGCACGGATAGCTTTAATCATATCATCATCTTTATGCAGATTAGGGATAAGAATTGAGCCATCGTCGGCATAACTATACTCTGCTTCTTTGGTATTGAGCATCCCTAAGGTGTCGGCTGCATATTGATCCTCAATCTCGGCCAGCTCATTCCCCAATCTTGAATCTTCAGGCATGTTCACACTGTCTGGGTAGATTAAGCGTTTCAGCATTGGGCGCACCACAGCAAGGATCAGCACTAAGATAACTAAGGCACCGATACCTAGCTTAACTGCACGCCAGAACCAAGGTTGTTCCCAAAGCTCAGGCGCAGGTACATCTTCAACCAATTGATCCATAAAGGGAACAGTGACCACCTCTAAAACATCACCACGCTGCGCGCTAAAGCCTACCGCGCCTTCCAGTAAACGGCGGATATTGGTGAGCTCTTGCTCGGTGCGGGCAACGCGCGCCACTTGACCATTCTCACCGGCAGCGCCAGGTTTAAAGTCCACGGCTACCGACACACTGACGCGGCGCACTACGCCAATTTGCTGACGGGTATGGCTGATGGTGGTATCTAACTCAAAATTACGAGTCGCTTCGCGGTGCGAGTTACCGGCCGTCACGCTTTCTGTCGCCTTGGTCGCATCCTGAGGAATATTTGACTCCATCGGAGGTTGGTTCGACAACGCGCCAGGAATACCGCCAGTTGAACCACCTGTCGAATTATTCTCAACCGTCATTTCGCTACGTAGCGACGGTAAGTCAGGGTTAAAACGCTTAGCGGTTTGCTCGACCGCGGTAAAATCCATGCTCACATCCACTTGGGAGGTGAAATTATCAGGGCCAAGGATGGGCGAGAGAATCGAATCAATCTTGGTGCGGTATTCGGCTTCTTTTTGTTGAACCAACTCAAGCTCACGACGCGCCCTAGCAGAGATGCCATCTTGACTGCCCGAGTTCAGTAAACGGCCGTTAGAATCTGTGACGGTAACGCGAGAAGGCTCTAAGCCCTGAACGGCAGAAGCGACGATATCCACAATCGCATCGACCTCTCCTTGGCCTAAACCGCCACGGCGAGTGTTAATCACAACGGTCGCACTTGGTTGCGCAGTATTACGCGCAAACACGTTTTCTTTAGGTAACGCCAAAATCACTTTAGCGCGGCTAACACTTTGCAGTTGTTCAATTGCGCGGGCGAGGTTTTCCTCTTGGCTATGCTTGAGGCGAGCCTGCTCCATTCTTTGGCTCACGCCAAAACCACTGTCTTGGGTGAGAAAGTCTTTGTTTGAGGCGGCGGCACTATCAATACCCGCACGGCTCAGCATCATTTTAACTTCTTGATATTTGTCCTCGGGCACCTTAACGACGTCAACATCGATTTGATACTTGATCTTATTTTTATCAAGCACGTCGAGCACTTGCACCATTTCCTGAGTTTCCATTTTACCCAATGGACGGTACTCAGGCTCCTGTGCCCAGATCATGACGAACACGGCTAACGCCAAACAAATGGCGAGGGCTAAAATCATGGTGATTTGACGCATCATATCGACGCCACCAAGACTCCCCAGCACGCCGGATTTATTTTCCTGTTGGACCCCTTGGTCCACTGCGCCGGCGTTTGATCCGACAATCATTTCTGTGCTCACGATTCGTACCTGCTAATTGCGTTATTCAAGGCCTAAACAGGCATGCTCATTATTTCTTTATAAGCTTCAACGAGCTTATTGCGCACTTGGACTGTGGCTTCAAAGGCAACACTGGCCTTTTCGCGGGCGATAACAGTATCAGAAAGGCTCACTGTCGTGTCACCCATTTCGAGCCTAGTCGCGAGATTCGATGAGGTTGACTGCAAGCCGCTAACATTACCAATGGCTTGAGAGAGAAGTTGCCCAAAGTCAGCACCGCTGGTGTTATTCACTTGCTGCACAATATTATTGGGTGAAATCCCAAAAGAAGGTTTGATCTCACCTTGAAGTGACTGCATTTCTTGCAGTAATGAATTCGCGCCAATTTGCATGTCGTGCTCCCCATCGTCGAGTTATTGACGATTAAACTCTCTAGATAAACAGGATATGCAAAAGCACGGCCAAGTTTTCACTCAGCCGTGTTAAAAAGAATTGAGGGAGTCGTCAAATATGAAATCACCAAAGGGTGACCCCTGTGGCAATGGCTTTAGACAAGGTAAAAAACACAACTTAGTTGGGCAATTGAATCCCCATATCGCGCATTCTGGCCATCTTGTATCTTAAGGTCCGCGCACTGATCCCAAGTTTTTCGGCAACCAGCTTACGACTACCTTGGCATTGCGCTAAGGTTTCGAGAATGATCACATGCTCCTGCGCCTTTAACTCTTCACCTAAACCTTCCGGCTCGTTAGCGTATTCGGCGTCATCGGATGACAGAGGCACATCTTGGGCATCGATAATAATATCGTTGGCACTAATCACAGCACCAGCACGTAAAATTAACGCGCGTTGGACAACGTTATCCAACTCGCGCACATTACCCGGCCAGCGGTGACTGAGTAAACGACGACAAGCTGCTTCATCAAACTCTGGTAAATCAAGCACATTTAGCGCCTTGGCGTGTTTAGCGAGTAAATGCCGAGCTAAGGGCAAAATATCCGCAGGGCGTTGATTCAGTGCAGGCCAGGTCAGTGGAAACACGTTAATGCGATAATAGAGATCTTCTCGGAATTGCCCTGCGGCAACCACGGCCTTTAAATCCCGATTCGAAGTGGCAAGCACACGAACATCTAACTTAATGGTTTTGCGACCACCTAAACGCTCCACTTCGCGCTCCTGCAGCACACGCAGCAGTTTGGCCTGAAGTCCCAAATCCATTTCTGAAATTTCATCGAGTAATAAGGTGCCACCTTGCGCCTGTTCAAATTTACCAGGGCATGCCTGATAAGCCCCTGTAAAAGCGCCCTTTTCATAACCGAATAAGGTCGCCTCGAGCATATTCTCAGGGATGGCCGCACAATTGATGGCCACAAACGCCTCTTCGGCACGGCTGCTATGTTGATGAATATAGCGGGCTAATACTTCTTTACCCGAGCCGCTTGGCCCAAGGATCATCACAGAGGCATCGGATGCCGCCACCCGCTGCGCCAAGGACAAGAGCGCAAGACTCTTTTCATCGGCAACAACAGGTTGATCGCTATTTTGTTTGAGCGGTAAATAGCGGGAAACTTGGTTGAGCAACACCTCTGGAGCAAAGGGTTTAGCCAAATAATCGACGGCGCCCAATTTAATTGCACTGACCGCACTACCAATGGTGGCATATGCTGTCATCAGTAACACCGGCAGCTTGGGGTGATGCTGCTGTAAGTAATTTAATAAGCCTAAGCCGCCAATGCCCTGCATCTGCACATCGCTGATCACTAAGTCAAACTGATGTTGCTTCAATGCGATAATGGCTTCCTCGCCGGAGGCCACATCAATACAGTCGTATTGCGCCAACATCAAGGTATCGAGCAATGCCTCACGCAGGGACGCATCGTCTTCGACTAAGAGTAATTTGGCTTCAGACATAGGGTTTCTCCAGCGGCAACACTGTAGCCGATTTAGCCTGCGGGAATGTCAATGACACAGTACAACCTTTATTGGGCATACAACTCAATTGGATTTGGCCGCCATGATTGCGCACCACGGACTGCACAACGGCTAAGCCAAGGCCCGTTCCTTGCGCTTTGGTGGTAAAGAAAGGCTCCAACACTTTTTGTTGCATCTTGGCATCCAGCCCTTTGCCATTGTCGACCACATTGAGGGCTAACTGCTCGCCGATATCATTGGCGACGATTTGGATCTGCGTTGCCCCAGCTTCAAGGCTATTCATCACCAGATTATTCACGGCAGAACTGAGCGCATTCACATTCGCCAGCATTAAACCGTTGGACGCATTGGTGACAGCCAATGTTGCGCCGCGCTGAGCCACAATCGGCTCACAGTTCGCCATGACAGTATTGATCACCTCATCAAGGTTAACTAACTCACCCAATTCATCCTGCCGCCCTTTGGCCATCAGCAGCATATCGTTAACTTGGCGTTCAAGCTCATTGAGTCTATCCACTAACTTCTGCTGAAATTTTGCCTTAGCTGATTCCGATAATTTGGGACTGGCCAGATTCGCAGCATAGAGCAGTGCCGCCGACAGTGGTGTACGCACCTGATGCGCCAGCGTCGCGACCATTTTGCCGAGGGCTGACAGACGCTGCAGATGGGAAAGATTCTTTTGCAGTAGACGAGTTTCGGTCAGATCCGTCAGCACAATTAATTGGCCCGGTTCTGGCGTTAATGGGGTTATCGCAAATTTGACTCGGCGGCCATTGCGTAATGAGACTTCATGACCATCATCATCCTGTGGCGCAAACGCCGTATGGATCACATCAATCCAGCGGGCGCCGCATAACGGCTGCTCTAGCAATTCCACGGCAACAGGGTTTGCATCGGTAACAATACCGTCACCGTTCAAAATCACCACGCCAGAAGGCATAGCCTGTAAAATATGCTCCATCCGATTGGACATATTGGCGGCCTCACGCAGTTGGTTCCATTGTTTGCTAGTGTGCTTGAATGTTTCAAGTTGCGCTAGTGGATGGGCTGACATAGTCACTCCGTCAAAAAATTGCTTCTGACGGAGTGTTTGCAGATTCTATGCCAAATTAAAAAATGAATTTAGATAGGTAAAACAATAGGATAAACAACGGGAATATGACTATTCTTTCGTCATTCCGTACTTACGCATTTTCTCAACCAAAGTAGTACGACGAATACCGAGCATTTCTGCCGCGCGCGCAACAACGTTATCCTGCTGCTCTAACGCTTGACGAATCATGTCGATTTCAAGCTCAGCCAGCAGATCCTTAAGGTTGACCCCTTCCGGCGGTAATTCACTTGGGAAACGGGTTTCAGGGATTTCAACCGGCTCTTCACTAGTGAAGATGGATGCTAGCGCATCACGTTCCTGTTGTTCCTCACTGAGTTCGATGCTGTATTCTGGCACATCAATATGGCGATACTTGATAGGCAAGTCATTCACATCGACTAAACCGCCAGGATATAAAATCGTTAAACGCTCAACCAAGTTCGACAATTCACGTACGTTACCCGACCAAGCGTGCTCTTTTAACGATTCAATCGCACGTTGGGTAAAGCGAACCTTGCCACGTCCTTCGTTATAGACTCGGCTTACCAACTCTTGCAACAGTAGAGGAACGTCATCCTTGCGGTCGCTTAGAGCAGGCATCTCAATCGGGAAAACGTTGAGGCGGTAGTAAAGATCTTCACGGAACTCGTTGCTGGTGATCATGCTTTCGAGATCTCTGTGGGTAGCAGCGACAACACGCACATCAGCATTGATCGTCTTAGTGCCACCGACACGCTCGAATACGCGCTCCTGCAGCACACGCAGCAATTTTACCTGCATCTGCAAAGGCATATCACCGATTTCATCGAGAAACAGTGTGCCACCTTCTGCGAGCTCAAAACGGCCCTTACGCGAGCTAATAGCCCCCGTAAAAGAGCCCTTCTCATGACCGAATAATTCGCTTTCGAGTAGTTCTGGCGGGATCGCACCACAGTTCACCGGAATAAAAGGACCATCACGGCGTTCAGACAAGTAATGAATGTTACGAGCGACGACTTCCTTACCTGTACCCGACTGCCCTAGCACTAATACTGTCGCGTCAGAAGTTGCAACTTGGCTAATCAAATGGCGAACATTGGCAATACCTTCACTGCGGCCCACTAAACTACGGAATAGTTTGGTTTGATTCGCACTGGTTGGCACTTGCGGCCGTTTAACCTGGCCATACACTTGGCAAAAATGCAGCAGTTCAGTGAGTTGCGGATAGTTTAATGGCTCTTCGATTTGACCAAGCACATTCGATACTTGCAGATCACCGACGTTGCCGAACAATAAAATAGGTTGCCATGGGTACTGATTAGCGAGTGATTTCAATGCCTCTACAGACATATTGTCTGTCGTCAGCACTAAGGCACGATAACGGGTATCCTGGAGACAAGAGCTCAACTTTTCGGCGGAGATGATTTCAATCTGCTCACCTAAAAATTCAAAAATGCAACACAGGCGACTTAAGCGCTCTGATGGGGTTCCGACAAGTAAAATTCGTTGATCTGTTTGCATCATTCAGTAGGCCGTAAAGCGCTAATTAGGTATCAATTCGCATTAATTATTTATGATTAGTTGCTGTAAAAGCTTAACAAATTCAATGTAACAATCTGTGCCACCATCACTACTGTGATGAATATTGTATTATCAGCAGTCGAGAAGCAAGCTTCGAATGCGGATTATGCCAAACTGAATTGATTTTAGTTCATTTATCCCATGATTCTAGTCAATTATGTCAATAAATTGACGAAAGCCAAAAAAAAGACGCACTCAGTGCGTCCTTTTTCCTGTTGATCTATAACACAATTAACGAGCTTATGTATGAGAAGTGATATTGTGTTTATCCGCAGGAATTGCATCCCACGCTTCTTTGATTTCGCGCAGTAATCCAGCAACATCATCTAATGCTGCAGGGTCATTCTGCACATTCGCATCAGTCAAACGTTGCACCATAAAATCGTAAAGATTGGCTAAATTAGTGGCAATATCGCCACCCGCATCCATCACTAGTGTGTTTTTCAGACCGAGAATAATACCGATAGCCTTACCAATCAATAAGCCTTTGCTAGCGATATCACATTGCTCCATTGCAATTTTTGATTGAGCAATCCGCTCTAATGCCCCATTAAACAACATCTGAGTAATTCTGTGTGGAGAAGCATCTGCGATCTGACTCTCGAGGGAAACTTTACGATAAGACTGGAGTGAGCCTCTCATAACTACCTACCTGTTTGCATACAAAGTTTTATACAAATTTACTTTTGAAGTGTTACTTTTTCTGAGTGCTAACTCATTGGCATACTGCTGCCTAACATTAGCGATACACTGCTCGAATGTCAGACTTAGCTTTTGCTGTTCTGTGAGTAACGTAACATCATCTTGAGTTGTGTCAGGCAGCCATTGTAGTAACAATTCTTGACGCCTGTTTATAAGTTCTTGCAGGATACTTGCCAATTCTTCTGACTCATCAAGATTACCTGCAACTGTATCCAAATGTGACAATGTTTCATGCACTAACTTGTTTACTAACTGCAGCTCATCATAAGCATTTATTGCTTCAGACATGTGGGTCACTCAATATTATTTCTTACGTGAGACTAATCCAGGTAACGAATCGATACGAGCCTGAATAGTACTACCTTGCGAATTAAGCTGGCCAACCATCAAATCCATTGCATTAAACTGCTTAGTAAGCCGAGCTTCATAGGCTTTCATTTTCAACGAAAAAGCAGCTCTTTCATCCCCTAGACGGGAAAGTCGGTTATCCAATGTTTCATCACGGCTATCAAGCAATCCCCCTGATTGAGTATATGCTTCGCCCACACTAGTCATTTTGGCAGCAAATCCGGTGCCCTCAGTGGTAAAGAAATCGGCCACTGCACTTATATCATTCTCAAGTGCTTTTTTTAAGGTATCCTCATCCAGCTCCAAGGTTCCATCACGTGTGGTTTTAATGCCTAGGTTTGCTAGCGCCATACCATCGCCATAGGAGGAAGAGATCACCCCTCGAAACTGGCTTTGCAAACTACGAATAAGAGAGTCGCCTTGGAATATTCCCACCTGTTTAGTTTTAGGATCATAACCCGACATCCCCTTCACTGTGCTTGTCATGGTATTATAAGACTCAACAAACTCCTTTATGGCTTTGGTTGCAGAAGCCTTATCTTGCTCAATTGTCAATGTGGTAGATTTATCGACATCGGCATCTTTAAGAGTCAAAGTAACGCCCTGTATTGCATCCTTAACCTCATTAGAATTTGATGTCACCTTTAGGCCATCCACATACAGTATGGCATCTTTGGCCCCCTGTACCTCTGTCATGGTGAAGGTATCGGCAAGGGCTGTACCTGTATCATCGTTTGCTGTCACTTGGATTTGATTTGCTGTGCCCGTTTTATTGGATGTCAGAACCATCTGTGGTCCAGCATCACTGTTGATGATGGTGGCCGTTACCCCAACATTATCGTCAGCCTTATTGATTTTTTTTACAATATCCTGAAGCGAATCACCGCTCGCAACATCGATGGAGAAGCTTTTTCCAGCGACATCAATTGCCAGAGAGCCGCTACCAATTGGCGCTGTCACATCGGTAACATTTGCTGAGCCGACTTTCTGACTTTGAGCGAGCTGCTCAACCACTAAGTTATAACTGCCTGCAACTGCATCGGAATCAGTCTTGGCCGACAAATAGTCGCTTTTAGATAACTTAGAAGTAAACCCAGTAAAGGTTTTGGCTTCAGACAATGGCTTTAATTTATCCAAAAAATCAGAAATACTACTTTTTAATGCGCCTAGAGCGGAGATTTGAGTATTAACAAGGCCTTCGGTTTTATTGAATTGCGCCTCTTTGGGAGCCTTTTCAGCGTTTACCAAAGCCGAGACTATGCCACCAATATCAAGCCCTGAACCAATGCCGCTTGCAGTTAAACCCGCCATGTTAACCTCCCCTGCCTCTCAGTCTTTGTTGACTTAGGCCTCTGTTTTCATCAATACGCCAGCAATTTCCGACATCTTTTCAGCCAATGCCAAAGCCTCTTCTGAAGGAATTTGGCGGATCAGTTCACCAGAGTTCACATCCACGACACTCACGACTGGTAAACCTTCAAGCTCATCTACTTTAAACTCTAGCCCTTTTTTCATCATTGACATGGTTTCAGTCAATGAACTTGCAACTTGAGTCAGAGATGTTTGTTCTTCTTGTTGATCTACATTAGCTGTATCTGCCAACGCATTGACAACATCGGAATTTAAAGCAAAATTTACACCATTTTTAACGTTTGTAGCCGTATCAACAACTATCTGTTGTGGAGGGATAGCCGATTTGGTTGCCGCATTCACTACCGATTGCAGTCCAAGGCCTGCATTTAATGTTACGTCACTCATATCGTGTTTCCTATATTTTGCATCGGCCATACAACAGATGCGGTAACACTAAAACAATAAAGGGAGAGCAAAACTGCCCTCCCTCTGCCCAGTCAAACGAAAACCTTTACTTCGCTTACAGCAGTGACAAGGCCACTTGAGGAAGTTGGTTCGCCTGTGCCAGCATCGCAGATGAGGTTTGTGACAGAATCTGCTGTTTGGTCATAGTGGCAGTTTCTTTCGCAAAGTCCACATCTTGTACTCGGCTACGAGCATCAGATACGTTGGTAGAAATATTACTCAGGTTATTGATAGTAAAGCTCATACGGTTTTGTACTGCACCTAAATCCGCACGTTGACCATCAATACCTGCAATTGCAGCGTCAATCACTGCCAGCGCATCCTGAGCACCTTGTGCGGTATTGATATCAATCTTGCTTACCGCGTTCAAAGTAGAGCTACCACCAGCAGCCACAACGCCACCACCGAGTAATTCATTCGCAGTAGTACCTTTAACACTGAACTTTTCAGATGATGATAATGTCAGTGATGAAGTTTTACTTGCGTTCGCAGCACCCGCAGCTTGACCACCTAATTTCGCAGTGGTACCACCGCCGTAACCCGCAATTTCAACACCAGCTACGCCTTTCGCAGTCAGAGAAATAGTGCTAGTACTATCATCATAACTCACGTCATAGCCCGCTTTACCTAAATCGGTAGCAAGACTTTTCGCATCACCTTTGTAGTTAGCTAAATCATAGCTATCTTTAGTGCCATCAGCGTTAACAACAGAGAAGGTACCTGTATCAGCCGCACTTAAGCCTGACAGAGTAGTCGTGACTGATGCCTCAGCTTTTACACCCGAACCTGACTTGTTGATATTTGCAGCAACTGTTGCAGCGTTATCACCAGCAGTAATCGCAACAACTTTACCATTAACAGCAAATGCTGCGTCAGCTGTAGTGCCTTGTGTCAACACTGTTGCAGCTTCAACCCCAAACTTGGTGCCAGCACCGCTAATTGAGTTGTTACCAATCTTGTTAGCAGCAACGTCACCTAAAGAAATTGAGATGGTTTCATTGGCATTAGAACCAACTTGGAATTTTTGCGTACCATAAGTACCATCAAGTAATTTTTGACCACCGAAAGAGGTGGTATCAGCGATACGAGTCAATTCGGTCTGCAAAGATGCAATTTCTTTCTGCATAGATGCACGGTCTTCAGTTGAGTTTGAACCGTTAGCTGATTGTAATGATAGATCACGCATACGTTGCAGAATGTCGGTAGACGTTTGCATCGCACCTTCTGCGGTTTGCGAAATAGAGATACCGTCGTTGGCGTTACGTTGAGCAACATCAAGACCGTTGATCTGACTGGTCAAACGGTTAGAGATTTGTAAACCTGCAGCATCGTCTTTGGCACTGTTAATACGCAGGCCAGATGATAAACGTGCCATAGATGTTTGTAAGGCGCTGTTGGCGTTGTTCAAGTTCTTTTGTGAACTCAGCGAGGTCACGTTGGTATTAACAGTAATTGCCATGATATAGGTTCCTCATATTACCTGGTAGACAACTGCCTGAGCTGTTCAGCCAGGCGAAGCTTAACTTGTTACATTCACTGTAACGGCAAAGGAGGAACGAACTTTAGCTACTTTTTAGAAATTTCTTCAAAATCGAGAAATTTACTTAAATATCATAAAATTAAAATGCCGATAAGAATCGGCATTTTTAGCTTTATATAAAACTCAAGTAATAACGAGAGTATAACTATAGTATGAACAATTAACCACCGAGTAGTGACAATGCTACTTGAGGAAGTTGATTCGCCTGTGCCAACATCGCAGATGAGGTTTGTGACAGAATCTGCTGTTTGGTCATAGTGGCAGTTTCTTTCGCAAAGTCCACATCTTGAATTCGGCTTCTGGCATCAGATACGTTAGTCGAAATGTTATTCAAATTATTGATTGTAAAGCTCATTCGATTCTGTACAGCACCCAAATCAGAACGACTACTATCAATACCTGCAATTGCAGCGTCAATCACTTCAAGTGCATCCTGAGCACCTTTCGCAGTATTGATATCAATCTTACTCACCGCATTTAGTGTTGAGCTACCACCTGCTGCCACAACTCCACCGCCAAGCAATTCGTTAGCTGTTGTACCAGAAACACTAAATTTTTCGGATGATGATAATGTCAGTGATGCTGTTTTGCTCGCGTTTGCAGCCCCCGCAGCTTGGCCACCTAATTTCGCAGTGGTACCACCGCCGTAACCTGCAATTTCAACCCCAGCAACCCCCTTAGCAGTCAAGGAAATTGTTCCAGTAGTATCATCATAGCTCACGTCATAACCCGCTTTACCCAGATCTGTCGCGAGTGTTTTTGCATCACCTTTGTAGTTAGCTAAATCATAACTATCTTTGGTGCCATCGGCGTTAACGACTGAAAACGTACCAGTATCAGCCGCACTTAAACCTGACAGAGTTGTCGTAACCGACGCTTCCGCTTTAACGCCCGCTCCTGACTTGTTGATATTTGTTGCAACTGTTGCAGCATTATCACCAGCAGTAATCGCAACAACTTTACCGTTAACAGTAAATGCTGCATCAGCAGTCGTTCCCTGAGTCAATACTGTTGCAGCCTCAACCCCAAATTTGGTACCTGCACCGCTAATTGAATTATTACCAATCTTATTTGCCGCCACATCCATCAAAGACACTGAAATGGTCTCATTTGCATTGGCACCAACTTGGAATTTTTGCGTACCGTAAGTACCATCAAGTAATTTTTGTCCACCAAAAGAAGTGGTATCAGCGATACGGGTCAACTCTGTTTGCAATGCAGCAAGTTCTTTTTGCATAGCTGCACGGTCTTCAGTTGAGTTTGAACCGTTAGCTGACTGCAACGATAGATCACGCATACGTTGCAGAATGTCGGTAGATGTTTGCATCGCGCCTTCAGCGGTTTGTGCAATCGAGATACCATCGTTAGCATTACGTTGTGCGACATCAAGACCATTGATTTGACTGGTCAAACGGTTAGAAATTTGCAGACCAGCGGCATCGTCTTTGGCACTGTTAATACGCAGGCCAGATGACAGACGCTCCATGGAGGTTTGCAAGGCGTTGTTGGCGCCGTTCAAGTTTTTCTGTGACTTCAATGAGGTCACATTGGTATTAACAGTAATAGCCATGTTACATTCCTCTTCTAAGTTGGGTGCCAAGACGTGGAAGCCTGGCTAAATCTTGTTACTTTCCAAGAATATTGGTTTGCTTTGTACACTTTAATATTGCTTAAAATGCTTAAGCGTTGGTTTAATTACCCATATCTAAAACCTGCCCTATTAAACTCAGAGACACTTTTACAAAAGTGGCGCACTCTGTTGTTTTGGGCGAGGCGGGCTCTAGATATAGTCAAACAACGATACTGAGCCCACTTTACTAAACACACTGGATACCGCATTGAGCGCAAGTTGTTGCTTTTCAAATTCAGTAATCGCAGTGGCATAGTCGACATCCTCCAACTTGGATAACGCCGAGGTGTTGATCAACTTTTCATCAGTATGCTTATCAGTATATTTTTCCAGTACTTTTAAACTGTTGCCTGCTAAGCCTTGTTGCTGACTGATTTGTTTGACACCACTCTGAACATTATTCAATAACTGTGCCAACTCTGATTGACCTGAAGGAGTTTGTACTTCAGCTCCATTCTCAAATAGATCGATAGCCTTACTAAAGGTGTCGAAAATACTCACTTCAGCTTCTTGGTGAAGGGTGAAGCTGTCACCAATCTTTGGCTCACCTTCAATGCTTAGCTTAACGCCGTCAAAATTGATTGATGCGGAGGGGTCAAAAGGTGCTGCGGCTGAAATCACATTCGCAGGGGTAGCAGTATCAGTGACTTCCACATTAATACCACCCGCACCATCATCTAAAAAATTAATCTTATAGTCGGAAAGTGAAGGCGTTACACCGTCAAGCTTTGCACTGGTAACACTGAACTCCCCTTGCTGGGATGACGAATAATTGACGCTATAATCGCCAATTGCATTGGGGGATTTGATGAATGCGGTATCACCGGCAACATTGGTATTAAGCTGTATACCTGATGCGATTATCGCACTGTGGACACCAGAATCACCTTGATAGACAATTTTCCCATTGGCATCAAATTGGAATGGCAAAGTATCAGTCTTGTTACCCGCAAATAAATAATTGCCCGATTCATCTTTGGTATTCGCAATCGTCAATAACTGGTCAAGGCTCTTGCGCAAATCATCGGCAATAGTTTGCCGCTCCTCAGATGTTAGGCTGCCGTTTGAACCCTGTAACATCAAATCTTTCATACTGGATATTAAGGTATCCGCTTGGCCTAACTGACTTTCAGTTTGTTGAAGATGATTGGTGGCATAGTCGATATTCTTCATAAATTGATCGACTAAGGCATTGCGTTGATTCAGGTTATCGATACCTAAAGCCGCAACCGGATCATCCCCTGAGGTATTGACCTTTTTACCACTGCTGAGCTGATCCAAAATCTTGCTCGTGGCCGTTTGTTTTTGCAGCACACTACTAATGCTTTGATTAAAGAGCTGCGCACTTGATAGTCTCATCGTCACTTCTCCTAACGCACTGAGGTCAGTAGGGTGTCAAAAATTTGCTGGGCGGTTGACATGATCCGCGCAGACGCTTGGTAAGCCTGTTGGAAACGCATCAGGTTTGCCGCTTCTTCATCTAAGTTCACCCCTGATTCGCTCTCTACTCTGGCGTAAGCCTGTTGATAAATTGCATCAGCCGCCCCGACTCGGACTTCGGCCGCTTTGGTTTGACTGCCGATATCTTGCTTGGTCTGTTCAAACACATCGGCAAGCGTCGATTTACCGCCATTCATCACCTTGGTTTCACTGAGTTTGGCCATTGCCAAGGCGTTAGTGTTATCCCCTTCGGCAAAGGATAAATCGAAGGTGAATTTGTCGCCTGCAGCCGCCGCACTGCTATCGACTTCAAAGGTAAAGCCAAACGCACTAATGCTGGGTGGCGTATATGCCGCTGGAGCGCCAAGGGATGTACCATTGGCATCGAAGGCTTCAAAGGTTGGCGGCACAGCCGTGGTATCCAATTGAATGGTGAGTTCGCTCCCCGTTGTTGGGAAGTTTGCCGCACTGCGGTTGGTAATTTGCGTGACCTTCACTTGAGTATTGCCTGAGTTCGCTGCATCTGGGGTGATTTTGGGCGCAGCGGCGGCAATGCCTTTGGGATCTGTCATCACCACTTCAATACCATTCGCCGCTCCCGCGGTTGGACGAATCGCGAATCTATCCCCAGAGGCCATGGCGCCGGCTTTAATATCAATAGAGAATCCCGCGCCACCTTCGAGCTTAGTGCCATTTAAGGTGAGCGGTGTGATAGTGCCGGTTTGCGTGTCTCTGAGTTCATAGGTGGCTGGCGCCGTAAAAGACAGCTCGTAGGAGCCACCCGATAAAGCGCTCGTATCGTCAATATTGACACCTAAGGTCGCATTACCTGTGTTGCCGGAAAATCCAGCCACACGGCCAATAGACATCAGTGGATCGTTGATATCCTTAAAGATATCGGCGCCCACTTGGCCATTAAGATCGAATCCTTGCGCCTGTAACTTGTTAAAGTTATCGGCAACCCCAAGGGCCAGTTGGTCGAGTTCCAACCCCGCAGGCACTAGAGTTTGTTCACGATAGTCAAACAAGGCACCGAGCTGACCGCCTAACTTACTAGGGTCGACACGTACACTTTGAGAGCCGATGCTCGACATCAACTGCAGTTCATTCGGGAAAGGGTCGCCCGTCGCAGTGCTGACCGACATGGGGACTTCACCCGAAACCAGCATAATTGCGCCGCCGAGCATGATGCTTTTGGCCCCGTTTTCTAAGGGGATCACATTCACCTGCGCGTACTGACTCAGCTCCTGTACCAATGCATCTTGCTTGTCCAGTAACATGGCGTCTTGGTTCGGCGACTTCATCAACTCGAGGTTTAGATTAGCAAGTTCAGTGCTGATCTCATTGATGCGCTTCGTCATACCTGTGATTTGATCATTAGTTTGAGTCAGTTGTCCGTTCAGCGTCGACTGCATCTGGTTCAAACTGTTCGCCAATTGTTTGGCATCGTTTAAAGTCGAGCTTCGAATGCCCAAGTCCGCTGGCAAGTCCGCCAAACTATTTAGCCCTGAAAACAAATCGTTCAAGCTCTGTGGCACTATTTTGCCAATTTGCGAGAAGACTTGGTCAAGCTCGCTCAACTTGCCGTAGCTCGCTTCGGCCGCACTCAGCGTGGTTTGGCCAATCCGCAATTCGCGTGCAGCATAGTCGTTGTAAATACGCTTAACATCAGAGACATAAGTACCTGTGCCATAGAAGCTATTACCAAGACGTTGTGAATCTAACGTGGTTTGCGTCGCCACTTGTCTGTGATAACCCGCGGTGTTGGCATTGGCGATGTTATTACTGGTCACCCCCAGTTGTGACTGGGATGCGAGCACGCCTGTACGGGCAATATTTAATAGATCGATAGCCATCAGCCGATACTCCCCAACACTAACATCCTATGAAGAATGATCATTTGTCTTCTCCTGGCAGTATCGATTTCAGCTCTTCGCTGATGGACTGCATGACTTTAATGACTTTTTCAGCATATTTAGGATCGGTGGCATAGCCAGCATCCTGTAATGCTCGAATAAACTGAGTTGGTGACGCCGCGACTTTCTTCGCCGCCTGATAACGCTCACCCTCAGCAATAAAGGAAACAAAATCGTTAAAACTGTGCTCGAAATCGGCATACACCCTAAAATCGGCTTTTTGTCTAACGGCAATACCCTGCTCAAATTCCAAGGTACTCACGTTAGCCTTATCACCTTGCCAACGACGATCGGCTTTAATGTTGAACAGGTTATGGCTGGGCGCGCCATTATTGCCACGGACAATTTTTTGACCCCAGCCCGTCTCAAGGGCTGACTGTGCCAAGAGCACTTCGGGTTGAGTGCCAAGGGCTTTGGCGGCTTTTTCTGCATGAGGATAGAGGGTCGCCAAAAACTCTTCCCGACTACCAAATTTGAGGGTCTTTTGGGTTTCCCTAAATGCCGCCGTCGGCAAGATTTGGCCGCTGATCACAGGTTCGATTGGCGATAAGGGTTGCTCTGACCAAGCGGGCTTTGGCGTATCTATGGCCAGCAAGCGCTCAGGCCTATCGATATCTAAGGAGGACGTCACGCCCTCGGCGTTATCCGCATCAACACTTGGGCGCGCAATCGATGCTGGCACGCCTTGCGCCGCAACTACTGGCGTAGCCGCAGTTTGAGTTTCAGCAGCCGAGGTTGCTTGAGCTGGAATATTGAAGGCCTTCGCATCATGTTGCAGCTTCATACCACCGTCATTACGCAGCACGGATGCGGGCGTAAACTGACTCGACTCGGGGGATAATTGCTGCACCATCATGTCTGCAAGGCCCAGCACACCTTTATCCGATAAATCGACGGATAACTGCTGGTCCCGCATTTGCTCATAAAATTTAGTGTATTGGCTGTTGAGTGGGCTGTCGGATTCAAACACTGCGTTGGCATCACGCATGCTCTTCATCAGCATTTGCACAAAAACGCCTTCAAATTGTTGGGCGACTTTTTTCAAGGCGCCCTTCTCATCTTTCTGAGCCTGGGCGCGCAGGGAGTCGAGCCCGCCCAGATCAAGAAAATGTGATGAACTTGAAAGCTTTTCCATGATTTTCCCGACAGAAATTAGATGATGATAAGTTCACCATGCAAAGCACCTGCCACTTTTAACGCTTCGAGGATAGCAAGTACATCTGAAGGGGCCGCGCCCACCAAGTTTACGGCTCGCACTAACTCATCTAAGGTCGTGCCAGGATTGAACATAAACATACGGCGATTACTTTCGCTCGCGTTGATTGTGCTGTTGCTCGTCACCGTCGTTTGACCATTCGCTAACGCATTAGGTTGGGATACCTGAGTCGCTTCGGCAATAGTTACCGTCAAGCCACCATGTGTCACCGCGGCTGGCAATAACTTGACGTTCTGCCCAACCACAATCGTGCCTGTACGGGAGTTCACGATCACTTTAGCTGACTCATCAGCAGGCTCCACTTCGATATTCTCGAGTGTGGCTAAAAAGGACACCCGTTGTGACACATCCCTTGGAGCACTAACCTGCACAGAGGTCGCATCCAATGGCCGCGCCATATCGGGGCCTAGCAAGTCATTGATTGCATCGGCCATACGCTGCGCAGTCGAAAAGTCAGAGCGGCGTAGGTTAAACGTCAAATAATCGCCAGTCGAAAATGGCGTTGCTACGCTACGTTCAACAATCGCGCCGTTAGGAATACGACCCACGGTTGGCGTATTTTGAATGACTTTAGAACCATCCAAACCATCGGCGCTAAAGCCGCTGACCACTAAACTGCCCTGCGCAATCGCGTACACATTCCCATCAACCCCTTTAAGGAAAGTTTGCAATAAGGTACCGCCGCGCAAGCTTTTCGCTTCACCTAGGCTTGATACTGTGACATCCAATTCTTGACCAGGTTTGATAAAGGCCGGCATATCCGCATGCACTGCCACCACGGCCACGTTCTTAATTTTGGGTCTGAAATTATCAGGCAGGTTAATCCCAAAGTTTTTCAGCATGGTGGTAAAGGTCTGCTCGGTATAACGGGTCTTCTCACCCGTTCCAGGTAAACCGACGACTAAGCCGTAACCAATCAATTGGTTGCTACGAACCCCTTGAACATTGGCAATATCTTTAATGCGCTCTGCTTGGCTAGGAAGTGAAAACGCCAGCATGGCAACCGCTAAAATCAGTTTCAATTTCATGATACGACTCCTTAGAAGGGCCACCAATCGCTCATAAAGAACTGGCTTAACCAGCCCACCTTTTGCGCATCGGCGAAGGTACCAGTACCGCTGTATTGAATACGCGCATTGGCCATACGGGTTGAATCGATAGTGTTATCAGGTTTGATATCCTGTGAACGCACTATGCCGGTCACTCGGATAAACTCATCGCCGTTATTGATGGAGATCCATTTCTCGCCGCGCACCACTAAGTTGCCGTTATTAAGCACTTGCATTACGTTAGCGGAGATACTGCCATCTAAGCTATTGCTTTGATCGGCATCGGATTCCCGCTTAGTGTTCATGCTGTCTTTGTAACGCAGATCGAGGGGAACCCCGCCAATCGACACATTGCTACCACCGGCATAAATAGGGTCGAGCGACATGTCAGAACCTTTTTTGATCTGATTACCCGCACTCTTTTTCGCCTGAGTCGCTTCCTTCAACACGATAGTGATGATGTCACCCACTTTATGGGCGCGAATATCCGAATAGAGACTGGCCGCTTGGCTATCTTGGTAAATGGATCCCGTTGCGGCAATTTTGGTTGGCGGCGCTTCAGGGTAAACCGGTGCATAAAAAGGATCATCTGCAATCGGCTTCTTGGAGGTGGAGCTACATGCCGTAAGCAAGAGCGCTGCGGCCAATATAAAATATCTAGCCATGATAATGTGCCTCTATAAATTCTGATTCACATACGCCAGCATCTGATCCACCGCCGAAATCACTTTAGAGTTCATTTCGTAGATCCGCTGACTTTCAATAAGATTCACCAGCTCTTCGGTCACGTTCACGTTAGAGGTTTCTAACGCGCCTTGACGAATCGCTCCCATACCATCGAGTGATGCCGTGCCTTGGATAGGCGTACCACTGGCACCGGTTTCGGTGTACAGGTTTTGTCCCATAGGATCTAAACCCGATGGGTTAATAAAATCGGACATGCTGAGCTGCCCCACGACTTGGTTTTCCGCCGTGCCCGGTGTTTTCACCGAGACTTCCCCTTCGGCAGACACGGTAATGCTGGTCGCATCATCGGGAATCGTGATCGCAGGTTGCAGAACGTAACCCGAACCTGGCGTTACAATTTGCCCAGTATCATCTAAGGTAAATTGACCATTACGGGTATAGGCTGTGGTGCCATCGGGTAACTGCACTTCGAAAAAGCCTGGGCCTTCAATCATCAGATCGAGTGAGTTATCCGTGGTCAGCATATTGCCTTGGGTAAACATTTTTTGAGTGGCCACCACTTTGGTACCCGCACCAATATTTAACCCATTGGGTAACTTAGTATTCGAGGCACTAATGCCCCCCGCTTGGTTAACGGTTTGATAGAGTAAGTCTTCAAAGACTGCGCGGCTCTTTTTGTAGCCGACGGTGCTGGCGTTCGCGACGTTGTTTGAAATCACCGCAATATCGGTTTGCTGTGCGTCTAAGCCAGTTTTACTAATCCATAACGCTGGATGCATAATTTATCTCCTAACTAATCCGCATTAATGAAGAAGAAGCGCGGTCATTTTCTTCCGCGGTTTTCATCATCTTCACTTGCAATTCAAATTGTCGCTGTAGGTCGATTAAGGACACCATCTCATCCACAGGATTGACGTTACTGCCCTCTACAGCCCCACTCTCAACAAACACATTTGGATCGGTTGGCGCCGGATTACCCGATACCAAACGGAACAGTCCATCCTCACCGCGCATCATTTGTGCATTGCCAGGATTAACCAGCTTTAATCGCCCTACCTCTTCAACCACTTCCGTTGTCGCGCCCTGAGGACGTACCGAGATAATGCCATCCTGTGAGATGGTGACTTTTTCAATCGGCAGCGGTAACACAATCGGTCCCGCATCACCCATCACAGGATTACCGCGGTCGTTATGCAATAGCCCTGTCGAGTCAAAACTGAGACTCCCTGAACGGGTATAGGCCTCACTGCCATCCTTTGCCTGAACAGCGAACCAACCATCACCTTTAATGGCAACGTCAAGATCCCGCCCAGTGGTTTTGATGGGGCCAGCTCGAAAATTGGCGGAGGGTGTTTCGACCATGGCAAAAACCCTCGATGGCAATCCTTCACCAAAGGCTTGCATCGATCTGGCTTGCGCCATGTCCGACTTAAATCCATCGGTATTGGCGTTAGCTAAGTTGTTGGCACGCAATGCCAACTCATGCATGTTTTGCTTAGCTCCGCTCATGGATATGTAGAGGAATTTGTCCACAGACTGCTCCGTCAAATTTTCAACCTGACAATAGCAAAGCAAGCATCATGCCAATAAAGTTAATGGCTAATTTACTGATAAATTGGGAGAAAATCATGAGGAAATGGCAATATGGCCAAAAGAGGCTAAGTGTTGCCGCCAGCGGCAACACTTAGAAAAGGAGTAAATCAGCTTAACGAATTTGCAGTACAGTTTGTTGCAGAGTGTTGTTCACTTCGAGGGTACGCGAGTTAGCCTGGAAGTTACGCTGCGCCGAAATCAAATCCACCAGCTCAGTCGTTAAGTCAATGTTGGACTGCTCTAATGCCGAAGAACTGATGCTACCGAAGGTACCACTGTTGGGTTCACCCGCGAGCGCAGGACCCGACTCAAGGCTCGCTTTCCATGAGGTGTTACCCACTTGAGTTAAACCTTGCTCGTTGGCAAAACGAACTAAGGCAACACGAGCTAATGCCACGGTTGAACCGTTAGAGTAGCTGGCAGTGATCAAACCATCTTCACCGATTTCGACGTTGGTTAAACGCCCAACAGTCGTACCGTCCTGCGTTAATTCGGTGGCCGCAAATGGAGCCGAAAACTGAGTTGGCGCATTGAACTTAATAGTTACAGCTTGAGTACCATCGGCACCAGGGCCTAACACGCCCGCACCAGCAACCCCTAAGGGTTCTGTAGCTATGACAGCAGGGTCGCTACCAGTATAAACACCCACTTCGTTAAATTTTAATACCGAACCTTTCCAACCGCCTGTGGTTTGGGCTGTTGCAGGTGTATCTGGCGTACCATCACCATTGGTATCCGTTTGATAAGTCCCTGCGGGGCCAGACACATCCACTTGCTTACCATCAATTGCGTAGTAGGCAACCCAGTTGTTTTCACCATTATAAGAGCCATTCGTTGGCTTCACGAAATAGGTGGTCATAATATGTGGCTCACCGAGGGAGTCATAAATCGTCAGAGAGGTCACACTGTTATAGGTTTTGGAATCCAACGGGTCAAAAGCTGCAGGATCCAGAGCACTTTGCTTAGAATTTAAGTTCATCTGCATTGTGATGTTATCAGTCTTAACTGGACTACCGGCTGTATCAGGAATTTGCACAGGTTTTGCCGTCGTTAAACTGACCGATGTTGAGTTACCGTCTTTATCAACTGGGAAGGTTTGCAGGTAATTACCTGCAGAATCAACCATATAATTATTTTTATCGACTTTGAATGCACCTGCGCGGGTAAACTGATGGTCTAAAGTGCCTATTTCCGATGAGGTTACAAAGAAACCACCTCCTTTAATCGCTAAATCCAAGGAGTTATTGGTCAACTGCAAACTACCTTGGTGGAATTGCTGTGCCACTTGGCTCGTTGCCACACCACCACCGACGGCGGTTTTAGAGTTAGAGAAAATTGAATTAGCGTAAACATCCGCAAATTCAGCACGCGATTCTTTAAAGCCAATGGTGTTAGCATTCGCGATGTTGTTCGCGGTAGTGTTTAAGTCTTTCTGTGCAGCAGAAATGCCACTCAATGCAATGTTAAACGACATAATTCACCTCTACATTTCACTCAATTCAATTAAGGACCTGGGTCCAACTCAATACTGACAAATTAGGTTTCTGATACCGCAAGTACATCAGAGAGCTTAATACCTGCACCACCGCGAAGATTCAGAATCGCCCCTGTGCTTGCTGTGCCCAAAGAAACACTGGTCACGTGGGCATAGGTCGAAACGGCAAGCTCTTGAGATTTACCATCGACAAGACCGCTGGCCTTAATGGTGTAATTACCGGCACCGACAGGATCACCATTTTTATTTAAACCATCCCATGTCACAGGGATATTGCCGCCAGCACTGCCATCGATGTTAAAGGTGCTAACAACTTGATTTTTATCATCCAGTACACGCACGTTAATCACAGGAATTTTATCCGGCGTACTCACCACGCCACTCAGGGTGGGGCTTTCGGCTGACACATTGCCGGTATCGGTTGGGATCAATACCTTACGTCCAACTAATCCCGATGCTTGCAGCGCCTGACTCGATGTCATCACGCTGTTTAAATTAACAATCTCATCATTGAGCTTTGAAATACCATCCACGGTAGAAAAGGATGCCATTTGCGCAATCATCTGGTCGTTATCGACAGGCTTAAACGGATCCTGCATCGACAACTGCTGACTGAGTAATGAGAAAAAATCTTCTTGAGTCAGCTGCTTACCTTTTGCTTCTGGCACAACAGATTCGCTGGGCAAACGGATCCCATCTAAAAATGGATTGCCGGTTGATGTACTCGTTGTGTTCGTGGTATTAGTCGCTACCGTATTCGATTGGCTCTTAGTTTGAGTCGTCTGAGCCGTATTCTGGCTAAGTTGGTTAATGAGGCTCACAGCTTACCTCCTAAATCGCGCATGTTATTTACCCATCCCAAGTGTCTGTTGCAGCATAGATTTTGCGGCTTCAGCGACTTGAACATTCATCTGATATGAGCGAGAGGCAGAAATCATATCCGCCATTTCTTCCATGACGTTCACATTCGGCTTATAAATAAAACCATCCGCATCCGCCATCGGGTGATCGGGCGAATACTCTTTTAATAGGGGTTTATCGCTCTCAACGATGCCTTTTACTGCAACACCTTGAGAAGCTTGCTGTTGGCTCTGCGCTTTGGCCATTTCAGCTTCAAAAATGGGATGACGTGAGCGGTAAGTTTTATCAATACTGCTAGAAACAGAATCGGCGTTAGCGATGTTACTCGCCGTGGTATTGAGCCTGACGGACTGGGCTGACATACCAGAGCCAGCCACATCAAAAATGCTAAATAAACTCATGATTAATCCCCTCTCAGCGCTTTTTTCATGCCGCTAAACTTACTGTCCAAAAATCCCAGAGACATTTGATATTCGAGCGCATTTTGCATAAATGCCGACTGTTCCTGTTGAATATCCACTGTATTGCCATCTCCAGTATCTGGCTGATTTGGCACACGGAACTTCACGTATTGTCCCGTTAACTGTGCGAGGCCAAAATGCTGCTCATCGCCTGTCATCTCAAGGCTATTGCGTTGCTGTTGCTGGGTTTTCGCAATATTTAAGGCCGCAGAAAAATCGACGTCACGGGCTTTATAATGTGGCGTATCGGCGTTTGCGATGTTGCTTGAAATCACTTCGGCACGTTCGGCACGTATCCCCAAAGTGAATTGGTGCACACCTAGTGCCTTATCAAAATTAATCGCCATAAAATTGCCTCCATCGTGACTCTCACGGGAATAAAGCAATTCATGTGCCAAAAAACAGAAACTATCAGAAATGTGTAGAAATGGGGTTTGGCGAGGTAAAAAATTACCGACTCATGTCGGTAATTTTTATTTAATTTCAGAATATTAAGTCTTTTTCTGGTAATAGATGCCAGGGTTGCAACGAACCATATCAAACTCATCCGTCAGACCCGCAATCGACTCTGACGCACCGAGAAAGAGTATGCCCTTCGGATTTAAAGCGGCAGCGAATTGCCGCAAAATTTTTGCTTTTGCCTCTGGGGCAAAATAGATCAGCACATTTCGACAGAAGATAATGTCGAACTTGCCGAGTAAGGTGTAACTCTCAAGTAAGTTATGGGCGCGAAAATTGACTAAACGCTTAACGTTATCCTTAACTCGCATATTGCCAGAGGGCAAAGCATCAAAAAACTGGCGCTTACGCTCCTCGGATAAGCCACGCGCTAACGCCAAACTATCGTATTCGGCATTTTTACAACGTTCCAGCATCGAAGGCGAAAGATCGGTTGCTTGAATCGAGGCGCCGCCCGGCAAAGCTCCCGGCTTCTTCTGTTGATATTCTAAGATAGTCATTGCCAACGAATAAGGCTCTTGGCCAGACGAGCAGGCAGCGGACCATATTTTTAATGGACGCCCCAACTTACTGTATTCAGGTAACAACACATTATTGAGCAACTCAAACGGATAACGGTCACGAAACCATAAGGTTTCATTAGTTGTCATGGCGTCGATCACTTCTGCCCGTAAGGCTCGCTCCGTGGGCTTCATCGAATGTTTTACCACATCGGATAACGAAGGCAGATTATATTTGCCCATCAAAGGAGCAAGACGGCTACGTACTAGGTATTGTTTATTTTCCCCCAGTACGATGCCGCTGTGTTGTTCTAGGAACAACCTAAATTGATTATATTCGGCTTCAGCGAGTGATTTGTCAGGCACATTCACGTCCTAGATCCTATAGCAAGCACCCAAATAAGTGCCAACAATCATGTAATAAGGGCTAGATTATAGCGTAAAGCGCTACTAGGCACTAACCCACACTTTCACTACAAACTTAAATGCTTGTTCACTGCTGCCGCTAATTCATCGGGATTGAATTTCGCGATAAAGTCGTTGGCACCTACTTTTTGCACCATGGCCTGGTTGAACACGCCGCTGAGTGAAGTATGCAAAACAACCTTAATATGCTTAAGTTTTGGATCGTCGCGGATTTCTGCCGTTAAGGTATAACCATCCATTTCAGGCATTTCGATATCGGAAATAATCAATGGGATTTCTTCCGCGACATTGTTCATTTCACCTGCAATCGCCTTTAACTTGTCCAATGCTTCGCGGCCATCTTTTGCCGTATCAATCTGTAAGTTTAATGATTCCAACGCGCGAATAATCTGCTTACGAGCCACAGCCGAATCATCAATCACCATAATGTGATAATGCTGACTTCTATCGATAGTGAGCTGCTCATTCACTTCTTCACTAATCGCGGTTTTTACTGGGGAGATTTCATCAAGAATCTTTTCAACATCGAGAATTTCGACTAACTCGCCTTCAATTTCAGTCACCGCCGTCAAATAGGAATAACGGCCAGCACCTTGCGGTGGCGGCATAATAGCTTCCCAATTCATGTTGATGATACGTTCAACTGAACTGACCAAGAAACCTTGCACGCTACGGTTATATTCTGAAATGATAATAAAGCAATTTTCGGTACTCGCGAGCGGACGTCCACCAGTTGCGGCACTTAAATCGATCACTGAAATAGTCGTTCCGCGAATATGTGCCACCCCTTTGACGTAGGGGTTAAGTTTAGGCAAGGCCGTTAATGGCGGACACTGCAAAACCTCTTTCACTTTGAATACGTTAATCCCAAATCGCTGACGACCATTCAACTTAAATAGCAATAGTTCTAGTCGGTTTTGACCTACGAGTTGGGTGCGTTTGTTGACTGAATCAAGAATACTCGACATAACTCTGCCTTGTTCTGTTTATATACGGCCCTAAAACTCGTTTGAGTATAGGCATATTAATTGCTTGCGTCTTGTTATCCATAACCATAGTTGAAACTGAGTCAAACTTCTGACACGAAATTTTGGCCTTAACGACACAGGACAGTTTCACGTTTGATAAAAGTATAGGTGCATTCTGGCGTTACAAGCTAGTCTCTTCATTATGAAAGTAAATTTAGTATATTTTTTATGTGTTATCGCATTATTTCTCACCTCGGCAGCCAATGCAGCTCCCGAGGTACCTAGCGTATCGGCGATATCAGAGTTAGCTAAAGCCCTTATTAATGAAAAGATTTCAGTGCCGGCGAATGCCAAAGTGGAAATCGCACCCCAACCTATCGACAACCGACTATTACCTGCACAATGTGCGTCCCCAATAAAAGTTGAACTAGCATCGGATAGGGAAATCAGCCGCAACAACACAGTAAAAGTCAGCTGTGACACACCGGATTTGGCCTACCCTTGGCAGATTTTTATGTCGGTACGTGTTGATATCTTGTTCCCTGTGGTGGTCGCCAGCGAAACACTGGCGCCAGGGGAGTTAATCAGTCCGACTCAGGTTGAAATCCGTTATATTGATCAAAATAGTTTACGCGGAATGCAATTTAGCGATACCAGCCAACTTTCAGGCGTACGGGTTAAACGCCGTGTTGCCAAAAATTTTCCCATTTTTGCCAATAACCTTTGCTTTGTCTGTAAGAATGATTCAGTGTCGATTTATGTCCGTTCCAGTAATTTTGTGCTAAAAACCGTGGGGGAAGCACTGCAAGATGGTAATATTGGTGACCAAATTAGGGTCAAAAATAGCAGCTCAAACAAGGAACTAGATGCTATAGTCACAGCCATTGGCGAAGTCGAAGTTAGAATGTAAAATAAGCTAAAGCTTTTCGTTGGGCTGCCGATACCCCAGTTAAGAAATCCCGTATACACGACGCTGGAGCCTAAAATGGCAATTGATATTAGCAAATTTAACGCCGGAGCGGCCGCGCAAGTCCGTTCAAACAGTACTAAAAAGAGCAGCGAAAGCGAGCAATCGACTCAGGTTGCGGCTAAATCGACTCAACAAAAAGGTGACTCAGTCGTCATTACGGCTCAAGCTCAACAGCTACAAGGAGCTCAAACCAAAATGGCCAGCCTACCTGAAGTCGACCAAAAGAAAGTCGCTGAAATTAAGCAAGCGATTGCCGAAGGTCGCTATAAAATTGATCCCGAAAAGTTGGCGGCCAACATTGCCAGCTTCGAAGCTGAATTGAATGACCTCAATAAAGAGTAACTATGACAGAAATAGCTAAACTGGTAGATCAACAACACGCCCATTTGGCTGTTCTTAAACAGATTATTCTTAAGGAAAAAGGCGCTTTGGTTGACCAAAACGCCGATTTGCTTTTATCGCTTGCGGAGCAAAAATCAACATGCCTGCAAGAACTCAAGGCCAACGATGACTTACTGGCCAATCACAGCGATAAATCCTTACTCACCTCGCAAGTAGAACTATCCCATAAAATGGCCGTCGTAAAAGAGGCCCTTGCCGAATGTAAGGATCTTAACGCTCAAAATGCCAGTCTCATCGAGATGAATCTGGCGAGTCTAAACCGCTTTGCCCAAGCCTTACAGGCGAGCCGAAACGCGACTACTCTGACTTATAACGATAAAGGCAGAACCTCGACTCTTTCTAGCTTAGGTAATGATTTAAAAGCATAAGTCGAGCAATAAAAAGTAAACGGGATACAAACAAAAGCCGCGCTAAAACTGAGTGCGGCTTTTGTTTATTGGTACAGCAAGGACTAGTAGTCACCCAGCACTAGCGCTAAAACCTACCCTAGCGCTAAAAATAGGTAACGTCTTTAATTCTTTGTGGGCGGCTCTGCTGTTGGTAAATTTGCCATACCTTGGCAAAATCAAGCTCCAACTCGGTGACATAGTGATCCCCTGCCGGGTAGCTTTTTACCACTCTTGCGCCGCGGATCACCCCAGTCACAGAAGCTTTAACATTGTCATCTGTCAACATCCAATCACTGACACTGCTATTGGCGGTGATCTTTTGTCCATACACTTGTTCAGCCAGTTCACGATAAGCTACAATTTTTGAGGCCTGCATCGCCATCAATACTCGTTGGGACTGCTCTTTAGCCGGTTGAGTCGCAAGCGGGGCATAACCTATGGCCGTCAACTTAGGAAAACTGCTTGGCGGTACATCTTCCCACTGAACATATTTATCTTTGGCAGCACACCCTGTCAGTAGGAGCGCCGCAACAATGAATAGGTAGCGTTTCATTTTCCATCTCCTAGCACTCGCACTTCATTCATACCAGGGCTCGACTGGCGGTATAAAATCCCATCCTGAGAGATAACTTGCTCTGAAGGCTGCATGTAATTGCTCAACTCTTTTTGGGTCACATAGGTTTGAGAGGCTGACACCACGCGATTATTACTCAGGGTGACAATCCGAGTGTTAATTGCCATGCCATTGGTCGTGGGACTCATCGTCGATACCACAATATGGTCAACGGGTAAGTTGGTCGAAAGCTTTTGCCAATCGCGCGTCAAAATAAAATCGCCATCAGCCGTCACACTCAACCCATCACCTAAATTCAAATCCACCACATTAAACATAAAGCTATGCAAAGACGTCATCAGCCCTTGCTGGAGCTGCTGCGCCAGCGCATTGGTGCTACTCAAATTCCCCACTAACACAGGCGTGGCAACAACGATAGGTTGGTCGGGACGCAAGGCATCATTCTGTTTGACTAACTCAGTCACAATGCGCTGCGCTAGATGATTAATTGTCGCCGTAGGCGGCAAACCATTGCCGTCAGCTAAGCTAGGTTTGGGCGGTGCCACGGGTTTAGTCGCACACCCAACCAGCACTAACAGTGCCAGAGGAATGAATGCACGCTTAAGCATAGGAGTAACCTCGTCATCAGTATCAATGTGGCCCAGTGGGAGCCGCAATCTTTGCCATAAAGCAAGCAAGTATTAGACCAAGTCAAAATATTGCGCTTAATGAACTCTTCAGATTATCGACAAATCTATTGATAACTTTATCCCTTTACCACGATAAATCAGGCATACAATTTGCTTAGAGCCATAAAGTACTGCCAGTAAACTGACTCATCCCAGCAATTTTAGTTAAGGGCTTATTGATGAACATACTAAGAAAGAACTTGCTCATAATCAGCAGCCTACTGCTATTTGCTGCACCGGCAAACGCCGAATGGGTCGAGGCCAGTGGAGAAGCGGTGATCACCAATGGCAACATCGCCCAAGCACGTGAAGAAGCCATCAATCAAGCGGTGAGTTATGCCACGCTCAGTACCGGTATCCAAATCACCAGCGAACAGCAAACTACTAACGGCAACTTAACGCAAAACAGCTTTGCGATTAATCGTTATGCCCAGGCGATTAGCATTCAATTGGTGAGCGAGCGTATTCAAGGCAATAAAATCTATGTATCCCTCAGGCTCGATCTCAATGATGACCCAACCCAGCAATGCCCGGCAGGCCAATTAAAGGCCGCCATCTTAATTCCCCAAGCGCAAATAAAAGACCGAGCACAGTTACGCTACGGACAATTATCGGGATTTGAAGAAGTCATCTCCGAGAAACTGGGTAATAGTATTGATGGCTACTCATCTACTGGTTTTAGCCATATCCATGCCAAAGAGCGGCTTGATATTGCACAGGAACTCGTCGATATCCGCGGCTATCGACTCCCCAGTTGGTTGAGTGAAATCACCGATAGCCAATATATTTTATTGCCACAAATCATCGATATATCGACTGAGCCAGTGCAATCTACCTTTATGGGATGGTGGGATGAAGCGCCACTCAGACAATTCCAATTTAAGCTCAGTCTCTATCACGGCATTAGCGGCGAGGAAGTATGGAGCAAAACCTACAGTACCTCTGCCCCGTGGGAGTTTGAAGAACAGGCCATCATAGCCCCTAATAGTGACCGATTTTGGCGTTCATCCTATGGCAGAAATATCAGCCAAATCATGCAAGAAGCAACTCGAGATATAGACAACACGCTCAATTGCAGACCACTATTAGGACAAGTCGTCAGCCGTCAAGGCGATAGAATTATCCTCAACTTAGGTCGCAAACACGGCATTCGAGTTGGCGATAAATTCCAGGTCGTGTTACAACAAAACTTGCCCGATAGACTCAACGAAATGCGTGCCGTCGCCACCAAAAGCCGAGCAACGGTAAAAATCGAACAAGTCAGCGAAGAAAGTGCAACTGCGGTCCTAGTTGACCAAAATGCAGCTTACAATGTTCAGATAAACGACATCGCGCTTAAGATTTAACCAACTAAATCATAAGCCTTTTAATCAAAGATAAAACCAGTATAATCACTAGCGTCTCTTCATAGCTCAACAGGATAGAGCAGCCGCCTCCTAAGCGGCCGATCGGGGTTCGAGTCCCTGTGGAGAGACCAGATAGTGTAAAGTTAGAGTTAGATTTAACGGCTTCATTTCCTAATTTTTCTCAAAAAAGTATACTTACCTCGCGTAACCCACTCATCCTGAATAATCCGTAATATACCGAGGACAGCTTTTTTGGCTCATACCTATATACCTTTAGATACCTATCGCCGAAAGTGGATTTTTAACCATAAAGACTTGCCTGTGAGCGATGATGACAAGACTGGCATTCTGCCGCTGACAGACAAAAGCGCCATGCTGGTTTGGAATCAGTGGATTAGCAATAAAAGTAGCCGCGCCGAACAGTTTACTAAAGGGGATTGGGCCGCTAAAGCCAACGCATGGGTCAAAACGGATCATTGGCAGAGTGCGTGGGACAGTGAAGATAATAGCCTACCCGAGATGTTAGCCGAGTTTATCCAGTGGCCAGACGATACTCAGGTCTATTTTTGCTACGAAAAATATCAAGTGATTGAGACTCGTTGGGATGTCTTTGTCCGCAACTGGAAGTGCTTTCTGTTTTTCGATGATGGCCCAATTCTGATCTCCCCTAAACAAAAACAAGCGGTGATGTTTGAACAAAATGGCCAATACAAATTAGGTGTTCGTGGCTAACCAGGTCTGCCAATAAGTCGAATGGCTCCAACCATTAATTCCGACCTTTTGCTTTCTTAAGCTGCCCCTCAAAAGAAAGCAGCACAACTTGATTTACCTCCTAAGCGATAGCTTGCACAGATTAGGCTATCGCTCCTCTTTGGTTTCGATTAGTATCGCTTGGCAATCAACAGATTAATCTTCGTTTGAGCCGTTAATCCCATGGATACGCTCAACGACCATAACTAAAAAATATGAGGTGTATGATGAAGTTACTCTCAACCCTGACGCTAACTACCGCTTTGCTTTTTCCACTATTCACCCAAGCTATAGAAGTCTCTGGTGTCCAAGTCGCCGACAGCATCACGCTCGACGCTCAGGCGCTGCAATTGAATGGCGTTGGTGTTCGCAGCAAATTCTTTATGGATTTGTATGTGGGTAGTCTGTATGTCCCCACCCCGAGCAAAACCATGACCGAGGTGATCAATGCCCCGGTTGCGGCGATTCGCCTCAATATTACGTCAGGAATGATTACGTCCGAGAAAATGCGTGATGCGATAACCGAAGGTTTTGAGCACGCGACCGCCGATAATACGACCGACATTCAGCCACAAATTGACGCCTTTATGGCGCTATTTAAGGATGAAATCAAAGAAGGCGACCAATTCACCTTGGTGGCCAACAAAAGCCGTGGCGTGACCGCCTATAAAAATGGTCAAGAACAAGCCACGATTGAAGGGGAAATGTTCCGCCAGGCCTTACTCAAAATTTGGCTAGGGGAAAAACCAGCCCAGAAGAGCCTCAAAGAGGCCATGCTGGGCCAGTAATTAAAATCGGAACTCGAGATCCAAGGCGGCAGCGCCTTGGTTATCCATATCGAGCGCCACTTGATGGGTGACTTCCAACTCACCATTGAAGTAGTAACCCGCGTAAAGATTCAGCGCAATAGCCGGCGTAGCTTGCCAACCGGCACGCAGATAACTCACCCACTCGTTAGTCTCTACCACGGTATCCTTATCGGCGACTAAAAATCGCTCGGTGCGACGTGAATTACCAAAGCCAACATTCCATGCAGGGCTCACTTGATAACTCAGCTCCAAACCCGCAGGGCCACTAAATCCCGCTTGGAAGGGGTTAGCTAACCGCCAACGATCATTAATCTGCCAACTCACCGCCAGATAAGGCATAGTGCGCACTTCATCGATATCGTTTAAATACGCAACGCCAAAACCGAGCATATTGCCCGACTCGAAGGCATACATGGCCGAGGCAACTACACCATAACTTTGCGCATGGCTAGCCGATGCGGTATCGGCATAGGCATATTGAAGTTGTGGCGACAACATAAAGGACCAATGCTTATCCATCCGGTAGCTAACGGATAGACCCGCGCGGTAACGGTCGATATTTTCCCAGGTTTCACCCGCATCACTAAACAGGCCTGCTGCGTTATTCGCCCCCGTTAAACGGATATTGCGCCAATCGTAATCAAGCCTATCGTAACCGACACGCATTCCAATTGACCACTGTTTATCTAGGGGAATATTGACACTGGCGTTGAGTAATAAGCTGTCCCGCTGCAACTCTGTATCGCCATTGGCAACCGATGCACTCTGGGTACTAATCTGCGATACGCTCAGCTTAAATGGTTTATATTGCGCTGGTTGACGCGCCTCAGCCGCGGACACGGCATAACTTAAAAAAGGCATTAATCCCAATCCTATATACATTAGGCTGGGCTTTATGCTGACTCGAGAATCAAGTGATTTAGTCACGCCTGCTCCTTGCGTTACTGTGAGTAATTTGTCGCGAATAATACGCTCGATTTGAAACAAAAGTTCACTCTTTTCGAAGAAGATACAAACTGATACCAACCGCTTAACGCCGTTACACTCGGTAGGCTTTTAAAAACATCTCGGCACAACCCCGAATATACTGCTCACGCTCCCCCAATAAAGGCTCGGTTTCAAGCCCCAACTCTAACCTGAGTTTCAATTCACCAAACAACATCAAACATAAACGTACCGCACAATGATGCGGTTGTGGAAAGCGATATAACCCAAGCGCCTCTACGGCGATTAAATATTTTGTCAGCATCGCAAGCATATGCTGTGGTCCCGCCTCAAAAAACAATCGTGACACTTCAGGGTGGCTCTCCGATTGCGCCACACAGGCTTTAAATACGGTAATCGCCTCAGGGCTAACAATCATCTCACCAAATTGCAGAGCAAATTCGGTGAGGGTGGCTTCGGGTTGACTTGGATCGCTGAGTAAGTCGGCATTTAAGTTGTGGCCAACGCATTTGGATTCAATCGCCGCAACAAACAAATCATCTTTACTGCCGTAATGGGAGTACACCGTTTGTTTGGACACGCCCGCCTGTTTCGCCACTTCATCCATGCTGGTATGGGGAAACCCCTGGCGGCAAAACAAGTCAATGGCCGCCACCAGCACTTGCTGTTTCTTTTGTTCACTGCGGCTCATCGGAATATCGGAGGACTGAGTCATATCTTCACTCAAGGTAGCAACATAATTAATTCGTATTAGTTAAGCATAAAATAGACTAGACAGTCTAGTTCCGCACAACTAGACTAGCAAGTCTAGTTACATAAAATTAACTTTAAGCTTACAACGGAAGGATTCAAATGGATCGAGCTGCCCGACGTTCTTGGCGTGCATTTTACCTTTGCGTGATTGCCGTCTCCACCTTAACGGCCTGTCAAAAGGAAGTGACAGAGCATGCCAACGCCACCCAATTGCAAACCGTGACGACGGCGCCACTGCGCTTGTCCTCTAGCTATCAGAGTGAGCAAGTATTCACTGGCACGATCCGCGCTGGCAATACCACGGGTGTCGGCTTCGAATTATCGGGTAAGCTCAGTGAGTTAACTGTCGATAGCGGCGCTAAGGTGACGCAAGGGCAAGTATTGGCCAAGCTCGATACCCGCTTGCTCGATGCCGAGCATCAGGAAATCCAAGCTAGCCTTGCGCAAACCCAAGCCGATGTTGACCTTGCCACCAGCACCCTCAACCGAAATCTTGAGCTTAAAAAATCGGGTTATGTCTCAGAACAGTTACTCGACGAGAACCGTACACAACTGGCGAGTCTCGAAGCCGCCAAAAACCGATTATTGGCCTCGCAGCGAGCAAACCAACTAAAACGCGATAAATCACAGCTACTTGCGCCCTTCGATGGCATCATCAGCCAACGGCAACACAATCTAGGGGAAGTGGTCGCCGCAGGCAGCCCTGTATTTACCTTAGTCGGCAGTGTGAATACCGAAGCCTATATCGGTGTTCCGGTCGCGGTCGCCCAGCAATTCGTCAATGGGCAGAATGTGACAGTGAGCGTGCATAATCAGCAATTTACCGCCAAGATTGCCGGGATCAGTGCCGAGGTAAACCCCATTAGTCGCACTCTTCAGCTAAGGATCAGCCTGCCGGAACATGCCAATGTGATCAACGGTGAAATCGCCTATTTGCATCAACAACAAACCGTCGAGCAAGCGGGCTATTGGGTGCCTGTATCGGCACTTATCGATGGGATCCGCGGCCGCTGGAATATCTATGTAACCACGCCGCCGTCACAATCAACAACCGATAGCATTTCAACTCAGATAGAGCGTCGCGATGTCGATATCCTCTACACCACTCAAGATATGGCCTACATTCAAGGCGCGATTAAGACCGACGAACAGTATGTGACTCAAGGCTTACATAAGTTAGTGGTGGGCCAAGCCGTTTCTTCCATCGCATCGACGAGGTAATCATGATTAAAGCCTTCGTCGAAAATGGTCGCTTAGTCAGCCTAGTGATCGCCCTGCTGCTGGTCGCGGGATTTGGCGCTATCTCCAGTTTGCCACGCACCGAAGATCCACACATCACCAACCGATTTGCATCTGTCATCACCCCTTATCCCGGCGCCTCCGCCGAGCGGGTCGAGGCGCTTGTCACCGAAGTATTAGAGAATCAATTACGTCGCCTTGAGGAAATTAAACTTATTCAATCCACCTCAAGACCCGGTATTTCGGTGATCCAGTTGGAGCTTAAAGATACCGTCACTGACACAGATCCCGTCTGGTCTAGGGCGCGGGATCTATTAGCTGATGCGAGAAACTCCCTCCCCGATGGCATACAAACACCGACCTTAGACGATCAAGTCGGCTACGCCTACACCGCCATTTTAAGCCTAGTGTGGAACGATAGCAGTCAACCGCGGGTGGATATGCTCAACCGCTACGCCAAGGAATTACAGAGCAGGCTCAGGCTCTTATCCGGCACCGACTTCGTTAAACTCTACGGCGCGCCCGAGGAGGAAATCCTAGTCCAGCTCGATGGCTATAAGATGAGCCAATTGCAATTAACGCCGGGAACCATAGCGAAAATCTTAAGCAGCGCCGACAGTAAAATTGCCGCGGGCGAGATTAATAACAATCACTTTCGCGCCCTCGTCGAAGTCTCGGGTGAGCTCGATTCCCAAAGCCGTATTCGCCAAGTGCCACTCAAAGTGGATGCGCAGGGACAAATTATTCGTTTGGGAGACATCGCCCACATCAGTCGCCAACCTAAAACCCCCGCTGACAGCATCGCCCTCGTCGATGGCGAGCAGGGCGTGTTTGTTGCTGCGCGCATGCTCAACAATACCCGCGTCGATATCTGGCAAGGGCAAGTCAAACACTTGGTCGATGAGTTCAATCAGGAGCTGCCGGCCAATATCAAAGTGCAATGGCTGTTTGAGCAGAACAGCTACACCAGCGAACGTCTCGGCGGATTGATCGTCAACCTATTACAAGGGTTTGTGATTATTCTGGCGGTCTTACTGCTGACCTTAGGCTTAAGAAACGCGATTATCGTTGCCCTGTCACTCCCCCTGACCGCCCTCTTCACTTTGGCCTGTATGAAATACATCGGCCTACCCATTCATCAAATGTCGGTCACAGGCCTAGTCGTCGCCCTTGGGATCATGGTGGACAATGCTATTGTTATCGTCGATGCCATCGCCCAGCGCCGCCAACAGGGGATGAGTCGCTTAAGCGCGGTAACTGAGACCTTACATCACCTCTGGCTGCCCTTGGCCGGGTCAACCATCACCACCATTTTAGCCTTCGCCCCTATCGTGCTGATGCCGGGTGCGGCGGGGGAGTTTGTCGGTGGCATAGCAATGTCGGTGATGTTTGCCCTGCTGGGTTCCTATGTGATTTCCCATACTTTGATCGCGGGCCTTGCGGGACGCTTTAGCCTCGAAGGTAAACATCCTGTCTGGTATCAACATGGCATCAGTGTGCCTTTAGTAAGTGGTTACTTTCAAGCAAGCCTAAGATTTGCGTTAAATCGCCCACTACTGAGCGCGACCTTTATCGGGATAATTCCCCTGCTAGGGTTTTATGCTTCCGGCAAAATGACTGAGCAGTTTTTCCCGCCGTCGGATCGGAATATGTTCCAAATTGAGCTGTATCTCGCGCCCCATGTCAGCCTCGAAAACACCTTAAACCAAGTGCAGTTGATGGATAAGCAATTGCATCAAATCGAGGGCATCACCCAAGTCGATTGGGTTGTGGGTGGCAATACCCCTTCGTTTTATTACAACTTGACTCAGCGCCAACAGGGAGCCACCAACTATGCTCAGGCCATGGTGAAAGCCAGTGACTTTGAGCGCGCCAACGCCCTCATCCCTGAGCTGCAGCAAACCTTAGATAAGGCCTTTCCCGAAGCGCAGGTGTTAGTGCGTAAACTTGAGCAAGGCCCGCCCTTTAATGCGCCGGTCGAGTTAATGATATTTGGCCCTAACCTTGAAACCTTACGCTCACTCGGCGATGAAGTGCGCAATATCTTAGCCGCCACGCCCGATGTGCTTCATACCCGCGCGACGTTGAGCGCCGGCGCTCCTAAGGTGTGGTTGCAGGTGAACGAAGATGCGAGTTTGATCAGTGGCTTAACCCTGACTGATATCGCCAGACAAGTTCAAATGGCGACGACGGGCGTTATCGGCGGCAGTGTGCTCGAACAGACCGAGTCTTTGCCTATTCGAGTCCGTTTGGGCGACACCAGCCGCGAGCAAGCCAGTCGCCTCTCAGAAATTCAGCTCGTCACCCCCTCAGGCACAGCCGTGCCTTTGTCTGCGCTGTCCCACAATGAGGTGCAAGTCAGTCGCGGGGCGATCCCTAGGCGTAATGGCCAACGCGTCAACACGATTGAAGCCTATATCGTCAGCGGCGTATTGCCCGCTCAAGTGTTAAACGATGTGAAAGATAAAGTCGCGGCGATTTCGCTCCCTGCGGGCTATCGAATAGAAATCGGCGGTGAAAGTGCTAAACGTAATGAGGCGGTAGGTAATCTATTATCCAATCTGATTTTGGTCGTCACCCTGCTGCTGGCCACGGTCGTCCTGTCCTTTAACTCCTTTAGGCTTACAGCGATTATTTTACTGAGCGCATTACAGTCGGCGGGGCTTGGGTTGCTTGCGGTGTATGTGTTTGGTTATCCCTTTGGCTTTCCAGTCATCATCGCCCTACTCGGCCTAATGGGGCTTGCGATCAACGCGGCGATTGTGATTTTGGCTGAGCTTGAAGATACCGACAATGCCCGAGCAGGTGATAAAGAGGTGATCATCACCACGGTCAGCAGCTGCGGTCGTCATATCAGTTCGACCACTATCACCACGGTCGGCGGATTTATTCCGCTGATTATTGCGGGTGGTGGCTTCTGGCCTCCCTTTGCCATCGCTATTGCGGGCGGGACCTTACTCACGACGTTGCTGTCACTCGTCTGGGTGCCAACCATGTATCTGTTACTGATGAAAACGCGCCGTACGGCTCCGACACTGGCGTTATCGTCTCAAATCGCATCATGCACAAGGTATTGATATAACTTATCTTTAAGATGGAGTCGTTCTAATTTTAAGGCAACAAAGTGCTCATCATCGGTGGGCACTTTAGTTAATTCAAGAGCGCGGATTTTATGGTCTAGCTCATGGTAGCGCTCCGCCATAGTGGCAAAAACGGCATTACTCGTTTTAAGCTTTTGAATATGTTCGACAAAATCTGGGAACTCATAAACCAATGCATGATTTTCGCCTAGCATAGTGTCACTCCTTGTTTCTGGTATCAACTCAATCGCAGTAAACCATAGGGATACTTCCGTTTAGTCCCTCAACGATCGCCTTACGCCACTCTTCCTACCACTCAAATGTATATTCCTATCGACTAAAGTAAAGACTGGTCTACACTGGTATCTGTGAGCGAACTATTTATAAATAATAGAAAATCTTAGACCCATATCAAGACCACAACGTAAAAGTTCGGTTACATTAGCGTTAACCTTTACCCTATAGGATCGTACAATGAACTATAAAAATTGGCCTATTGCAAAACAGATTGGTGCCCTCGCTTTTATCCTTACCCTGATCATTTTCTGCATACTGAGTACCCTCTCCTACAAATCCGCGTCAAACGTGCTCGAAGATAAAGGCATCAGTGCCATGAAAGCCGAGATGCACGCCGTCTCCGACATGCTGGAGCTGCAATACGATAGCTTGCTGCAACTAGCAAGACGCAATGCCGATGTCTTTAAGGAAATGTACCCCGGTCAATTTAGTCGCCCAGATAAAACCGTGAATGTGCTCGGCGTCAGCACACCTGCGTTACTACATGAAAAAGAACAAATTAACTCGTCAAAGAGTAAAGTTGACCGCTTTGCCAACCTCACAGGCGGAACCGCCACGGTGTTTGTGCGCGATGGGGATGACTTTGTCCGGATTGCGACCTCGTTAAAAAAGGCCGATGGTAGCCGAGCCCTCGGTACTTTCCTCGGTAAAACCCATCCCGGTTATCCAACACTTATCAAAGGTGAAGTTTACGAAGGCTACGCCAAACTCTTCGGTAAAGACTACATGACAGTCTATCGCCCAATTAAAGATGCCCAAGGGCAAGTGATTGGGATCTTATATATCGGCTTTGAAATCACTCAATCACTCACACAGTTACAAGCCGCGGTAAATAAAATCACCCTAGAAGAAACCGGTAGCTTCCTGCTGATGCGCAAAGCCGACAATGTGTTGGTCGCCAATCCCAAATTTAATGCGGGCGAGCCAGTAACTGAGTCCATGCTCGATGGATTAACCCTTAGCCAAGCCACACAGGATCAATCGGAGTTTCGCTACACTAACAGTAAAAACCAACCTATGTTTGCCTACACCCAAACGGTGAATGGGTGGAATTGGATGTTGATTGGCCAAGTGAATGCAAACGAATTAAATGAAGAGAGCCTACTGCTACTCACCATCAACGCCATAGTGGCGGTCACGGGTATTGTGCTTATTACCGTACTGCTATCCTTTGTGCTAATCCGCTCACTCAAGCCTTTACATGCGCTGCAGCGTCATATGGAAATCCTTGGCACGGGAGACTTTAGTCATCCGCTTCCACCATCGGCCTACGATAGTCAAAACGAAGTCGACAAGATCACCACCAGCGTGTCAACCATGTCGTCGGAATTGCGACAATTAATCAGTGCACTGCAAGCCTCGGTGCAAAGCATTGAACAGCAAGCCTCTAAAGCACAGCGGATTGCTAAGCAAAACGGTGAAGAAGCCCAGGCATTGATGCAACAAACGGATCAAATCGCCACCGCGATTGAAGAAATGTCCACCTCCATCCGCGATGTCGCCAACCATGCTCAAGATGGTGCGAACCAGAGCCAACAAGTGGATCTCGCCGCCAAAGAAGGCCAACAGCAACAAACCCAAGTGGTACAAGATCTGTTGAAACTGAGCCAACAGCTCAGTAGTAGCCATCAGGCCGTCGAAAAAGTCAGCCAAGAGAGTGAGGCCATCAGTAAAGTCACCGAGGTGATTAACAGCATTGCCGAACAAACCAACCTGCTCGCACTCAACGCGGCCATTGAAGCGGCCCGCGCAGGAGAACAGGGCCGAGGCTTTGCCGTGGTCGCCGATGAGGTGCGAACCTTAGCCCAGCGGACACAATCCTCCATTTTGGAAATTTCGCAAACCATTGATAAGCTGCAATCTCAAGTGAAAACGACCACCAGTCAAATGGCGCAGAGCCACCAGCTGGGTATCGCCTCTGCTAATCAAGGGGAAGAAACCGGCAAGCAGCTGGAGGAAATCACCCGCAGAATTGGCGAACTGGCGATTAGTTCACGCAATATTGCCTCGGCGACTGAGCAGCAAAGCAGCGTTGCCCAAGAGATCACCCATAATCTGCACCAGATAAGCGAACTGGCTAATGAAGGTGAGCACAGAGCGGCCGAAACGGTGAACTCGGCGAATGATCTATCCTCCCTCGCCGTCGCGCTTAAACAACAAATCAGCCAATTTAAAGCCTAAGTCAAACTATTGCTTTGTTAAGATACCGCCCACTTGGGCGGTATTTTTTTGACTTTCTACTTAAGTTACGTCTATTCAGTTAAGTCGCCATTGCTAAATTCATGCAGCAAACTGCAAGGTAAACCTCGCGAAACGCTTATCACGTTGTGAAGCTTCATGTTCGAGCAACCTGCTGGCTTTAGCTTTAGCTTTGGCTTTAGCTTTGGCTTTGGCTTTGGCTTTGGCTTTGGCTTTGGCTTTGGCTTTGGCTTTGGCTTTGGCTTTGGCTTTGGCTTTGGCTTTGGCTTTGGCAATTGAGCATAAGCTTTCAGATAGGCATGAGCTAACGTCTTTCTTCTTTCTTCTTGCTTCTTGCTTGTTGCTTGTTGCTTGTTGTTTGTTGTAACTAAAAATATCTCTGCAAACCAAGCCACCTTAGCGAATCCCTTAAGCTTAATAACGTGGTAATAAAAAACCCCGCTGTTGCGGGGTTTTAAAGGGTTCAGCTATAGGAGGTTAGCTATTACTCAGCGTCATCGCTTGAGCGGTCCATGTTCTCCGTGTTTTCAAGCCACAGGGCGTTGATCACACCAAAAGAACAGGCTAACAAAACCCCTAATATCCACGTGAAATACCACATAGTAGATGCTCCTTAATTCTAATAGAGTGAGGCTTTGTTATCTTCAATATGTTTGCGGTTTAAGCGGCCAAACATCTTGAAGTAAGTCCATACAGTGTAACTTAACACGATTGGAACGAAGATAATCGCCGCCCAAGTCATCACAGTTAATGTCATTTCACTCGCAGTCGCATCCCACATGGTTAAGCTCACGTTAGGATCTAATGAAGATGGCATAACGAATGGGAACATTGCTGCACCACAAGTTAAGATCACCATAGCCACTGTCAGCGAGCTAAATAAGAACGCAAAACCTGAACGATTTAAGCGGCTCACTAGGATAACCAGCAGTGGTAATGCCACACCTAATACTGGGAACAGCATAGTAATAGGATACTTATCATAGTTGGCTAACCAAGCGCCAGACTCAACTGCAACGGTTTTCAGCGTTGGGTTTGACAGTGCATGGTGGTCAAGGGTTGAAGTGATAACATAACCATCAATACCATTGGCTAACCACACACCCGCAGCGGCAAATAATATTGCCACTAACAGTGCACATAGCTGAGTCGCATTCGCGGCACGTACACGCAGCTCACCGTCAGTCTTCATTTGTAACCAAGCAGCGCCTTGCATCATAAACATGCTCACGCTCACTAAGCCTGCCAGTAAACCGAATGGGTTCAACAGACCAAATAAACCACCGTGATAAGTCGCACGTAGGAACTCATCGAAATTGAATGGCACACCTTGGAGTAAGTTACCGAAGGCCACACCGATGATCAGCGGTGGAATAAAGCCACCACAGAACAACGCCCAGTCCCACGACTTACGCCATTTTGGATTTTCAATCTTAGAGCGATAGTCAAATCCTACAGGACGAGTGTACAAGGCAAACAGCACTAACATCATGGCCACATAGAAGCCAGAGAAAGACACTGCATACACCATAGGCCATGCCGCAAACAAGGCACCACCTGCGGTGATTAACCACACTTGGTTACCGTCCCAATGGGGAGCAATGGTGTTGACCATAATACGGCGCTCAGTATCGTCTTTACCGATAATCGGTAAAAGTGCACCCACGCCCATGTCAAAACCGTCAGTGACCGCAAATCCGATGAACAGTACGCCGATCAGAGCCCACCAGATAACTCTCAATATTTCATAATCAAACATAATGAAATCCTCTGCTTAGGCTTCTAGTTTCTCGAAGTGATAACGACCAGTCTTTAAACTGCTAGGGCCAAGACGGGCAAACTTAAGCATCAAGAATATCTCGATCACCAGCAGCACAGTGTAGAACAGTGAAATCGAAATAATACTGAACCACAGATCCCCAGTCGTTAAACTCGAAGCAGACATAAAGGTCGGCAGCACCTCAGAGATGGTCCAAGGTTGACGGCCATATTCAGCCACAAACCAACCACACTCAATCGCAATCCAAGGTAATGGCAAGCTAAAGAGTGCTGCTTTGAGTACCCATTTCTTCTCTTCAATCTGATGACGTGTGCTTTGCCAGAAGGCCGCCGCGAACACAAACAACATCACAAAGCCTAAGCCAACCATCACACGGAAGCTCCAGAAAATCGGTGCCACATTCGGGATAGAATCCTTCGCTGCCGCTTTGATTTGCTCTTCTGTCGCATCTACAACATTGTCGGTGTAACGCTTCAGCAGTAAGCCGTAACCTAAGTCAACTTTCGCCGCTTCGAACGCGTCACGTAACTCTGGAGACTTATCACCAGCGCGCAGTTTCACCAGCATCTCGTAAGCTTTCATACCGTTGCGGATACGTACTTCGTGTTCAGCCACTAAGTCACGTAGACCTGTCACTTCTTCATCTAAAGAACGTGTTGCCACGATACCCATAGCGTAAGGGATCTTAACCGCGAAATCGGTGTGCATGGTTTCTTGATTTGGGAAACCAACTGCAGTAAAGGCTGCAGGAGCAGGCTCAGTGTGCCACTCTGCTTCAATTGCCGCTAACTTAACGCGCTGCGCTTCACCCACTTTATAGCCTGATTCGTCACCCAGAACGATAACAGACAGGATAGACGCCATACCAAAGCTGGCTGCAATCGCAAATGAACGACGTGCAAAAGGTAAGTCACGTTTCTTCAGAATGTAGTAAGAGCTGATCGCTAATACGAACATTGCGCCAGTCACATAGCCAGAAGCCACAGTGTGAACAAACTTCACCTGTGCCACAGGGTTGAAGATAACATCAGCAAAGCTGGTCATTTCCATACGCATGGTTTCGTAATTGAACACGCTACCCACAGGGTTTTGCATCCAACCGTTTGCCACCAGAATCCACAATGCGGAGAAGTTGGAACCAAAGGCCACCAACCAGGTTGTCGCTAAGTGTTGACGCTTAGAGAAACGATCCCAACCGAAGAAGAACATACCCACGAAGGTCGATTCTAAGAAGAACGCCATTAATCCTTCAATGGCCAGTGGTGCACCAAAGATGTCACCCACATAGTGCGAATAATAAGACCAGTTAGTACCAAACTGGAATTCCATCGCTAAACCCGTTGAAACACCCAAGGCAAAGTTGATACCAAACAACTTACCCCAGAACTTAGTCATATCTTTATAAATTTGTTTATCAGTCATCACATAGAGTGATTCCATGATAGCCAGCAAAAATGCCAACCCCAAGGTTAAGGGAACAAACAGGAAGTGATACATGGCTGTCAGCGCAAACTGCAACCGTGATAGCTCAACAACCTCTTCAACAATCATCGGTGACTCCTTACGTGGTGCGTCCAATTGCTACGACTACTTGAGCCATTCGTAGCAAGTGCCTTTGTAGGATAGTGAGTTTTCATTTTGTGTTTATAGCTGAATCCAGTATAAACCGTTAAATTTCATCTTTTTCATTACATCGAAGCAGCAAGGCTTAAAAATCCCCTTTTTCCTCGCATACTGAGACCCTAGTCACACTATCGCTCGGCTTTGAGACTTTCACCTCACCACCCAATCCTACAAATGATCCCATCGATATAAATATCAGATAGTTAAGATATTTAATCGCTTTCATTTGTGAGTATTTTATACCACCCGCCTTTGATTCAAATCAATCAAACTCAGGGCTTTAGATGGGTTTTGCAACGGGGCACACACTTCACTTTTACCCACTGTTGACAGAGTCATAATTATGAGGTAGAGAACACACCAAGCTGAATTAAAAAGTTAGTTTTTACCAACTTGAGCAAAAATCCAATGGATAAGCAGCAAAAATCACTAAAAACAAATTAAAAACAATATTTACACTAATAAAACATTACCAGGCCCATTATCATTAAAATAATTAAATACATAAAAATCATACTGATAATTTAGGAAACCTTTAAGAATGTAATATTTTAAAACTAAAATTAATTAGTTTTACTAATGATAAAATGTATTTTTTCTCGTTTGAGAAGACGGCTTAAGCTGGTTAATATATCTCCTGTGTTAAGGAGACGGTTTGATGTGACTGGTGAAGCGCCCCAGACAAGCCCAACTCCGCGCACATAGGTCTAACTTTGGTGTGGAGAAAGAGATATGACAAACTTATTTGAACGTCTGGTTAACAGCTATAAGCGTGTTTTTGTTGAACTTTATACAGCTCGTGAGCTGTAATCGTTCACCGCTTACTCTGAAATAATACTGATTTGATTTGAAGTTTTGTTAGCGCAAAACGAGCCCCCTTCTCGATGAGTTGGGGGCTTTTTGCTTTTATGTCTCGAGAATACAGGCAAGTACAGTGACTAAATTAAAGCAAGTCAGTTTTGTTTCACTTGTGTGAACTACTTATTAAGGGGTATTTAGTCTTTAAGATTGATATTTTTGAACTTCATTTTATTAGGTTTAACAAATATAAGACTAAGATCTTAAAATACCTTATCTTTTTTAAAGATGCGTTTTATATATAAAAAAGGAGCGAAAAATTTCGCTCCTTTTTTTTGCTCACTTAAGTCGTGGTTTTCTCAATAAAAACCTTAGCCTAAGTTGACTCGCGCATTGCGGAACATACGCATCCATGGGCTGTCTTCACCCCAGTTATCTGGGTGCCAAGAGTTTGCAACCGTTCTAAATACACGCTCAGGGTGTGGCATCATCAGCGTCACACGACCATCGGTAGTACAGATACCAGTTAAACCGTTTGGCGAACCGTTCGGGTTTTGTGGGTATTGGGTGGCAATTTCACCTTTACCATTCACAAAACGCAGCGCGATAGTGCCAGAAGCCTCAGCTAAGGCCAGCGCCTGCGCACTAGCAAATTCTGCATGTCCTTCGCCGTGGGACACGGCGATAGGCATACGTGAACCCGCCATACCTTGGAAGAACAGTGATGGACTTTGTTGCACTTCAACTAAGCTGAAACGCGCTTCGAAACGCTCAGAGCGGTTACGCACGAAACGTGGCCAGTGCTCGCTACCAGGGATGATTTCCTTCAGGTTAGACAGCATTTGGCAACCGTTACACACACCGAGCGCAAAGCTTGAGTCGCGCTCGAAGAAGCGTGAGAACTCATCGCGAGCACGGGCGTTGAACAGGATAGACTTAGCCCAACCTTCACCCGCACCTAATACGTCACCGTAGGAGAAGCCACCACAGGCCACCAGACCTTGGAACTCTTCAAGGCTAATGCGGCCTGACAGAATGTCAGACATATGCACGTCACGGCTCTCAAAACCTGCGCGGTCAAACGCGGCCGCCATTTCCACATGGGAGTTAACGCCTTGCTCACGCAAAATAGCCATCTTAGGTGCAGCACCTTTGAGGATGTACGGCGCAGCAACGTCTTCACTTGGATCGAAGCTTAAGTTAACCGTTAAACCTAAGTCGGTTTCATCCTGCTTGAGCTTAAACTCTTCTAATGCACAGGCTGGGTTATCACGCAGCGCTTGCATACGGTAAGTGGTTTCAGACCATAAGGTACGCAGTGCAACACGTGTCTCACTGAACACTTCACGCGCACCATCTTTAATGGTTACGCGTTGGTCATTCGCCAGAGTACCAATCATGTGGCAAGGGACGCCTGCTTGGGCGAATTGCGCAGCGATAAGCTCGGCATCAGCGCGGCTCACTTGCAGTACGCCACCGAGTTCTTCATTGAATAGACGTTCAACGTCAGTACCTTGCAGTGCACTTAAGTCGATAGCAAGACCCGTGTTACCCGCAAAGGCCATTTCCACTAACGTTGTGAATAAACCACCGTCACTGCGATCGTGGTATGCAATAACCGACTTCTTCGCCACCAGCTTTTGCATGGTTTCGAAGAAACCACGTAACAGAGCTGCATCGTCTAAGTCAGGCGCGATATCGCCTAACTCACCGTAAACCTGAGCCAAACAAGAACCGCCTAAACGATTTTTGCCAGCGCCTAAGTCGACTAATAACAGCGAGGTTTCACCTTTATCACTGCGAAGTTCAGGCGTTACCGTGTTACGGATATCCTGCACCACACCGAAGGCAGAAATGACCAGTGACATAGGTGCCGTCACGGTTTTGTTCGCGCCGTCTTGCTGCCATGCGGTTTTCATCGACATGGAGTCTTTACCGACAGGAATGGTCAGGCTCAGTTCTGGACACAGCTCTTCACCCACGGCCTTAACCGCTTCATAAAGACCCGCATCTTCGCCAGGGTGACCCGCGGCAGACATCCAGTTAGCCGACAGTTTGATACGTTTGAACGAACCAATATCCGCACCCGCGATGTTCATAATCGATTCGGCCACCGCCATACGGGCAGAGGCGCCAAAATCGAGCAGTGCCAGCGGCGTACGTTCACCCATAGACATGGCTTCACCGGCATAGGTATCAAAGCTTGCCGCCGTTACTGCACAATCAGCCACGGGGACTTGCCATGGGCCAACCATTTGATCACGGTTCACTAGGCCCGTTACCGTGCGGTCACCAATGGTGATAAGGAAAGTTTTGTCCGCCACGGTTGGCAGGCTAAGAATACGTTTAACCGCTTCTTTCACATCGATGTTGCTTTGCTCAAGTGCAGGTGAAACTGCCTTAGCTGATACCACATTACGGCTCATCTTAGGTGCTTTACCTAATAACACCTCGAGTGGTAAATCGATAGGATTGTTATCGAAATGGCTGTCGGCTAGGGTTAAATGCTGCTCTTGCGTCGCCTCGCCCACTACCGCAAACGGTGCGCGCTCACGCTCACAAATCGCCGTAAATAACGGCAGGTCTTCGGCAGCAACCGAAAGCACATAACGTTCCTGCGATTCGTTACACCAAATCTCCAGCGGGCTCATGCCAGGCTCGTCCGATGGCACGTTGCGCAGATTGAAGATACCACCACGGCCACCATCGTTAACTAACTCTGGGAAAGCGTTAGATAAACCACCCGCGCCCACGTCGTGGATAAATTGGATTGGGTTTTTATCGCCTAATTGCCAGCAGCGGTCGATCACTTCCTGACAGCGACGCTCCATTTCTGGGTTTTCGCGCTGTACCGACGCAAAGTCTAAATCTTCGCTCGATTGACCCGACGCCATAGAAGATGCCGCGCCGCCGCCCAGACCGATATTCATCGCAGGGCCACCGAGTACGATCAGCTTAGCACCGACGGTGATTTCGCCTTTTTGTACATGCTCTTCGCGGATGTTACCTAAACCACCGGCTAACATGATGGGCTTGTGATAACCACGGACTTCTACGCCGTTGTGGCTCGAGACTTCTTGCTCATAGGTACGGAAGTAACCTAACAGGGCTGGACGACCAAACTCGTTGTTAAACGCCGCGCCGCCAAGTGGGCCTTCGGTCATGATATCCAGCGCGCTGACGATACGCTCAGGCTTACCGTAGTTGCCTTCCCATGGTTGAACAAAACCTGGAATTTTTAAATTCGATACGCTAAAGCCAGTTAAACCCGCTTTAGGTTTAGAGCCACGACCGGTTGCACCTTCGTCGCGGATCTCACCACCTGACCCTGTCGCCGCACCTGGATATGGGCTGATTGCTGTAGGATGGTTGTGGGTTTCCACTTTCATCAGTACGTGCATTGGTTCAGTGTGATAGCTGTAAACACCGTTTGGATCGGGGAAGAAACGTCCCGCAACCGAACCTTCCATCACAGCGGCGTTATCTTTATAGGCAGATAACACGTGGTCTGGTGTGGTTTCAAAGGTGTTTTTAATCATCTTGAACAGAGACTTAGGCTGCGCCTCGCCATCAATTGTCCAATCAGCGTTAAAAATCTTGTGACGGCAGTGCTCAGAGTTGGCCTGAGCAAACATCATCAGTTCAATATCGTTTGGATTGCGGTTCAAACGCACAAAGTTTTCGACTAGATAATCGATTTCATCTTCGGCGAGCGCCAGACCCATTTCGACGTTGGCCACTTCAAGGGCACGGCGACCTTCAGCCAACACGTTCACACTCTTGAAAGGCGCAGGTTCAGTGCGCTTAAACAGCACATCGGCCTTAGCAAAATCGTCCAGAACCACTTCAACCATACGGTCGTGCAGTAACCCTTTGAGGGTTTGTTGCTGCTCGACAGTCAAAGTGTCTGACTCCACATAATAGGCAACACCACGCTCTAAGCGCTTCACTTTACCTAAACCACAATTGTGGGCGATATCAGTGGCTTTAGAAGACCATGGGGAAATTGTGCCGGGGCGGGGAGTAACAAACAGGAGTGAACCTTGGGGGGTATGGGCTTCGATAGCTGGTCCATAGGTGAGAATTTTTTCAAGTTGCTCGCGCTCATTGGTCTCAAGCAACTCGCTCAAATCCGCTAAATGAACATACTCAGCATAGATTTGGCGTACCGGAAGCGCAGCGTTTACGCAGGCCTCCATTAGCTTTTGCACTCTAAACGTCGAGAGTGCTGGGGCTCCGCGGATGATCTCCATCACGTCAATTCACCTTATATTTATAATTGCAGGGGTCAGAGATGGCGCTATTATAAGGAAATGTCTGTCACAAATCACCTGTGACCTTACGTAAAACAGTGTTTCCTATTAAGATAAAAAGCGGCCCTTTTCCCCTCCTTCGTATTCCATGCGGTACGATTTTTTTACGTAATTGGCGACAAACGGATATAATCACAGCAATGTCAGCCAGTTTATCCTTGTTACCTCACTGACCTTCTACTGTTCATCATTTTGATTTTATTTAATAAAGTGTGTTTAATGACTCGATTTCTGTTCGCGATTATCTTAGGTTTCTTACTGACGGCGTGTCAGCAAGTGACCGTGGAAGAAACAGAATATGTCCCCCATAAACTCACCGAATTAAGGGTCGGCACCCTTTATGGCCCGCAAATTTATATGACCTCAGGCCAAGGCAACAGCGGCTTCGATTACGATATGGCGGTGCTGTTTGCCGAGTATCTCGATGTGCCCTTAAAAATGGTGCCCTACACCAACCGCGCCGAACTCTATGAAGCATTGAAAAAAAACGAGATTGATATCATTGCCGCCGGTATGACAGAAACTCCTGCGCGGCGTGAACAATTCCGTTTAGGCCCGCCGCTGTATCGCGTCAATCAAGTACTGGTTTACCGTGAAGGCATGCCAACACCCAAAGATATCACAGATTTAAAAGGCAAAATTACCGTCATTGCCGACTCTTCTTTTGTGGAAACCTTGACGCAATTACAGAAGCGCCATCCGACGCTGGTGTGGGATCAAGTCACAGATAAAGACAGCGAAGAGCTGCTAGCGATGATCGCCAACAAGGAAATCGACTACACCATCGCCGACTCGAGCAGCGTGCAGATTAACCGCCGTTATTTACCGGATCTACGTTCAGGGCTCGTGCTAGAAGAAAAGCTTGATGTGGTTTGGTTATTGCCCCCCACACACAGTGACGGCTTGATGAGTCAGTTATTGGCATTTTGGCACCAAGAAAAACTTGCTGGCACACTCGATCATTTAAACGAAAAGTACTTTGGTCACGTTAAGCGTTTCGACTATATCGATACCCGCGCCTTCCTACGGGCCATCGAAACCGTGCTGCCTCGTTATCGTCAGCTTTTCGAAACCCACGCCGGCGACTTAGATTGGCGAAAATTAGCGGCGACCAGTTATCAAGAATCCCATTGGAATCCTAATGCCCGCTCGCCGACAGGGGTGCGCGGCATGATGATGCTCACGCAGCCCACCGCCAAAGAAATTGGCATTACGAACCGCCTCGATGCGGAAGAGAGTATTCGCGGCGGCGCCGCTTATTTACGGGATATGATCAACCGTCTGCCCGAGTCTATCCCCGAGAGTCAACGCATGTGGTTTGCGCTGGCCTCTTACAATATCGGTTATGCCCATGTGGAAGATGCGCGTAAACTCGCCGAATCTATGGAGCTTAATCCCAACGCCTGGCGCGATCTTAAAAAGGTATTGCCACTGCTGCAAAAGCGTAAATATTACCAGAAGACCCGCTATGGCTATGCCCGTGGTAGCGAAGCCGTTCATTACGTCGACAGCATTCGCCGCTATTACGACACCTTAGTCTGGGTCGATAATCAATCTAAACAACAAAATAGCGATGAGGAAGAGCCGAGCGACCTCGCCTCGGAAGATGGCCCAGCGCCAGTGCCCGGCACCCTCAGTCCAGATAAGCCGAAATAGCCCTAACCGCTTCCCCCTCAATCACTTGACTTGCGCCGCAGCCTTGCTTTTTTGCGGCTATCAAACCACGATTTTAATCTTTGATTAAGCCAACACAGGCTAAAGTGAGTTCGCTTTGAGCTAAAAACGCTGCTTTATAGAGCAGATGCATCGAGGGGGATTGCCGCCTGAGATCTCTGCTGATACTGTCATAGTGACAGATCAATATAATAAACATTGCGCGTTAACCCATAGCCGTTAACCAAAGCAAAATAGCCTTAACCTAGACAATAACAAGATTGAAAACGGGGTCTATATGAGAAGAAAAACCATCAATAACAGCGCATCACGCCGTCGCACCACACTGAAAATTCGCCATCGCCGGGTGCTCAATCGCCACAAACTGTTTTTTACGTTTCTCCAAGCCCAAGACTAACGCTTAAGCGAGTCCCCAAACTCCTTAGGATAGCGTCCCCTGCTGCGCCTTTTGAGCCTGTTTTAAAGCCTTCTTTTCCTCCCTGCGACGTTTAAAAAAGCGGCTCAATTGGTCAGCACAGTCCTGCGCTAACACCCCTGACGTCACCTCAACTTGATGATTAAAGGCTGGATGCTGCAAGAGGTTAAGCACGGTTCCTGCGGCGCCCGTCTTCTCATCCCTTGCCCCAAATACCACGCGGGCAATCCGGCTATGCACCATAGCTCCGGCACACATCGCACAAGGCTCAAGAGTAACGTAAAGAGTGGTATCGAGGAGTCGATAGTTTTCGATCGTCTGCCCCGCCGCTCGCAAACACTGAATTTCAGCATGGGCACAAGGGTCGTGCTCACTGATAGACAAGTTGTACCCGGTGGCAATTTGCTGACCCTCTTTGACTAAAACCGCCCCCACTGGTACTTCACCCGCAGCCTCGGCCTTTTCAGCCATGGCCATCGCGACACGCATCCAATGTTCATCGACTCGAGCTTGTTCGACATCTGCTTGATTGAGACAAGGTTGCTCGCCAATTAGCACATCAGCACTCACATCAGCACTCACATCAGCACTAGCTTCATCACAACCAAGTTCATCAGAGCCAAGTTCATCCGAGCTAAGCGTCTTCGCATGCAGGATTTTGAGGTTAAGTTTTGTCTGCTCCACTTAAGGATTCTCTTTAATCAACAATGTGGGCAATTATACCCATAACCAATAAAAAAGGCGCACTTGGCGCCTTTTCGTTAATGCATCATGTCATCAAGACAAAGAATTTTCCTTCCCGATTATCAATAGAGAAATAAATTAATTATAAAACAACACCTTGAAGAAAAATTCAATCAAAAAACATGAAAAATGCCATGAATCGTAAAAACGCTCAAAATGTCGGATTAGCCTCTTCAGATAGCAGACTCACCCGCATTACCATCACAAACATCCAGCTCACCTAGGAGGCCTCGGGCGGCTTTTACAAAGCATCTTTCGCCAAGAGCTACATGCTGAGACGCCCCAGACACGCTAAACACCATTTCAGTGTTCACGACAGCAGCAGTCACAGTATTTCCTACAAGGTGTTCGACTCGCCTGCGGGCTAAAACCTGTTATTTGTCACCACCACACCGATGCACTTAGTTCCGCTCGCCATTCGTGCAAGTATCGAACGGTTGGTTGCACTTGAACCCAACTTTATGTACCAAACTCACCTCGGGCCGATGCAGTCGACGGCCGCGAATGTCCGGCTGTTACTGGCATAACTGGATTCCTCTGTCGCCATCGCCAAACAACACGCCTTGCCCGCTTGAAGGTCGTCACCAGTGCATTGCAGCAGCCATGCTCGAGTGGCTGACAGCACAACTGGCAACCATCAACCCGGTGGCAGACCTGCAACAGGCCCGCGCCAGGCTGGCAACAGATGCCGACTTCAACACCCAGGGGCTGAAAGTCAAGCTAGACAAATCTACTCTGAATCTATTAAAGTCCCGAAAAAGCCGCTGTCCGGGTAACCAAGAACTCTGATAGCTGCATTTTCATCAATAATTACTTCGACCTCGTTAGCGTCTTCTGGCGGCTCCAGAGGAATTCTGCCCCCCACCAGGTAAATTAATTCCTGATTTGACGAGCCCCTCCAACGAAGATTCGTATTCCTTAAAGAAGAAGAGTAGCGACCGGTTATCATCAAGTCACAATTTTCTCTGAGCAATGCCCAATCCTTGCGCTTTACTAGCTCACTATACGTAAAACCGGTATATAAAACCGTCGAGCAGCACGAGGAGCGCCTAATAGAACTTAATAACCAACGTGTGTTTTGTGCCTGTTGTAGAGGCTCACCTCCAAGTAGGGTTATGCCATCAATATCCCTATATTGAAGAATTTCATCCAATAATTGCTCCCGATGTATCAATTGTTCAGGCTCAAATGACCACATCTGCTGATTCCAGCATCCTTCACAAGCTAACGAACAACCCTGAAGCCAAATAACGTAACGTTTACCAGGGCCATATATATGGCTTTCTGGTTCAATATGCGCAACGTTAAAGTACTCATCATAGTCCTGTCGCATAGCTACACCATACGGGTTAGTATTAACAGAATCTGGCCTTTGCTGTTGGTAGTTTCCTTAACGGAGTAACCCTGGGCTTTGGCCTTGGCAATGGCTTGCTGGCGAGTAGTTTCAACCCTCGCTTTACGTTCTTCCTCAAGGCGGATTCGTTCCTGCTCAGCCAGTTTTTCCAGATGCATTCCATAAGCAGATTCATAAGCACCGCTAACATCATTCAGGAATTTTGAAACCTTGGTATAACCCTTTTCCGAATAGCGACCGACGGTAAGTGCAGTATACTCATCTGAATCATGCATCATCACCCAGCGATCTCGCTCAAACCGAAACAGCTGTCGGCCGTTGTAATCACTCCGATTGGTTAGAATATCCCCAACCTTAAGTCGATTACGCTGAACCAGGCCAACCTCATTCGAAGTGACTTTTTTTGGTTCTGCTCCAACGGCCAGCAGTGCTTCGATCAGTACTTCTTCTATCACGAAGGGCGTAGCTGTCTTAATTACTGCACTCATCAGGATTTCCCCTTGAGCGACTGAACCCGAGTCGTCTGTTGAGTCTGCTGTTGATGGTATTCATCGGTCTTCTTGACGCTGCTGACTAGACCTTCCAGATTGAGTAATTCATCCAGCGCCTCTAGACAGCTTTCCCCCTTGAAACCACTGGTTTTAGCTGTAATCGCTCCATCGTCATCTATCGTCAGGGTAATTTTCTGTTCAGGCATTAACAGACTCCTTATCGCATACAATTTTTGCGTTCAACCGTTCAGCATCCTGTGTGGCCAGATCAATCTGGTCATCATCGAATATCACCAGATAACGATCCTGCTGATATTTACGCAGCTCCGTTCCTTTCGCTGGCAGTTCCTCTGTTGGCCATTGGAATTGGCTTTCAATAGCTTTATTACCGTTCAGACCGAGCTGTTTGGCAAAGGCATCGGATGCTTGTTTCGGCTGATACACAAACGATGAACCGTGCTCATTCAGTGCCTTTTCTGCTCGTTCCTGTTCAGATCTGCTGTTATCCAGTGCCTTTTTAGCTTCCTGAATATCCCGCTCGATTTTCTTCACGCCTTGCTCATGATCGGCCAGGCAGCGCTCAAAAGCGCTGTAATGCTTTTTCCAGATTTTTTCCTTGATGGATGTTTTCCAGTCGCTTGCCTGATCCACAGACATAGACTGCAGAGCCTCTCGTTTGGCTTTTATACAGGCATGACGAGCTCGTTGTGTCAATTCTTCATGTCGGGATCTGGCTTGCTGAATAGCCTCCTGTCGAGACTGCTTTTCCTGCTCATCAGCGTCTTTTGGTGCCGCCTGCGGAATCTCAGGCAAAGATTCTGCCAGAAACTGTTCAAGCTTGAGGTCGTTGATGTCGGTGTCATTCAACTGATGATCTGTGAGCTCTTCGGCAGCCTCTACCCAGCCACTGCTGAATTTTCGCCCAACCTGAGAGGTAGCCTCGGTCTTGTTTTTTTCCAGCTGTTCAAGTGCCGATAACTTCTGTTTCAACAGCTCGTTCACCTTCGACTGAGCGGCTTTTAATGCATCACGACGCTGCTCCCAACGCTGGTTTTCTTCGGCCTTGTCCAGCTCCTGCTCAGTATCAGCACCACGCTTGCGAATCTGATCCTGCAATGATTCCAGACGCTGACGATGTTGTTCACGTTCCGCTGGTCTTGCTGTAGTCACAGACCAATTTTTCAAGGTGTCGATTTCCTGGTTCAGGGATTTCACCGATTGTCCTTGTCCGAGCATGAATCCCTTGATAAAGCCTCTTAATTTGTCTGCGATACTGGCTTGCTGCTGATCAATTTTGGATTGGGCAATGTTTAGTACCTCAAGGCGTTGCTGCCAATCCTGTTCTGAATTTTTCCAAGCCTGATATAAAGCATCGGGCTTTGCGGACTCAGGACAGTAAGGCGGGTGTACAACCACATCATAATCAATAAAGTGGGCCAGCTGGCTACGTTGCCAGCCCGTCCCCCCTGATGCCAGCTGTTCGGCTTCATCATTCAGGAAGCTGTCGATACTCTGAGTGCTGATATCCTCAAGCTCGATTTTACGAACCTTCTCAACTAGACATTCCAGATCTGGCTGATCAGCGAAACGAAGTCGCTGCTGCTCAGCGTATCCACAAATCGAAGAATCGCCTCGATACTGCCATGCTGCTTCTTCAAATGCCTGGTCGTATGCTTGACCAAGTTTCTGACTTTGCTGTGCTGATAATTTCAAACACCAATTGGCCGCAGAGAAATCCGATTGGTCTGGCAACAACCAGTTTCCGTCCTTTGATAGCAATAAAGACGGAATCAGGTTATCGCTGAGTGCAACGCCTGTACGAGCCTGCTCTTTTATCTCACGGGATTGCGTTCCCAACAGCAGCCGCCAGCCATCGCCGGTCGCACCGAAACTAGAATGAGAGGCTGCTTGCAGGTGTTCCAGCGTATCGCCTAGGCAATCGCGTAAGGTGCCGCATAGCTGATGGGAGTGGTTGGTAACGACAGCGCCATCCGGATGCTGAACGCTGGATTGCTGCTGGTTCTGTTGCAGGTATTCCTCATTGCTATTTTCCCAGAACAGTTTGCAGAAGCTGCGGAAACTGTCATCGATCTGCTGACGCTCCAGCAGAATTCCCCAGGCAGCTTGATCAGCAGATACCAAAGGCAGACCAGACATCAACAGCAGCCCTTGAGCCTGAGTGGTGGTGTGATCCACCAGTATCAGGGCACCTTGCTGGCTCACGCCTGTGCGAATCAGACAACGACCAGACAAGGTATCAATCGCCGCCTTGTTGGCATTTTTGTCGCCCAGCAGCAGATAAATACGAATGCCTTTTTCTGCCTGCTCTTTGATGGCCTGAATCAGCGATTCATCTTTTAGTTGCTGACAGGCAATCAGCAGGGTAAGGCGAGAACAACTGACGTATTTATCAATTACGTTTCGAGCATCGAACAAATCTAATGAGTCGCAGAAGTCTGCATCAGACTCCTGTTTGCTGAACAAAGCAGGCAAATGCTCATTTCGGTAATCAATTCGAAATTGTTCCTGACGAGGTACGATCCGTGTCATCAGAGAGCCTCCGCTATGGTGTTATTGATCTGGTCTTGCAAGTATCGAGGCAGCTCTGCCACTTCTTTCGGAGTGAAGGTCGGTGAGCCATCAACAGTAAATAGGCCACCACTCTCGCGGATAAAATCAATCCCGCTGCTGCATTCCCAGCACCAGGTATGCTCCGTACCGACCAAAATCCAATAACGACCGTGGTTATCATTTTGCTTGTGCAGGATTTCGCGAGACCAGCTGTATGGCAGTTCAGCTTCTTTTCCGTGCTGCCTATCCAGCGTCAACAGCAAGCCTTCGGCATCAGAAAAATAAGCAGCCACTGAATTCAGGTTGCGGCTCTGACGTGGGGTATGTACATAACGATCTGAATAGATGATGTGTTCAATATATTCGCCTCCTGACAACTGTTTAAGCAGATCATCGAGATCCAATACATCACCGTTTATCAGACTGATTGGCAACCTCAATTTTTTGCTTTGGGATGGGGTCAGATCCGCCATTGCCGCAATATGCCAATAGGCCTGTGTCTGGCTTTCGCGTGAAAGCTCTGATAACAAGGACTGCTGTTCTTTAAGCGGCAGTTCAAAGTCATTCAAGGCGATATGATCCAGCCATTGTGACTGCTGTTTACGGGTCTCCGCCGATGACTGGTACTTGCTGCTGTAGAAGTCTTCAAGCCAGAAACGCTGCCAATCTTCAGCATCGGCCTGGTTAGCTGGCTGGATGGGAATGTATTTGGCCTGAACCGATTGAAACTCACCCATATAGGTTTGCAGACCCGAGCGGTTAAAACTTCCAATATAGAATTTCTGCACAGCTGATGGAAAACGCTGAATCTGTTCAAGCCGAGTTCCCATACGACGGTCTTTAGGCTGCCAGTGGCCGTCGAGTTCTCCAGCGATAGCCTCCATAACATCGTTCAGGCGATCACCAAAATCAACAATGGAGAGTTGCAGTGTTTCGGGGCGTGAGCTGGGTTTATTCTGATTGAATTGCAACATGTCCAGCTGGCCTTTCAGGCTGAGCTGCGATGCTGAAAAGCCCAGTGTCCATTCAAGCTGAATCTCTGCTGACTTTTCGGGCGAGCAAATAACCTCGGGATCAAGTGATGTCATTTTCAGGCCGATATTCTTTACTTCAGACTTGTTACGGTCGACGAAGGACTCTTCCAGAACGTTCAGCTTTAAAGGCAACTCTAGCCGAAATTCTGACCGAGCTGCGTCCGCCCCTTTTTTCCAGCTTTTCATATCAGGATCAAAAAATGCCGTATCCCGCTGCATCACGATCGGGCGAGTACCCAGCAACGGGTCATTATGTGTGTACCAGATATGGTAAAGACCACGCTCTTTGGCTTCGAACAAGCCGCTATCTATAACTTGCAGCCCTTTGTCCGAGATGCCTGATTCATCCCACAGCGTTTCCCGCTTGAGATATGCCTTCAATCGAGGCGGCATATTAGCAGGATTGTTTTGCATACTCCTTAACAAGGACACCAGATCGGGGCGTTCCCGCAAAAACGTAACTCTTGCGATGATGGGATAACGTTTCAACTGAACGCTTCTGCTGAGCGTTAAAGCCAGCGAGCCTACTATGCCATCAGCATGCTTGCCGGGACTGGATTGATTAGCAGCATCTGCTCGAGCATTCCCTTTCTGTTCCGCTAACGGCTTCAATCTGTTTTTTTGATTGCCACTCATTAATGAGATTTTCCTTTCTTACCTGAATGATGGTGCAACTGTTTTGAGCTACTTGCAGTCGAAGCCCGGCAGGATTCTGCGAGTTTCTTTAGCTCCAGCGTACGGGAACGTTGAGAGAAATATTCATGATGTCCAACAATTACTAACTGATAGCGGGCACGGGTAATGGAGACATTAAGGCGGTTGGGTGAATCCATAAAACCATCACGATGGGTATTCACCATCGACAGAAACACCACATCCGCTTCCTGCCCCTGGAAGTAATCCACCGTCGCCAACTTGATCGATATGCCTCTGTAATTAAACCGTGCATAACGATTGGCATTACCCGGCAGCTTTTGAAGGGCTTCCCGCAAGGCTTTTTCCTGCCCTTTGTAGAACGTCAGAACTGCTACATCAAAGGATTCACCTTTTTTGTTTTTGCTTTTGCCTTCTGCCCAATCACAAAACGCTTCAAGCTCAGTAATCAGAGTCTGCGTTTCTTGCTTGTTGCTATTGCCCCAGGTTTCTCCCCGAACATCCAGCCAGATATTACGAGACTTATACCTTGCGTATTGCCATGCCCTGTCAGAAGCCGTTTTGCCGCCATCTTTCAAAACACCTTGTGGGTAAAATTGCTGTCGAGGGAATGCAGATATATCCGGATGCATCCGGTGTTGATACGTCAGCGTCGTATAGCGTTGGGACTTCTCAGAAGCATCAAACCCCTGATTCAAGGTCGTTGGATCGTCGCTCTTGCGTTTGACCAGCCCATCCCCCGATAGGGCTTCCAGAATAGATGGAAACGCGATATTTTTGAGTACATGAATTCGGCCATCAGCTGATACTGACTTGGGGAAAAGCCGTTCCAGAGTATCTTCGAGATAGCCAGTTTTCTGCTTCTGGTTTGCGGATAACCGCAGCCAGTACTCGCGCTCCAGACGCCAACAAACCTCTTCCGACCATTTAGTGCTGTCGATCCGGTCGAGTAGTTCCTTATGAACCTGCACGGTATCCGCGTAATCAGAGGTTTTAACCTTGAACGGCTTACAACCAGTTCCCCAAACCTTATGCTGCGCCGCTTGGGACATGCGGCACCAATCGGGATGCAAAATCAACATATCGTCCGGAATCCAGCCCGTCAGCTCGCCCAGACAACCTTCTTCGACAAAACATAAACTGTGGCGATACAGCCGTTCCGGCTTCTGCTGGATCTGTTTCAGCCCAAGCTGATGGCTATCTGCATCACGTCCTGCGCTTGCCGTTACGACCAACAGGTTATCCAGGCCCTTAGCAAGTTTCGGCAGCGAAGTACGTGTTCGAATTTCGGCAACCAATGCACTTGCTACGTCACGGGTAACAGGCACCAACATTGTCTGGGAATAGGGACTTTGGTGATCACCTCGCAGCACCTCTAGCAGGAAGCAGGCTTGCTGGACTGCTGCAGGAAGGTTCTGAGCGGGTGTTTTGCCTTTTGGCGGAACTAGTATCAGATTATCGAGGTTGGCCACAATCTGCTCACGATCAGTGAACGGCGATAGCTGACGCACGTCGCCGACCAATACCCAGCGTTTGGCAAAACGCGCAGGCACCAGAAATTCCTGGAAGGTGGTTTTACTGCATTCGTCGATAATCATCACATCAAACGGCGGCTCGCCGGTGTCCAGCGACACCTCGCGATCATTAAACAATCGCAAGATACCAATGGTGGTACCGCAAACCAGATTGGATGAATCTACCATTAGCTGCTTACTAAGGTTTTCACAGCCATTCGTTTTTTTTAAGTCATCAAACAGTTTGTCGAACTGGAATTCTTCAACACCGATTGCATTGTTTTCATCACCGATACGCAGCGGAAAAATCTGTGCCGACAGCACTGGGTTTTCCTTGATACGTTCCAGCACGTTGTTGATCGCGGCATGCGTAGAAGCCGATAGCAGAATACGCTTACCCTGCCGTACCAACTGCATGATCAGTTCAAGAATCGTGGTGGTTTTACCAGTACCCGGCGGCCCATCCAAAATGGTGAAATCTTCGTTAGCCAGGGCTTTGGTAACAAACTCACGCTGACGATCACAGCCATCGAAGTTTGGGTCTGTCAGTACTTTCCACTCGGATTCAACGATTCGTACAGGCTGAACGTCTGGCCAACGGGTTTGCTCTCGCTTTTGTAGCATCTGAATCAGAGGCCAGTGGCCACTCGATGGTCGGCTCATCAGTTGGTTGATGGCATCCTTCTGACGCTTTAGCTGGCTGGTATCCACGCTCACGCGGATCTCACAGAACTTCCCTTGTTGGGATGGATACTCGCTATTCCAGTTTTTCTTTCCTTTGATATTTCTGGCCAGCAAGATCTGGTGCTCATCCTGACGAACCTTGAGCACGCGAAAACCATCGTCATTTTTACGCTGGGTAGAATCAAGAATCTTGATGTTCTGGTTATCACCGAAGAAGTAGTCCAGATCGGATTTACCGGTATCTTCGCCACCTTCTTTCTCGATCAGCTGAATCCATTTTTCTTCGACACACACTGATTCAAGTTGCCAAACGAGAGCTGGAAATGCGGAGCAGGTAAGAGAGTCGGTATCATTTAATCCTTGGTTAGTACGGCTTTCCAGCATCAGGCTTTGCGCTTGTTTTTTGCCTTCTACACGTAGCTCCCAGTGATCACTTTTCAGGGGTTGTCCCTGACTTTGAAAGTGACCGCAACCCAGTTTCGCCAGTTCTTTATTGGTGACATCTTCCAGCCCGTGTCCATCCAGTTGAGGCCGCGCCCCTGAAAACAGCAGCCAACCATTACCCTCTGATTTGGCTTGCCATTGTTTAAGACGAGATTCGTCCAACCCTTTAACCAAGGTGAAAGGCGTGTCTTGCCCGTCAATAGACAGAGTACTGCTGGGCCTCACATGGCCTTGCAGCATCAGACGAGCGTCAATCTGCTTCGTTACCGTACATGGCTGGCCGTCGATATAAACCGATTTTAACTGGTCAAGCTGACGGGCCAATGGACGCAGTTCCAGCTGATAACCGCTCCATGAAATCTGGTCATCATCTAATTCAAGTTCGGGTAAATACAGCTGATGCTCCGAGGCGTTATATCCACCATCGGGGATATCCGTCTCTCGTCGTCCTTTGCCTTTACCTTGCTGAATCGGATCGTTTTCATCCGGGTCAAAATCAGCATCAGGTACCTCACCATCGACAGTAAGAATCTCAAACCAGCCTTCCTTGCCGACGACAACTTCTATTTCGCTCACTGGCAACAGTTGCCAGATACTTTTGTCAGGCTTGAGCCGATAACGATTTCTGGCAACAGGCTTCCATTCACAGCGGACTTCCTTGTTCTCCAGTGCCTTGATGCTGTTATTCAGGTAATGCATAAACGGCATCAGGACACTGTTGGTCTGGCTGGCCAGTGTGTCTGCCGAGAAACCTTGTTGTTCAAGGGCTGTAAAAAACGGGTTTTCCATAACAAGGTATCCAGATCATTATTTCACGAAAGGGTTTTCGCCTTCCTGTTTGAGACGGAGCTTTTTACTTTTGAGAGGCTCCAGTGCTTCTGGCTCCACAGAGCTGGCAGCCACGGCACGCCCCTTCGCCCAAGCACGGGTATCCTGAATCATTTCAGCCATAGTCAAAGAGAGTGGAGAGGTAGCCTTAATGGCCTTAAGGATATCGCTCTTGTTTAACTGGTGGCCTTCGTCAAAGGCCAGAAACATGGCTTCCTTGACGGCTTCTTCCAGTTCAGCCCCAGTAAAGCCTTTGCTGACAATCGCCAACTCATCCAATTCGTCTTGCGTAAAATCATCCAGGCGATTTCGGCGTTTCAGGTGAATCGAGATAATGTCTTTGCGATCTTGTTGCACAGGTAGATCCACAAAGAAGATTTCATCGACACGGCCTTTACGCAGCAGCTCGGGTGGTAATTGGGCGATATGGTTAGCGGTCGCTACCACAAACACCGGTTTCTCTTTTTCCTGCATCCAGGTCAGAAAAGTACCTAATACGCGGGATGTCGTACCGCCATCTGTGGCACCAGAACTTTGCATGCCCGACAGGCCTTTTTCGATTTCATCCACCCAGAGAATACTGGGCGCCAGCGCTTCGGCAGTTTGCAGCGCCGAACGGATGTTAGCCTCCGACTGCCCCACAATACCGCCGTAGATTTTGCCCATGTCCAGACGCAACAACGGTAACCGCCAGGCATTGGCCACTGCCTTTGCTGCAAGACTCTTGCCCGTACCCGGCAAACCCAACAGCAACACCCCTCGCGGGGTTTCCAGACCAAATTCACGAGCATGTTCGGTAAACGACTGACGACGGCGGTTCAGCCAGGACTTTAGGTTATCGAGGCCGCCGATATCGTCGAGTGTGGCTTTCGGATGAAAGTATTCAAGATGTCCGCTCTTGCGAATCACCTGCTCTTTTTCTTTAACGATAAAAGGGATTTCAGATTCGGTGAGACGTTTGAACTGGCAAGCGGCTTTTGAGAAAGCCAGTTGGGCTTCGCTGGTTGATAGACCAAGTGCAGACTCGATCAGAGCGGATGACTCTTGATAGTCCCTGTCGCTCAGTTCATACCGCTGCTTGGCCTGTCGCATCAGAGTTTTGAGGTCATCGGTATCCGGTAATGGCATTTCCATCACCTGTACCTCTTTCTCCAATTCTGGAGGCAGTAATGGAGCAGGCTGGGATAACACAACAGTGACGTTATTGATTTCACGGCTGGCAACGGCGATCGCAAATGCACGCAAACGGCTGATCAGGGTGTGCTCATTCAGGAAATGATGGAAGTCTTCCAGAAGCAAGATGAATTCAAATTGGTCTTGTGAAGATTCAATCAGCCACTCCAAGGCTTCCTGAGGCTGTTCACCTTCATCCACTGATTCCCAGGAATTGTCATCGAAATCATATTTCCTCAAGCCCTGCGGCATATTCCATATGTAAAGGTATCTGTTCAGGTCTGTGGCTACTTGAATGCAACAGGCGCGAATCCGCAGGGTTTCGTGACTGATGATTTGAATAACCGGTGCCGCTGTTTCCGTATTAAGCTTGAACAAATCCCTAAATGTCACTGTCTAACCTCCATGTTGAATTGCCAGTAACTATAACTCATGGCAGATGTATATAAATATTAGAAATATCAAGACTCCGCCAACACCCAAGCGGAGCTTCTGGCTCTGACCCGCTGTAAATAACCCGCACAGACTGATCCAGCCGCAATAATCGGCCCTTGTTCTCCAGCACTGGGATACCCTCCAGATGATCGAGAAATGGCGTCAGCATACTGTCGGCCATGCTGTAGTACTCACCGGCCTGCACTTACTCTCGCTCAGCGGCTGTTCAACAATCGCAATAAAGCCACGAGCCGAAAGTTGATAAAGGGGGTGTATTCCGAACGATGGCGCACATGCAGCGGTGCGCCGACGCTCGGACTGGCTTCCGTGCCAACGGGCAACGGCAATATGTTGGCATCCTTGCGAAGTTATTACTGGCTCAGGTTATCACGTTGAGAGGGAAACCTTTAATTCCGTCTAACAGACGGTATAGAGCCTGCCGTTGCCAGCCAGTACCGGTCACTCCCACTCGATAGTTGCAGGTGGCTTACCTGAAATATCGTAAACCACACGGGAGATACCGTCGATTTCGTTAATGATGCGGTTTGATACGCGGCCTAAGAAATCGTATGGCAAGTGCGCCCAGTGAGCGGTCATAAAGTCGATGGTTTCAACGGCGCGCAGTGACACCACCCAATCGTATTTACGGCCATCGCCCATCACACCGACAGAGCGAACGGGTAAGAACACGGTAAAGGCTTGGCTGACTTTATTATAAAGATCAGCTTTGTGCAGCTCTTCGATAAAAATCGCATCGGCGCGGCGCAGCAAATCACAGTATTCTTTCTTCACTTCGCCCAGTACACGCACGCCTAAACCAGGGCCTGGGAACGGGTGGCGGTAAAGCATGTTGTATGGCAGACCTAGCTCAAGACCAATCTTACGCACTTCGTCTTTAAAGAGTTCGCGTAGTGGCTCAACCAGACCTAACTCCATATCGTCTGGCAGACCGCCAACGTTATGGTGCGACTTAATCACATGGGCTTTACCTGTGGCGCTGCCAGCGGATTCAATCACGTCTGGGTAGATGGTGCCTTGGGCTAACCATTTAGCGTTAACGCATTTCTTGGCTTCTTCGTCGAAGATTTCAACGAATACACGGCCGATGATTTTACGTTTCGCTTCTGGATCGGCTTCGCCTTTCAGCGCGTCAAGGAAGCGGTTTTCCGCATCGACGTGAACAATGTTCAGACCAAAATGGTCACCAAACATTTCCATGACTTGCTTCGCTTCGTTTAAACGCAGTAAGCCGTTATCAACAAATACGCAGGTCAGTTTTTTGCCAATTGCGCGGTGCAGCAGCATGGCCACTACCGATGAATCCACACCACCAGACAGACCTAAAATCACTTCATCGTCGCCTACTTGCTTTTTCAAGCGTTCGATAGCGTCTTCGATGATTGAAGAAGGTTTCCAGTTGGCCGCACAGCCGCAGATATCTAAGGCGAAGTGCGACAGCATACGCATACCTTGGCGAGTATGGGTGACTTCAGGGTGGAACTGTACACCGTAAAAACGCTTTTCTTCGTTAGACATGGCCGCAAATGGGCAAGTGTCAGTTTTAGCAACAGCCACAAAACCTTCTGGAATCGCCGACACTTTATCGCCATGGCTCATCCACACATCGAGCAGAGATTTGCCATCGGCACTGACTGCGTCTTCGATATCTTTAAACAGGGCCGATTGCGCTAACATTTCGATTTGAGCGTAGCCGAACTCGCCTTCGCCCACGCCTTGAATCACTTTACCGCCCAGCTGCTCAGACATGGTTTGCATGCCGTAGCAGATCCCTAGAACGGGGACGCCAGCATTGAACACATATTCAGGTGCGCGGGGAGAGTTGTCGGCAGTCACACTTTCTGGGCCGCCAGCGAGGATAATCCCGTTAGGGGCAAACTCACGGATTTGGGCTTCAGTCACATCCCACGCCCATAACTCACAGTAAACACCAATTTCACGGATACGACGGGCAATTAGCTGGGTGTACTGAGATCCAAAGTCGAGGATCAGTATCTTATGCTCATGAATATCGCTCATGGATAACCTTTATCTCATCTATTGTTTTAACTTAGCTCAAGACTACGAGGTTCAATCTTGAGGGCATACAAATCTTAATAACGGGGCGGCTTATCGCCGCCCCATTATCACACACGTTTACGCACCTGAACGGTAGTTTGGCGCTTCTTTAGTGATAGTCACATCGTGAACGTGGGACTCGCCCATGCCCGCAGACGTCACTTTCACAAACTGCGCTTTTTCGTTCAGTTCTTGGATCGTGGCACAGCCCGTTAAGCCCATGCATGAACGCAGACCGCCCATATGTTGATGGATGATTTCCTTAAGCTTGCCTTTGTAAGGTACACGGCCTTCGATGCCTTCTGGCACTAGCTTGTCGGCAGCATTGTCAGATTGGAAATAACGGTCAGAAGAACCTTGAGACATGGCGCCTAAAGAACCCATACCGCGGTATGACTTATAGGCACGGCCTTGGTAGAGTTCGGTTTCGCCCGGCGCTTCGTCGGTACCCGCAAACATTGAACCCGCCATGATGCATGATGCACCTGCGGCTAAGGCTTTGGCTAAGTCACCGGAGAAACGTACACCGCCGTCGGCGATAACAGGGATCCCTAAACCTTTTACGGCTTCGGCAGCGTCAGATACTGCGGTAATTTGTGGCACGCCCACACCTGTCACGATACGTGTGGTACAGATAGAACCAGGGCCAATACCCACTTTAACCGCGTTAACGCCGGCTTCAACTAGGGCTAATGCGCCTTCAGCTGTTGCCACGTTACCACCGATTATTTGCAGTTCTGGGTATTTAGCGCGGGTTTCACGGATACGTTGCAACACGCCTTCAGAGTGGCCGTGGGAAGAATCAATCAGCAGCACGTCAACACCGGCTTTCACCAGCGCATCGACACGCTCTTCGTTACCAGCACCAGCACCTACGGCGGCGCCCACACGTAAACGACCTAATTCGTCTTTACAAGCATTAGGTTTACGCTCGGCTTTTTCGAAGTCTTTTACTGTGATTAAGCCTTTCAGCTTGAAGTTATCGTCGACAACTAACACTTTTTCGATACGGTTTGAGTGCATTAATTTTTGCACTTCATCTAACTTAGTGCCTTCCGCAACAGTGACTAAACGCGCCTTTGGCGTCATCACTTCTTCTACGGTTTTGCTCCAGTCAGTCACAAAACGTACGTCACGGCCAGTGATGATACCCACCAATTCATTGGCTTCGTTTACCACAGGGTAACCCGCAAAACCATTCTTCGCGGTCAGTACTTTAAGATCCGCCAGCGTAGTTGAAGGCGTTACCGTTACAGGTTGTTGCACCACACCCGCTTCGTAAATTTTTACTTTACGAACTTCTTCGGCCTGCTTTTCTATGCTCATGTTTTTATGAATAAAACCTAAGCCACCTTCCTGTGCCATGGCGATAGCAAGACGCGCTTCGGTCACAGTGTCCATAGCGGCAGACACAAGCGGAATATTCAGTTCAATGGTATTGGTCAGGCGAGTTTTAAGGATGGCGGTGTTTGGGAGTACAGTCGAATGCGCAGGAACAAGTAACACATCGTCAAAAGTTAGCGCTTCTTTAATTAAACGTAGCATAGGCAACATCTCCCCAGTTGAGTAGGATTTTAGAGGTGAAATATTGCGGCGGGATTATACCTTGCATCTGGGGAGCGGTAAATGGAAAATAGTGAAAAAATCCCATTTGCACGAGAAAACACATGCAAGTCCCTAAAAATAATATTTATACCGTCTCACGCCTCAATGGTGAAGTCAGGCAAATTCTCGAGGGACAACTGGGAAAAGTCTGGCTAAATGGTGAAATTTCTAACTTTTCGGCCCCCAGCTCGGGACATTGGTATTTAACCCTCAAGGATCATTATTCACAAATTCGCTGTGCCATGTTCAAGGGGCGCAATCAAAGCGTGAGCTTTAAACCTGTGAATGGCCAACAGGTGCTCGTGAAAGGCGCCATCAGCGTATACGAGCCTAGGGGTGACTATCAATTATTGATTGAATCTATGCTCCCCGCCGGTGATGGCTTACTGGCACAGCAATTTGAAGCGCTCAAAATGAAGCTCGCGGCGCAGGGATTATTTGCCGCCGACACTAAACGTCAGTTACCGAAAAATATTCAACGTATTGGGGTCATCACCTCCCCCACGGGCGCGGCTATCCGCGATGTGTTGCATGTGCTTGCCCGCCGTGACCCTTCCATCGAAGTGATTATTTATCCCACTCAGGTACAGGGTGAGAGCGCGGATATGAATATCTGCCAAGCCATTAATATCGCCAATCAACGGCTCGAGGTGGATGTATTACTGCTCACCCGCGGCGGCGGCTCACTCGAAGATTTATGGTGTTTTAATAGCGAAGCGCTCGCCCATACCATCTACAACAGCGCTTTACCCGTTGTCAGCGCCGTAGGCCATGAAGTCGACACCACCATCAGTGACTATGTGGCCGACGTTCGCGCCCCGACGCCTTCTGCGGGCGCAGAGCTGCTGTCTCAGGATAGCGACAATAAGAGCCAACGCTTAGCCACAGTACTCTCGCGCCTCAAACAGAGCGCGAGTCACTATCAACTCAAGCAGGAAAGACGCTTAAGTTTGCTCGAGCACAGACTGCAACGCTTAGATCCTAAGCGCACCTTGCAACAATTTGAGCAGCGTTTTGATGAAATGCAATTAAGACTCGAAGCTGCACTTTCTAACAAATTACACGGCTTAAGTCGCCGTCAGCAGCAACTGGCAAGCCGCCTCGAGCAGCAGTCGCCAAAGCACAAACTCGCACTCGAGACCAATCGATTGAGCTATTTAGCGACGCGTTTACAAGACGCTATGCAGGATACCCTCAACCAAAGCGAGCAGCGGGTCAAATATGCCGCCCATCAATTGGAAACGGTCAGTCCATTAGCTACCTTGAGCCGGGGTTACAGCATCACCACAGATGCAAATAACCAAGTCATAGACAATGCCGCCCAGCTGAGTGTGGGCGATAAGATAAACACTCGCCTACGCCATGGACAAGTGCAGTCGACCGTGACGCAAATAACCGATGAAAGTTAAGTCTAGACAGCCTTAGCCTCAACGTCTAAGCCCATAACCATAAAGTATTTTATCGATACAAGACTTATAATTGCGCCCTAAAATGTGCCAACAAAAAAGGAACCCTAAGGTTCCTTTTTTGTGTTCCGCTTAAGCCATTAGCGCAGATTTACTTTGTCTTGCGATCTTTAATATGGCTCAGGGCGCGCTTACGGCGACGCTCTTGGCTCATGGTCAGCTTTTCAACCTTGTTTTCAAACGGGTTATCACCCTCTTGGAAACGCAGCTGAATTGGCGTACCGACCACTTTTAATGAACGACGGAAGTAGTTCATCATGTAGCGCTTGTAAGAATCCGGTAGCTTGCTGACTTGGTTACCGTGAATAACCACGATTGGCGGGTTATAACCACCGGCGTGGGCGTATTTCAGTTTCACACGGCGACCGTTCACCAATGGTGGCTGATGGTCATCCTGCGACATTTGCATAATGCGGGTCAGCATAGAGGTGCTCACGCGGCGAGTCGCACTGTCGTAAGCTTCTTCAATCGACTCAAACAGATGGCCAACGCCCGTACCATGTAGCGCCGAAATAAAGTGAATGCGAGCAAAGTCGATAAAGCCTAAGCGGCGGTCGAGTTCACTCTTAACCCGGTCTTTAATGCCCTGATCGATACCATCCCACTTGTTGACGGCGATAACTAAGGCGCGGCCCGCGTTCAGGGCAAAACCTAATAGACCTAAATCCTGCTCGGCAATCCCTTCACGGGCATCGATGATCAGCAGCACAACGTTGGCATCTTCAACCGCTTTTAGGGTTTTGATCACCGAGAATTTTTCAATCACTTCATGGACTTTACTGCGGCGACGCACACCGGCAGTATCGATAATCACGTATTCGCGGCCATCGCGTTCCATCGGAATGTAAATACTGTCGCGGGTGGTGCCCGGCTCGTCGTAAACCACCACACGCTCTTCACCTAAGATACGGTTAGTCAGCGTCGATTTACCTACGTTAGGCTTACCGATAATCGCAAGCTTAATCGGTAAATCCTGCAGACGCTTCTGCTCGGCTTCGGCTTCTTCTTCGGTGTACTGACGCTCGTCGACTTCTTCCTCTTCGCCTTGGCGCTCAATCCCCATCGCTTCGGCATAAGGAGTTAAGGCGTACTCAATCATGTTGGTCACGCCGCGGCCTTGGGCGGCAGCCATTTGGTAGACTTCACCTAAACCTAACGACCAAAACTCGGCGCAGGCAGAATCGGCATCGATACCGTCAATCTTGTTAGCCACCACGAACGTGGTTTTTTGACGGCTACGTAAGTGCTGAGCAATAGACAAATCCGCGGCGGTTAAGCCCGCTCGCGCATCGGTCATAAATAAGACAACATCGGCTTCTTCGATAGCGGCAAGGGACTGCTCGGCCATCTTAGTTTCGATCCCCTCTTCGGTGCCGTCGATACCGCCGGTATCCACCACGATAAACTCATAGCCGGATAGGAATGCTCGACCATATTTACGGTCACGTGTTAGGCCAGGAAAGTCAGCAACCAGCGCATCACGCGTACGCGTAAGGCGGTTAAATAAAGTGGATTTACCGACGTTCGGCCGACCAACAAGGGCCACTACAGGGATCATGATTTTGCCTCTAAAAAACTTTTCAATAAAAAGCCCCCGGAACACACTTCCAGGGGCTCTACAAGGATAACACTTTTAACTAAGGAAGTGTTACAACAGCTAACTTTCCGCTGCGACCTTGCACGTAGATTTTATCATCCACCACTAATGGCTGGCTGAATAATCCAGAGCTGTCCACTTGGATACGACCGACAATACTGCCTGTGCTGCGGTCGATAAAGTGCAGATAACCTTCAAAATCGCCCACGACCAGATAGTCGCGATATACGGCTGGTGACGTGAGTGTACGGTTCGCCAGCTCAGAGTTGCTCCACAATTCTAGGCCGTTACGTCTGTCAACAGAGTAGATACGGCTGTGATCATCCACTAGGAATAAGCTTAAACCGGCAGACGCTAGCTCATTGAAGCTGGAGTACTTACGGGTCCAAATCACACGTCCGGTACGCAGTTCCATCGACACCAAGTTACCGTTGTAGCTCACCGCATAAAGGTTGTCACCTAAGATCAGCGGCGTCATATCCACATCGGCCATACGAGTAAACTCATTGCCGCCAGTTGGATTATAAATCGCTTGTTCCCATGCGGCTTGACCGTTGTTTTTCACCACAACGGCGACTTTGCCATCGGCAGTACCGATAAAGAAACCACCCGCTTCATAGGCCGCAGAACCAGTGCCACGTAAGGTTAGATTAGGCAACTGCATCTCATAGGCCCACAGCTTAGCGCCCGTATCGACGTTAAAGGCTTCGAGCGCGCCAGAGCTCGTGCTCACCACCACCACATCGTCAGCAACGGTTGGCTTAGAGAGTAACTCGCCCCCAGTCACGACATGCCACAGCACTTGACCATCTTCGGCATTCAGTGCGGCCAATAGACCACTCTCACCACCGACAAAGATTTTATTGCGCGCGGCAGTAACACCAGCGGCTAAGCGTGCGCCCTTGTTTTTGGCTAAGGCGTTATCGCGAAACTCTTCACTAAAATCTTTCTTCCAAACGCGCTCACCCGTGGCTTCATCGAAGGCCACGACTTCGCCGTAACGGTCGGCTGCAAAAATTTTACCGTAACGAACTGCAGGAGTAAGGCGAGAGTAATAATCACCGACACCATCACCTACAGAGGCGCTCCAACTTACTTCAGGAAACACTGTCGCCTGAATCGCAGTTAACTCACTTACCGGTTCTTCTTCCACATCGCTAGAAGAACAGGCGGATAACATGGCTAGGCTTAACCCAGCGGCTAGCAGGTTCTTGCACCAAGACTTCATCAAGGGATCCCTTATGCTTGATTTAGGTTATCAAGTTTGATTTTAAGTGCAGGGCTGGTCACAACACCGCCATTGTCCATTGCCGCTTGGTAAGCGGTTTTCGCTTTATCCGCTTCGCCTTGGCGTACAAAGAAATCGCCTTTGAGTTCTTCACGTTGTGCTAAGAAAGCTTTATCCGTCACTTGATCTAAGGTCGCTAGCGCAGTGCCGATTTGGCCTTGCTCTGCTTGAATGCGTGCTAAACGCAGTGTTGCCACTGTGTCTAATCCAGCACCTGGCTTAGCGGCAATCACCTTCTTCAGCGCTTCTTCGGCCTTAGCAAAATCTTTGGCTTCAACCGCAGTTTTCGCAACGATCAGATCCAGCAGTGCTTGATAGCCCTTTTGGTCGTGATTTTTGGAAAACTCAGCAACGCCAGCCAGCATGGCCGCTTCGTCACTTGATTTGGTGGTTAAGGTTTGGAAAGCCTGTGATGCTTCTTCGGCCTTCACGATTTTCATGTCGGAGTAATAGTTCCAACCGTACAGGCCGCCTAAACCAACGACCGCCCCGATAACAATCGAGGTTCCATAGTCTTTCCAGAACTGCTTGATAGCATCAACTTGTTGTTCTTCTGTGCTATAAATTTCCACGCGCACGTCCCCTTATTTGGTAAGTTCAGCTAAAAATGCGCTTAGTGCATTTCGAGCGACCCGTTGTTGTTCGTTGTCATTGCGTAAATATTTAACGGTAACCACACCTTCGGCGAGTTCTTCTTCACCGATGAGTAAGGCTACTTGTGCGCCGCTTTTATCGGCACGCTTAATTTGCTTCTTGAAGTTACCGCCGCCGCAGTGGCTCATAACACGCAGTGTCGGTAAGGTTGAGCGTAACTCCTGTGCCACTTTAATGGCTTCAACCAAACAGCTATCCCCCATCGCTGCGACGTAAACATCAACAGCCGCAGGGATATCTTGGGTCAGCTCTAAGGTTTCAAGCAGCAGAACGATGCGCTCTAATCCCATCGCAAAACCGACAGCAGGCGTATCTTTACCGCCCAACTGAGCGACTAAACCATCGTAGCGACCGCCCGCAAGTACAGTGCCTTGAGAGCCTAAGCTATTGGTAACCCATTCAAAAACCGTGCGATTATAATAATCCAAACCACGGACTAGGCGCGGGTTAACTCGGTATTGGATGCCAACTGCGTCAAGGAGTTCACGCAATTGTGCAAAATGTTGTGAAGATTCTTCACCTAAGTAATCCATCAGCGCAGGCGCATCACCTAAAATGCTTTGCACTTGAGGATCTTTTGAGTCCAGTACCCGCAGCGGATTGCTGTACATACGGCGCTGGCTATCTTCGTCTAATTTGTCTTTGTGTTGCTCTAAGAAGGCAATCAAGGCTTCACGGTAAGCGGCGCGCTCAGCAGGGTCACCTAAGGTGTTTAGCTCAAGCGTCACATGCTCGCTAATGCCGAGTTTTTCCCATAGACGGGCCGATAACATCAACACTTCAGCGTCGATATCGGCGCTACCAATGCCGTAGACCTCCACACCAAACTGGTGGAATTGGCGATAACGACCTTTTTGCGGACGTTCGTGGCGGAACATTGGGCCCATGTACCACAGGCGTTGTTCTTGGTTATAGAGCAGACCATGCTCATTACCGGCACGCACGGTTGAGGCTGTGCCTTCAGGACGTAGGGTTAAACTGTCACCGTTACGGTCCTCGAAGGTATACATTTCTTTTTCAACAATATCAGTCACTTCACCGATAGAGCGTTTAAAAAGATCGGTATTTTCCACTATTGGAGTGCGGATCTCACTGTAACCATAAGCAGCCACGCTCGCACGTAGTACCGCTTCCACTTTTTGCCATAGAGGACTTTGAGTTGGCAGAATGTCGTTCATTCCGCGAATCGCTTGGATCTGTTTTGCCACTGTATCGACTCGTCCGATTTTCGCTAAATTAATAAAAAATGTCAGGCATTATAGGCTGTTCAACACTAAACGTAAAATGACCCCGTCGGTTTCGGGGTCTAGCTCAAGGCTTGAGTGTTTTTATAACGCTTAACCTTATGGGTTGATTCGGCTGTGTCTGTTACTCAGTCGTGTCTTTCACTTGGATGCGATTGGCCATTTGGCTCGCCTTAGCGCGAATTTTCGCTTCGAGGGAATCGACTAGGTTATCATTGTCGAAACGCTCTTTTTGACGCTCGCCTTCATCGTAGTAACCACTCTTACGATGTCCACCCGTTAAGCCGATGTGAGACACTAAGGCTTCGCCTGGGCCATTGACCACACAGCCGATGATAGACACATCCATCGCGGTCGTCACATCTTCGAGGCGGCGCTCTAATTCATTTACTGTGCTGATCACATCGAACTCTTGGCGCGAGCAAGAAGGACACGCAATAAAGTTAATGCCACGGCTACGGATCCGCAGTGACTTTAGGATATCAAAGCCAACTTTGATTTCTTCCACCGGATCGGCCGCCAACGAAATACGCAGCGTATCACCAATGCCCTCGGCAAGCAGCATGCCTAAGCCGACGGCTGATTTCACCGCACCGGCACGGGCGCCACCCGCTTCGGTAATACCTAAATGCAATGGCTGGCGAATTTGCTTAGCCAATAAACGATAGGATTCTACTGCTAAGAACACATCGGAGGCTTTTACGCTGACCTTAAATTGGTCGAAGTTCAAACGGTCAAGAATGTCCACATGGCGCATAGCCGATTCGAGCAAGGCTTCTGGCGTAGGCTCTTTGTATTTGTCCATCAGATCTTTTTCTAATGAACCGCCGTTCACCCCAATACGGATAGGAATGTTTTTATCGCGGGCGCACTCTACCACACTGCGGATACGCTCTTCGTTACCGATATTACCTGGGTTGATACGCAAACAGTCCACACCATATTCGGCCACTTTCAGGGCGATACGGTAATCGAAGTGGATATCGGCAACCAAGGGCACAGATACTGATTGCTTAATCACTTTAAAAGCTTCGGCGGCGTCCATCGTCGGCACAGAGACACGCACAATATCGGCACCCACTTTTTCTAGGGCACGGATTTGGGCAACGGTTGCCTCAACATCTGTGGTCTTAGTATTAGTCATCGACTGTACGGCAATCGGCGCACCATCACCAATCGGTACATTGCCCACATAAATGCGGGTTGAAGGACGTCTCTTTATGGGTGTTTCGTTATACATACTCAATACGCTCTTTTCGGTACTCTGCGTAGGCGCCAGACTTAAACCTGTGGGATAGTCAAACGCGCAACACGACCCTTAGGAAATTCAGCAAGGCTGATGGCTTTACCATCGACCGTAAACGTGGACACGACAGTGGGAGCACCTAAGATCACTTTAAACGGAGGCACACCACTGGCTTGAATATTCGCACCAGCACCACGGACGCCGTCAACAATCGCTTTGCCCTTGGCATCGACTATGTTGATCCAGCAATCGCCCGTGAGCTCAATAGTAATGCTCGACTGCCCCGCAGCGACCGGAATGGCTTGCGCTGTCGAAGCAGTATTGGTTACTGCTGTATTAGTTGCAGGTGCATTCGATGCGGTTTGGTTCTGCACTGGCGCGGCATTGGTCGCGGCGTTTTGTGTCGCGCTTGGAACCGCAACGGTATTGCTCGCTGCGGAGTTCGGAGCAGTATTCGGTGCAGTGTTAGATTCGCTCGGATTCATAGCCGAATTGGCAGCAGGCGTCTGCTCCGCTTCCATCGCTGCCGAATCGTTCATATTAGGGTCGATAGTGCTCTCGTCGGTATCTTTTACCGGACCATCGGTCGCCATAGAGCCATTGACCGCAATCTCACTTAAACGCGCACTGGCATCAGTTTCCGTCAGCAGCACATCACCTGGGAGCGCTTGATTCGCCGCCGCTAACTCTTCCGCCGTTGGTTTAGACACATCAACATGGGTCACCAGCGTAGTTCGTTGCATCCACCATAGGACGAACAAACCCAATAAAACTAACACAATAAAAAAGCTCAGCCACTTTAGTTTAGTGTCACGAGCTTGATAAGTCGTCTTGCGGGAAAAGCTTTGCATAGCAGGCTGAGTCACTAATGGCACCTGCCGCGCGAGGCATGCCTCAATCAGGGCGTTATCCACCCCCAACATGCGCGCATAGTTTTTGACGTATCCGCGAACATAAGTCGAAGAAGAAATATTGGAAAAATCGTCGGCTTCGAGATTTTCAACAATCCCTGGGCGCAGATGTAATTTCACCGCGGTATCCGCAATGCTTAAGCCCATCTGCTCACGAGCCGTTCTGAGTAAAGTGCCGAGCGTTACATCAGGCGTCGATTCAGCTTCACTCGCTGCAACTGGTTCTACTGACGCGTTTATTTCGTTATCTTTCATTGATGCAAATTAACTCTGTATTGCTTGGCTTGAGGCGATGCTGGGAATTTGGCGAGCAATAAAATGCCAAATCGCTTCATAGCAGCATCATCATTCAACGCCTGCTCAATTTTTATTCCGAGCGTTAAACTTTCTGGAGTCTGGGCAGCCACTTGGTGATAACGCGCTAATTGGTTTTGCGCATCGACATAATCACCTTTATCCATCCCAAGCTCAGCCAGCTCCAGTAAAGACACCGAGCGTCTCGGGTCATACTTTAACGCCATCTGAAAATACTGTCGTGCCTTTTCTGTTTGTCCCGCGTCTCGGCTGCAAATGCCTAAGTTCTCATAACTGGACGCGGTACGCGTATATTTGGGCATTTCTATCGCGGCCAAAAACATTTTTTCAGCTTTGTCGTATCGCTTTTGTTGGCACAAAAACACCCCAAAGTTATTCATGGAATCGCCAGAGGCGTCCTTAGTATTGATAGCGTCTTGATACGCCTGTTCGGTACGTACTAAATCGCCAACGGTTTGATAGTAATAGGCCATGGCCACATGCACATCTTCGAGCTCTGGTGCATATTCGATTGCTTTATCAAGATTATACTTGGCTTGTTCCGAGTTACCTCGATTAAGGTAAGTTAAACCGAGCTGCATACGCTCCCGTGCAGCGGCGACTTTATCGAGTTTTCGCTCCGACACGGGAATATCAGTCCCTGAATAGGTACGCTCAGTTACGCATCCTGTCACTAATAATGACAGGGCAATTGCTAATGAAAACCCTGACAATCCATGCTTCATGGGCAAGCCTATAAATCTGTGCAAACAAAGAGTTAATTCATTGTGACCGAAATCTGATTTTCTTGCATGCGTTTTTTTGCTAAACGCTTGGTTCGATCGCGAATATCACCCGCTAACTGTCCACAGGCCGCGTCAATATCATCACCACGGGTTTTGCGTACAATCACAGTTAAGCCATATTCCATCAATACCTTAGAAAAACGGTCGATGCGCGAGTTCGATGAACGACCATAGGGCGAACCTGGGTATGGATTGAATGGGATCAGGTTTACCTTACAAGGCGTATCCTTCATTAATTGTGCTAATTCATGGGCTTGTTCAGTGCTGTCGTTGATGTGATCGAGCATCACATACTCCACAGTGACGCGGCCACGGTTAGCGTTAGATTTAGCGATGTAACGGCGAATTCCTGCAAGGAACTCTTGCAGTGGATACTTTTTATTCACGGGAACCAGAATATCGCGCAATTCATCGTTTGGCGCGTGGATACTCACGGCGAGCGCCACATCGAGGGCATCACCGAGTTTATCTAAGGCTGGCACTACGCCCGACGTTGACAGGGTCACACGGCGTTTTGACAGGCTAAAGCCGAAGTCGTCCAGCATGATATCCATCGCAGGGATCACGTTGGCTAGGTTCAGCAGCGGTTCACCCATGCCCATCATCACCACGTTGGTGATTGGGCGCTCGCCGGTTTCTTTAGCGAACCCTAAGAAATGGGAAACACGCCAAATTTGGCCGACGATTTCAGAGACAGTTAAGTTGCGGTTAAAGCCTTGCTGCGCAGTCGAGCAGAAAGTACATTCGAGGGCGCAACCCACTTGAGACGACACACACAGAGTGGCGCGGTCATCTTCAGGAATATACACGGTTTCGACTTCTTGACCTTCGCCGACGTGGATGGCGAACTTAATGGTGCCATCGGCGGATTTTTGATAACTTGAAATCTCAGGCGCAACAATCTCACAACGCGCCGCCAGCTTTTGGCGTAACACTTTGTTGATGTTAGTCATTTCTTCGAAGTCACTGACACCGAAATGATAGATCCATTTCATCAGCTGATCGGCACGGAAAGGCTTCTCACCCAGATCCGCAAATAATGCGCGCATCGCCTTACGATCAAGGTCTAATAAATTGATCTTTTTTTCACTCATAGGACTAACCTCAACACCAAAACCTGCAACAGGGCGGCGAATTATACAGACGCAGAAAAATTTTAGCCAGCAACTCCACACTCCTATGCTAGAATCGGCGTGGGTCAATGTTGGCCTAAATTATGGAGTTGTAATACCACCTATATGTTAACCCTCATCATTATAGTGCTTGTCGCTGTCGGAGTTTCTTTTCTGTGCAGTGTATTCGAAGCAGTGTTGCTTTCGGTTACCCCTAGTTATATCGCCTCGCTCGAACAAACTGACAGTGCCGCAGCCGCCCGGTTGCGTAAACTAAAAGAAAACATCGAAGCGCCTCTCGTGTCTATTTTGACCCTAAACACCATTGCCCACACTGTGGGTGCCGCCGTTGCCGGTGCGCAAGCGGCCAAGGTTTTTGGTGATGACATGCTCGGCGTGTTCTCCGGAGTGTTAACTTTTATCATCCTATTCTTCTCAGAGATTATTCCGAAATCTGTGGGAGCCAATCACTGGCGCCGTTTAGCCCCGAGTGTGTCGATTGCCATCACTTGGATGAAGCGTGTCACTAAGCCGCTCATTTGGATGTCGCAACAGGTGACTCGCCTGCTAGGTAAAGGGGAAGAAGGTCAGTACATTCGCCAAGAAATGAGCGCCATGGCCAAGATTGGTCACGAATCCGGTGAGTTAGACGAGCAAGAGTCTAAAATTTTGACCCAAATGCTCAAGGTGCGTGACGTGCCTGTGACGGCGATTATGACGCCGCGTACCGTAATGTTCTCGTTACCCGTTTCACTGACGCAAAATGAGTTTGTGCAGGAATATCGCGACAAACCTTTTACCCGTATTCCAGTATACGATCAGGACCACGACGACATTATCGGTTACATCACCCGTACCGATGTCTTACTGGCTGAACGTTACAGCCCGAACGCACCGATTGGTGAACTCAAGCGCAGCCTATTTGTGGTGCCCGAAACGGCTAAAATCCTGCCGTTATTCGAGCGGATGATTAAACGCAATACACAAATTGCGATGGTGGTTGACGAATACGGCAGTAGCCAAGGTATTGTGACCCAAGAAGACATTATCGAATCACTACTTGGCTTAGAAATTGTCGATGTGAATGACCCAGCGACCGACATGCAGCAATTGGCCCGTAAACTCTGGACCAAGCGCATGAAGCAAAAAGGCATTCGTCTCTCCGATGATGGCGACTTCGAAGCCGCCGCCGAAGATGACGAGGCGCGCTCGGGTTAATGACATTATTTAGTCATTGTTAAAGTAAAGGGAGCTTGGCTCCCTTTCTTGTTTTTGGGGAGAAGGTTATAATCTCCCGCCGTAAAAGAGGTAGGTTATGACACAGGGATACACACTCTCACTCGCGCACATCAACGATACCCATTCGAATTTTGAACCCAGCCGCGTACAATTTTCCCTCAATCTAGGGCTTAAAGCCTTAGATATCACCAGTCACAGCGGTGGCTATGCACGCCTGGGGTATCAGATTAGTCAGGCACGTGACCGAGCCGCACAAAGCCAAATGCCGTTTTTATTTTTGCATGGTGGCGACAGTTTCCAAGGCACGCTGTATTTCAGCCATTTTAAGGGTAAGGCCAACGCCCATCTGCTGAATTTACTCGCACCCGATGCCATGGTGATTGGTAATCACGATATTGATGAAGGCAATGCGCGGCTTGCCGAATTTGCTAAGCAAATCGATTTTCCGCTGCTGGCGGGCAATATGGACTTGAGCCAAGAGGATATCCGCAAGCCGGGTAATCTGCGTACTGTGGCGAATATTCTCGCCTATGATGAGACTACTCAGCTTGCCAGCTACCTCGAAAAGCCCTTCTACGACAAAAAGCTCGCCGTCATCGGCATTACTCTGGATCAGATGAAAGACATCGCCAGACCCGATCCTGATACCCACTTTGTCGATGCGATTGCGACCACGGCGCGCACCGTCGAGCATCTACATGCCAAAGGCATCAAGCACATTATTGTGCTGAGTCACTTAGGTTTAGATCAGGATAGAAGGCTTGCCGAACAAGTCGATGGCATCAGCCTTATCGTTGGCGGCCATACCCATACCTTGCAGGGCGATTTTAGCGCCTTGGGGTTAAGCAATATTCCCTATGGTGAAACCATCCATGGCACTCCTATCGTGCATGCGGGGAAATACGCCGAAACCTTAGGCTTGACCGAGATTGAATTTGATGCAGCTGGCCGCGCGATAAACCTAAAGGGTGGCAACTACTTTATGCTCGATAAACAGTTTATGTTGAGTTCGAGTGAGCAAGTGGATGACACCGACTATCAAGCCGTGCAGCAACGTTTTAATGAGCATCCCTATGTATTGTGGGATGCTGCCGATGAAGACATTCACGGCGTGATCCACGATATCTATCGCCCCGCGATTGCCGAGATGGAAAACAAAGTCTTAGCCCTTGTACCTAAGAATCTAGTGCATACCAGACTGCCATCTAAGGCATTACCCCATGGCAGCGAAATCGCCCCTTGGGTGAGCCGCAGTATGTTCCAAGAGGCCAAGCTTGAAGATCCCCGCATCCACTTTGCCCTGCATAACGCGGGTGGAGTAAGGCAATCTGTCGCCCAAGGCAGGCTCACCCTCGCCGATGTGTTGGGGCAATTGCTGCCCTTCGAGTTGCCATTAGTCAAATACGAAATCCAAGGCCAGTATTTATACCAAGCGCTGGAGTCGGCAATTAACGCCGCGACAAACAACAGTGTGCGCGGAACGGGTGCGGGCAGCTTCCCCTATACCTATGGATTACGTTATTACTACGATGGTAGACGCCCATTAGGGGAGCGCTTGTTCAAGCTTGAAATGATGCAGCAAGATGGCTTATCACTCTGGTATCCAGTGCAGCCCGATGCGCTCTATGTAGGGGTGTCAACCTCCTATACCGCTGCGGGGAAAGAAGGTTATCACCCACTGTTACAGGCGCGCTGGCAGGAATCGATTGAGACGCTCACCCTACCACAGGCTTTTATTCGCTTCCTCAATCGGGCGCCCAACCCCAATTTAGCGGATTTGCTCTCCCCCCATGTGCATTACACCAGCCATGTAAAGCGCTCAGTGTAAGCGCCCTGCGTCAGGGATTTATATCAGCGCTGCCGCAAATCCCAGCCCTCTTAATTCATCACAGTACTTAGGGCGTGTTGACGTTTCAGGGTTATTTTTGCAGCAATGTGGCTGGCTTTTATGCAAGGCAAAGTCCGTGCAGTGTAGTTATTCTACATAAACGGACGATAACGCAGCAGAAAAGTCAGCCAAATGCTGCCCGAAGGGTTCGTCTGGCAAACACTTGCTCTTTGTCACTCGTCATTTGAGTAGAATAACTACACATCATTCCTCGTTTCGCGAGCACGAGCTTGCCAGAACGAACAAAATTTAATCTCGAAACGTCAACACGCCCTAGCAATGGTTAAGTACTGTGATTCACTCAATCCTGTACCCAAACGCACTATCGACATCTCACTAAAACAACCAGTCGCAATGGGGTAAACGTTCGGCAAACCACGCCTGCGCTTTGCCTTGATTCCCCTTGCGCCATGCGAGAAACACCGGCTGCGCCGGTCTTGGGATCTCAACCTTACACGCGACTAATGCGCCTGAAGCGAGTTCTTCGCGGATCAAATGTTTGGGAAGATAACCCACACCCAGCCCGAGTTGCTGGGCTTTAATCTTGGTCTGCATATTAGGCACGCGGATGACTTGGCGACTATCAAACAATCCACTTGAGCGCTGCGCGAGCGCCGTTGAGCTGTCGGCCACCACCACGGAGGGAAATTGCAACAGGGCTTCGGTCGGGATGGGATGGTCAAACTGTGCCAAGGGATGATGAGGCGCAAGGGCAAACATGAATTCAAGCATGCCGATTTCGACTAAGTGATATTGCCCCTTAGGTAACTCCCCCGTGACCCCAATGGCAATATCGGCGCGGCCCGAATACAGCGCATCCCAACCGCCACCCAATGACTCCTCGGTGATATTGATGGTCACCTGTTTACCTAACTCGGTAAATTCAGCAATCAGTTTAAGCAGTGGTAAATCGGGCACTACAGTATCTATGGCTAAGGTTAATGCCGACTCCCAGCCCGTTTCGAGTTGGCGAACCGCCTCTTCAAGCCTGGCGGTGGCGGCTAAAATCTCCCGCCCTTGGCGTAATACCAGCTGGCCAACTAAGGTCAATTCGGCACGCTGGCCCTTACGTTCAAATAATTTTACCCCTAAGTCGCTCTCTAATTTCTGCACTGTGTAGGTCAGCGCCGATGGCACCCGGAATAAGGATTCGGCCGCAGCCGAAAAACTGCCTTTTTTATCAATAGCATCGAGTACTATCAAGCCATCTAGGCTCATCACAGGTAACATAGCCACCTCTTATTCAAATTTTTTGAAATAGACTTTGAAAATGTTCCGATTTTCTTTCCATCAGGTCAAGTCTAGACTGTAAACCAATGGAGAGATTAACGCTAAGCCTCCACCGACTAACTCATTAACGACATAGTTAAAAAATTTGAATTAAGGAACATCCCATGAAAGCACTTATCACAAAATTACTGACCTCTGCCCCAAGTTTCGCCCCATTGGCCCTGCGTATTCCTATCGGGATCATCCTCATGGCCCACGGCTCGCAAAAACTCTTCGGCTGGTTTGGTGGCTACGGCCTAGAAGGCACAGGACAATGGATGGCCTCCATCGGCTTAACCCCTGGCTACTTAATGGCGCTGATGGCTGGCTCGAGCGAATTCTTTGGTGGCTTGCTGATCATTATCGGTTTACTGACTCGCCCAACGGCACTGGTATTGTCCTTTACTATGGTGGTCGCGATTTTCTCGGTCCACATTGATAACGGTCTGTTCCTCAGCAATAACGGTTATGAATTTGGTTTAGCCCTGTTAGCTGCCACTGTGTCTCTGGCCGTGTCAGGTGCAGGTAAACTCAGTGCCGACAACCTGTTAGCCGCACGCTTAAAATAAGGAGGAAATGATGATCCGTATACGTAAAGCGCAGGACCGTGGGCAGGCTGATTTAGGCTGGTTAAAGAGCCAACATACCTTCTCGTTTGCAAGCTACTACGATCCGCAGCATATGGGCGTGTCTTCCCTACGAGTGATTAATGATGACAGAGTTGCGCCGGGCGCAGGGTTTGAAACCCATGGCCATAAAGATATGGAAATCATCAGTTATGTGATTTCAGGCACCATTGCCCATAAGGACAGCTTCGGTAATGTTAAGACCTTACCAGCGGGTGAGTTTCAGTTAATGTCTGCTGGTAAAGGGATTTATCACAGCGAGTTTAATGCATCAAACACTGAGTCTCTGCACTTTTTGCAGATCTGGATCCAACCAGACACCTTAGGTATTGATGCCGGTTATCAGCAAAAGGCCTTCGAGCAAACCTCTGCGCTGACCGCCGTGGTCACCCCAACGGGTGAAAATGGCACCTTGAAAGTACAGCAGGATGCGACCTTGTATCGGCTAATACTGGCACCGCAAGAGCAAGTGCATATGCCGCAGCTTAAGCCACAGCGTCAGCTCTATGTGCAACTGGTGGAGGGCACGCTTAAGGTCAATGACCAAGTGCTCACCCCTGGGGATGGCGCACATATCACCGCCGAAGAAGCGGTTCGATTTAGCGCCACAGGCAGCAATGTCACCGCCCTAGTGTTTGACTTAGCCAGATGAATATTGTGACCAATAAAAAACCGCCAAGGAAACGAGGCGGTTTTTTTATTACTGATCGTACGGCCAGAGAAGAGCAGTCTTTCCAAACGCGAACCTATGATAAGGACATAATCAAACTAAAATTCACTAACACCTGCGCCCTGTCGTTTTGTTTATCTTCGGCGGTGAGATAGCGACGTAGTTCATTACGGCGAATGCAATTAAAACCCTGTTTCTCAAAGAAAGGACGCGCCTGATAGGAGGCTTCAACGGTAAGCCGTTTAAGATTACGGCTTTTGGCCTCTTCGAGCAGGGCTAAATACAAATGTGTCGCCACCCCGGCACGGCTGTATTCAGGGTGGACAAACAGACAATCGACTTCGCCGACCATACAATTGAGCTCTTCATCGGGACAGAGCCTTAAGTTGGTAAAGCCAACCAACTTGCTGCCTTCCTGCGCCACCCAAGTGGTGGTGTCTTCTAACTTAGCCAGCCAGTAGGCATCGCTTCGCGCCTCACCCTGATTTTGCGCCCAAGCTAAACGTTCGGTAAGCGAGTAATATTCCTGCGCGCCCTCCATCACACTGGCGTTAAATACCGCCGCCACCTGTGCCACATCCGGAGGTGAAAATAAGCGTATCTGCATTGGAGTCCACTCCTATGGGTTAATCATGACCAATGGGCACATAAGCAATGTATTCCCATTCAGTTACAGTTTTTTAGTCATATAAAAACTCGGCAACACCTGGCCCAGTTTTTGTTGATAGCTGCGCTGTTGTTGGACAAATCCGAGTTTAATAAACAGCCCGCGGGAAAGATAAGACGCATCGGCACTCAATTGGCTGTACCCCTGCTCCCTCGCCCACAGTTCTAGCTGTCGATAAGCTCGCTCCCCCAGCCCCTGCCGTTGCCAATCGGGATGAATATAGAGGCTATCTATATATCCTCTATGGTGAAAATCCGTTTCGACATTGATAAAACCTGCACAAATCTTAGATAAGCCCGCGGCATCTGTCACCAAAATAATCCATGCTTGGGAACGACTTAAGCGTAAATGCCAATGTTGACTCGAACGGGGTGCCTGCGACCAAGCCTTAAGCTGCGCGGCGTTATAACGCTCATGTTGTATTTTATGCACGCACTGATGAAAGAGTTCACTCACCGCCCGCGCATAACGGCGCCGATAAGGGATGACTTCGACTGGCTTTTCGATTGAATTGGCAGCGGACACGAGTAATCAACCAAGAGTGTAAATAATCGCTATATTCTGCCGCGATTTAGATTCGAGCGATAGCATCAACGCGATAAGAAAAGGTTTGCCGCTGTAAACAAAACCGCCTCGAACAAGGCGAGGCGGTTTAGGAACTCATCGCAACATGAATGTTGCTAAGACATCGATTATTTCTTCTCGATTTGACCAACAAACAACAGCTTGTCAAAGGTGCGGTTTAAGGTTTTGCTGGTGAATTGATTCATCCACATTTGCTCAACCACGGCCACTTTGTCGCCTTTCTTGACTTCAGCTTCTGGGCCAGCGGCCCAAAACGTGTTGTCAGCTTCTTTAATTTGAACATAGGTGTAACCGCCACCATTCATAGTATCAACCACAGTACCTTCATGAACGACGCCCTGTGCCCAAGCACTTGACATACCTAACGCTAAAGTTGCTACAGCCGCTAATTTTACCAATTTTGCCATCATGCCTTTTGTTCCTTGTGTTTTACTAATATGCGGCATTAAAACATGCCATAGGTAATAAATCGCCAATCTCTATCACGAAATACAACACTTATCGCAAAAGTAGGATTTTTATCGCTCAGTAGGGAACTCATTTCAATAGCGGTTTTAACATGCCCTCAAGGCCGTTGAGTTTGACCTCATAAATCAGCGCTAACTGCTCACCTAATTTTCCCTTCGGAAAACCCTGTTGATGAAACCACACGAGATAGGGTTCGGGCAATTCGAGTAAGCGGCGACCGGCATATTTACCAAAAGGCATCACCTGATTCACGGCATCGATAAGCTGTTGTTGATCCATTGCATTACCACTTCAAACAAAAAACACACTCATAGCTGGATGCTACGCTATTGACGGACAAATGCCTAAAGTTAACGAGTGATGTAATCATGAGGTCATACTGCAAGCTAAGTGACTTGTGATGCAAAACGATATGACCATTATCCAGCAAGTATCCGGCAAGCGCACTCAGGATAAGCCATCCACTTACCCTGAGTCAGGAAATAGAGATTAAGAATAGATTTTACGCATGTTCGGCCCAAGGTTGGCGCAGGGAGAATAGACAAAACCATAATCGCCGCAGAGTCGCTCCTCTTCGCCATGCACATTGATGCTGACACAGGTGCCAGGGGCGGCATGTTCATCAATATAAGTCATCACCCGCTCTAACATGATGCTAGCCAATCCTAAATGACGATACTCAGGTAAAACAATAAAGTCCTCAATCGCCAAATGGTTAGCCTTATCGCCATACACGCAGCTGGTCGCGATGATTGACGGCGAGTTTTTCTCTTGTTCCCCCGTCACCCGAATCGACACCCAATATAAAGGCTGTAACGGATGACCCTCCCCCATTTCCACACCGATAGAGGGATGCCCCGCAGCATCGCGTAGATTCAGCAGCTCATGAAATAAAGGTGCAGATTCAACCAACTCAAATTCAATAGGCATAAGCATTTTAATATCCATTTTGGCATCCCTTCACGAATGGTAGAAAAATCAAGGTGATTAGACGGCATAATAGGAAAATCCTAACTGAATTAGGTGGCAATTTGATGACATACAGAACAGCGACAAGACAACTTTCGACTGAAAATCATAAAGCAAAGAACAAGGTTTCAATAATATTTAAGAATAAATATCAAAAATTATATTCACAAAAGAAATATAAGAATTAAGACTGAGGCAATCGTTGCACTCGACTCAAGTAGTGACGCTGACTTAAATACGCCCAAAAGAATCACAAAAGCATTTTAAATCATGTAATTAATCACAAATCAGCCTCATTTATCTTTGCTCGATATAAGAGTCAAATAAACGGCACACGTCACTGTAACGTCAAATAATAATCGCGCGACATTTTATAAAAAAACGTCAAAAATCAGCTAATTGACCTCAATTAACATAGGGTTTACATTCATTTATGACAACAAGGTGCGGTAAAAGCTCGACACTTATAACAGCCGCCCAAGTGATACCCTAAGCATTGAGGAATTCGTCATGATAGTGTTAGTCGGCGGCGAAAAAGGCGGCAGCGGTAAGAGTTGCCTCGCACAAAATATCGCAGTATTTCTCACCACTGAATGTGGTGCCTCTGTCATCATGGTGGATTGCGATCCACAACGCACCACATCCGATTGGATCCAAGCCAGAAACAACAATCCAAAACTTGCTAGCATCAACTGTGTGCAACTTTACGGCAAAATCCGTAATGACTTGCTGAGTTTAGAGCAGCACTATGACTTCGTTCTCGTAGATTGTGGTGGACAGGATAACCTCGCATTAAGGGCGACCATGTCGGTGGCTTCGCATATTTTGATGCCACTGCGACCAAAACGCCGCGACTTAAAAACCGTGAGCCATATGGATGATATCGTCGCCACTTGTAAGATGATTAACCCCAAATTACATGCCTCTTTTGTTATCACTCAATGCCCTAACCTGCCGAATCAAGCGAACCGTATTTTAGAGGCCAAAGAAGTCTGTAAAACATACGATATCAATGTGTTAGATGCGATCACCTACAGCCGTAACATCTATGATGATAGCGAAGAATCGGGATTATCCGTGATGGAGATTGAGCCCAACGGCAAGGCTGCCAACGAAATCCGCGCCATTGCCTGCGAAATGTTCCAGGTTGACTGCGCCGCCTCATTAACGGCATTACTCAGGCCAAGCACGCCAATGGCCGCATCACGCAGTGCTATCAATCAACCTCAGCCAAATCACCTGAGAGGACAATATGGGACTCAGCGACCTCAAGAAAAACGCTATGCCATCTAGGGGGGGCGCGCAGCCCCTCTCCCTCGATGAGTTTATTGATGCCGCAACCCTTTATGCTATGGGAGAGACCCGCCTTCCGAGCACGGGCTCTGCCGTTGCGGTCGATTTAGTCAAAGAAGCCCAAGTCGAAGTCACGCTGGATTCTTCCAATGTGGTGACGTTACATCGACCACAAACGGCAACCAGACTGCTCGATGCGAGTATTGAAGAGGAGCGCCCACATTACCGAAAAGCGACGTTTTCCCTCAGTGAAGCGGCGATCAGCCATTTAGCCAAGCTCTCTGAAGAAAGTGACATATCCAAATCGAAATTGATCCGTTTTTTGATTGAACAACATTATGCCTTGCCCACCGCCTTGCGGCAGATGCGCGAGCAGCAAATAAAAAAATCTTAGTATCGCGCCATCTCCCACCCTTTTTCGGTGATCCAAGTTAATTCGATCACCGTTTTTTTTCGCCTCAAAACCCTACAAAAATTAAGACATAGTTTTTTATCAAGCCTATCCTTATTGTACAGTCGAGATGATTAATGCTACTTATTAGCATGTTAACACTTGTATCCGAGGGGTTATTCTTGTTAAAACCTTTGTCACTCTTACTTGTCGGACTGGGTTTCACGCTAGCAGCACCTGCCTTAGCGGAATTTTCCTTGGCACAAATTCCCCCCCTCACCAACAAAACGCCCATCACCTTAGTCGCCGAAAAAGGCTTTTGGACTGACTACCTAACGCAGGAAATGTTACCCAAGTTCACCGAAAAAACCGGCGTTAAAGTCAATGTGGTCAGTACCGAGCTGGAAGGTATGTTCGAACTACAGACCCATGCATTGCTGCAAGGTGAAGGAAAATATGATCTGCTAACCATGGAGGCCGGCTGGGCAAAAGAGTGGGCCGCCAATGGCTATACCGTCCCCCTATTAGAACTCGCAAAACTCTACGATCCCGACGGTGAAAAAGCGATGGAAAGCTATCTCGAACCATATTACCCATCCTTGCTGAATATTTTGTCCTATCACGGTGAGTTACACGCTATTCCCTACAACAACTACGTGATGGGAAGTCATTACCGCGCTGATTTATTTGAGAATAAAACCGAACAAACGCAGTTTCAGCAACGCTTTGGTTATCCGCTCAAACCCGCGACTAACTTCGACCAATTGCAGGACCAAGCCGCGTTTTTTACCCGAAAAGCGGGTGAGCTCCTCGCCGATAAACCGCTAAGCCATGACTTTTATGGTCTCGCCTTAATGTCTGGCAATAAACCCCATATTAACGATGAATTTTCGAGCATCATTTGGAGCTTAGGGGGCGCTTGGATGTGGCCCGTCTATAATCCGCAAAAGCAGATCACCCACTTCGAAGTGCCCGCAGTCAACCAAGAGGCGATTAAGGCAAGCGCTATCTATCGAAAACTGATGCCTTACGCCATTCCAGCAGATGATAAATTTGCCTTCAACGAAGCAGCCAATGCAATGGCAACGGGACAAGTGGCGATTTGGCCTTTTGCTTACAACAACCTATGGTCCGCCTCCTTTAAAGTCGAAGCCAACATACCTGGCGCTCGACTTGGCGTGGCCCAAGTGCCTGGCGGCATGCCCTATAACGGCGCCTACGCTTTTGCGGTGAGCTACGACAGTAAAAATCCACAAGCCGCCTATTGGTTACTCAAATACATGGGCACCTATGAAGCCCAATATGCCTATGCTCTAGGAGGCGGTAATCCCTGTCGCATGGATGTCGTCACAGCCCCCGAATTTAAACAAGCCTCAAAAAGAGCCATTGCCGGAGCCTTTGAGGCAAGCCACGTAGCAAACTTGTTTTGGTCAACTAAAGTATTGGAAGTAGGACATTTTACCACTACTGCTATGGGGCAGATTTATCCCGAGCTAAGCCACGCTTGCTATGCCGCAAGCCGACACGAAGCAAACAGTACCGATATTTTTATTGAGTTAAGTAACAAAATTAAATACCTGCAGAATACCTATGGGGAAGTGCCTGCAATTGATAAGAAAAACAAATGAACTCAAAACGGCTCACCAGTCTTAAATATAAAATCACGCTAGCCTTATATTTCATCCTAGGCATGGCGCTGCTTAATGGCATTATCGCCATCCTATTGTCACAACAGTTAAGAACCAAAATTGAGCAATTGGTGAGCAGTGATGTGGTCAAAGTCACCACAGCGCTGCAATTGGCAAAAAACAGCGAAAGACTGCAAATTATCACTACCGAGCTGAATCACTACGATACTGAGCAGCAGCGGCTCAGCTTACTTCAAGAGTTAACCCATCAATGGGAACAATTGCTGCAAGATACTAAAGTGCTGTTAAGTCTTGAAAATACGGCCAATATCCATGAAGCATTAAATAGGACAATTGATACTCAGCTGTATTTTCAGCAACAACTACCCTTGCTCGACACCCTGACCGACAGCGCCTTACAGGCCAAATTACAGGCACAAAATATTCAGGCGAACCTCGCGGGAATGTCATCGGCCTTTTCCATTGAGATGCAGGCGCAGCTCGACTCAAGCCACGAGCTCAACAGCCAGCTTATCGCCCAAAAAAATCTCACGGGAATAACCCATAACCTCAATGAGCATCAAAAAATCTCTGATTATTTGCATCAGGGTGAACACCTGTTTGTGCTGCTGGATGAAGTTAAAAACACCCAAACCACCATAGGACTCAACCGCCTGCAACGAGATGCCATGCGTCTTTTCCTCAAAATGGAGGCAGTCGCCGCCTCGATACCGCAGGATAATACGCTGTATCTCAACTGGTTATCTCAAATAAAGCAAAATATGGTGGGTAATGACAACCTGTTTGAACTATCACGCAACGCCTTAAAAAGCACCCACATCGCTAATGCGCATTTTGGCTATCAAGCCAATGCCGCGCGGGAAATCGCCAGTTTCACCCAAGTGTTAGTCAACCATGTTGAAGATGAAATCCAAGTAGCAAGCTCTAACCTCAAGAGCGATAGCACTGCCTTCGTGATCCTGATTTTTTGTGGTGGGATAGTGTATTGCTTCTTTATCTGGTTGATCAGCTGGCACTTTATCGCTAAGGGAATTATCAAACCCGTGATCGCCACACGGGATGCGATGAATGCCATCGCCAATGAAAAACTCGATACCGAAATGCCGATTACCGATAACTTAGAGCTGCAACAAATGGTCAGCTCGCTGGAGACCCTAAAAACCTACGCCGCGCAAGTCAAAGCCATGGCCGAAACCGATGGCTTAACGGGCTGTTATAACCGCCGTTATCTCGACAGCCAAATCAACAAGGAGTTGAATTACGCCAACGATCACAATATGCCACTTAGCATAGTGATGTTTGATATTGATAACTTTAAAGAATTTAATGACAAATATGGCCACGTCGTTGGCGATCAGTGTTTAAAGCAGGTCGTCAATGCTGCCAAATCGATTCTGCAACGCCCAACAGATATCCTCGCCCGCTACGGTGGGGAAGAATTTACCTTGTTACTGCCCTCGAGCCACTGTGAAGACGCTTATAGAATTGCCGAGCGACTGCGCGAAACCATTATGGAATTGGCCATTCCCCACCAAAGCTCATCCCACTCAGGAGTGGTGACCATCAGCTTAGGGGTCGCCTGCTGGCAACCGCCACAATCACTCGATGCCAATAAAATCATCTCCGATGCGGACGAAGCCCTGTATCAGGCCAAACAAGCCGGACGCAATCGCACCGAAGCGCTACGACATCCAGAGTTTGGTAATCAATAACTCGCTGTATCGATTTATTTTTAGCCAAAGCATTGAGTTCGCCTCACTGAATCCCCATTAGCTAATATACCTAAGGAAAATATTGCACTGAGGAAGTCATGCTCGCTGTTTTCATTACCCTAATGCTTGGTCTCGGTGCAATCGCTTGGTTAGCGTCTAGCCGCTGGCGCAAGACACTCCACCGTAAGCGTGTGATGGCCAGCGCCTTTCCTAAGGCTTGGCGAACGATTTTGAAAAAGAGATTGCCCTATTTCCACGCCTTACCCGCAGATCTTCAACTACAACTCAAACGCCACATCCAAGTTTTTTTGGATGAGAAACGATTCGTTGGCTGTGATGGTTTGCAAATAACCGATGAAATTCGCGTCACTATCGCCGCCCAAGCTTGCCTGCTTTTGCTAAATCGCAACACCGACTTTTACCCCAATCTAAGGCAGATATTGGTCTATCCCGATGCCTTTATTGTCGACAGCCAGCGCCAAGACCCCGCGGGTTTGATTTGGGAGCAACGTAATGTGCTGGCGGGGGAATCTTGGGAGCAGGGCCAAGTGATACTGTCGTGGAAGAACACCCTCGAGGGCGCTGCCAATCCCCATGATGGCAACAACGTCGTGATCCACGAGTTTGCCCATCAATTAGATCAAGAAGATGGTCACGCCAATGGCGCGCCGATTTTACAACACCGCCAAGATTACCTGTCGTGGTCGAACGTATTCAGTCAGGCCTTTAATGAGTTAGTACAAGCTGCCGCCCTTGGCCGCCCGTCACTGTTTAATTACTATGGTGCCACCAATCCTGCGGAGTTTTTTGCCGTAGTCACCGAGGTCTTTTTTGAAAAACCAGAAGCGCTTAATCTTGAACATCCGGCACTTTATCGAGAATTGAGCCATTTTTATCAACTCGATCCGATAAACTGGCATTGATCGAATCAACAAACGATTAGCCTAATAACCATAAGGATAAGGAATTTTCGATGACAATCTCCACTCGCGCCGAGCAGCACGCCCATTCGACACGCACTAGCCAACGTCTTGCCCTGTTCAGCGCCAGCATATTCATGCTTGGCGCCCTATGCTTTCATCCACAAACGGCCATCGCCAACGAACAAGCTGCAATAACGCAGACCGATGAGCAAGCAGCCGCCGAAGTGCTGGATAAATTGAATCAATATTCGAGCAGTGCCGATTGGGACAAGTATTTTGCCCTCTATCGTCAGGATGGCATTTTTATTGGAACCGATGCGACTGAGCGTTGGGGCATGGCCGAGTTTGAACGCTATTCGCGCCCAACCAAAGGTTGGCGCTACGATTTAACTCGCCGCCATTTAGTGCAGCATGGTGATGTGATCCTGTTCGATGAACTGCTCAACAGCCCAAGTTATGGCGTGAGTCGTGGTACTGGCACCTTAATTAAGACCAATGGGGAATGGAAAATTGCCCAATATCATTTGAGCTTTCCCATCCCCAATGCAATCGCCAAACACATTACCGCAGAAATTAAAAACGCTCAGTAAGTCACTATTTTAGCGACACGGTAAAACACACATTGGCCAGCTGCGAGAAGTGGATAAAGGCTTGAAAATCCACTTCACTAAAGCTTCGTTGTGAAGGCCCCCTATCGGCATAATAAAAACCGATCACTTTATTATCCACCAAGAGCGGCGCCATCAAAAAACCCGACTCAGGTAACTGAGTCTTAAGTTCCTTGCATTGTTCTAGCCATTTTTTGGCATTGGGGTTATCCACCCACTGGCATTCCTTGTGTTCCATCGCCTGTGGAAATAGCCCCTTCCTATCACTCAGATCGATAATAAACTGCTGCTTCATTTCCTCGGCGTCTCGGCCGAGCATGATCCTAGGTTGCAGCTGTTTACGGCTCGGAGATAAGAGTAGAACTCCGCAGCGGTCCACACCAACTCCTTCTAAAATCCCCTCGAGCACGGTTTGCATGATTTGATTAAAATCGGCTTTGTTGATTGCAAAGGCGGTGAGTTCACGCAGCTTAGCCAATTGCACATTCAAGTTGGCCTCAAACACGGGCAACTCAACCTCAGGGACGCTGGGCTCAAGCTTATTGATGCGTTTAGGGTCAGGCAAATAGTCAATCAACACCTTGGCGCCATAGGCTTCGGCCAATTTATGGGTCGCCTTGGTACAGCGCTGCATTCTCAGGGTTAATTCTTTCTCATCCAGCCCAGTAAAATGCGCGGCTTGGCTGATACGCTTATCCAACTCGGTTTTATCTATCACCTCTTGGGAGAGAATTTCGCAAAGCTTATCGGCAAGAAAAATAGAGCGAATTTCAGGGCGTTGATCGTCAGGATAATTCACCGCTTGGATCAATAACTCCCCTAAACCCCAGTGGCGCGCAATACTCTGCGTCAGCTGCGAAAATGAGGTGCCCAAGGCTTCACGAATGACGCTACGCTCTTCAGCTGGGGTTTCACTGGCACTGAGTTGGCTGTCTAAGGTTTCGGTAAACTCGCCGCCGATACTCCAAAATGCACTCTCACCAATGTGGTAAAGCAAAGACGCAATAAAGGCTTCTTCCTGAATATCCTCATCGTAATCACTGAGCATCATCCTAGCTAACATGGCGGCTTGAAATGCCTTCGCCATTAATTTAATTAAGCGTTGATAAACGGCGGGGGCGAGATTCTTGCTCTCTAAAAGGCTCGATAATAGCTGGGCCGTGATGCAGATATTACGCACGGCATCGAACCCCAGCACAATGGCGGCTCGGCTCACGGTCGATATTTGGGTACTGCCCTTATGGTAAATCGCGCTATTGGCGACCCGTAAGATGCGGGATGTGAGGGCGTTATCGTGCATCACGCTTCGCCCGAGTAAGGCGAGAGACGACACGTCATCCTTGGCAAGCTTTTCTAACGTTTGGACGGTGGAACAGAGCGCTGGCATTTCCAATTCACTGATCCGTTTTGTCCAATAATCGACCCCTTTATTAGTATTATTGTTAGGTTTCAACCCAGCATGACCTCGATGATGTGAACTTATTGTTTTTAGTATAGATAGGCTTAAAAAAATTCGCCTAGCATCTGGCTCACAATTCGACTTTTGATTTTAAAATCCACGATATAGCAAGCCAGAGGTATAAAAAAGCCCAAGCTTTCACTTGGGCGTCACGCCGATTATGCCTGCAAATGCAATTTAAACACTTGCAACACTTTATCAATATCCTGACGCGAAACATCTTTATGGGTCACAAAGCGCAGGGTACGGCTAGGGCTGATGAGGATCCCCGCCTCACGGCAACGCTTCGCTAGGGCTTTCTCATCGACATGGGGCGCGAGGTTGGCAAACACCATATTGGTTTGTACGGCGGCCAAATCGATTTCAAACTCACTCAACTGACTCAATTGCTGGGCAAGATACGCCGCATTTTCATGATCTTCCCCAAGTCGCTCAACCTGCTCTGTGAGCGCTAATTTACCCGCTGCCGCTAAAATCCCCGCCTGGCGCATACCGCCGCCCAGCATTTTACGCCAGCGCGTGGCCTTTTTAATTAGGCGCTCATCACCTAGGAGCAGTGAGCCAACAGGCGCGCACAATCCCTTGGATAAACAGATGGAGACTGAATCAAAATGCCCCGCAATATCGGCAATCCCAATCCCCTGCGCCACGGCGGCATTCGCAACCCGAGCGCCATCTAAGTGAATTTTTAAACCACGCTGAAATGCCAGCGCCTGCGCATTGGCGAGGTAAGTCTGAGGCAATACTTTCCCGCCGATAGTGTTTTCTAGGCTCAGTAAGCGCGTGCGCGCAAAGTGAATATCATCGGGTTTAATCGCCGCTTCAATGTCGGTCAGGGCGATAGTACCATCCAACTGATTGCTCAGCGGTTGCGGCTGAATGCTGCCGAGTACCGCCGCGCCGCCGCCCTCGAATTTATAGTTATGGGCCTGCTGGCCACACAGGTATTCATCCCCACGCTCACAATGGGCCATCAGTGCAAGCAAATTGGCCTGAGTACCAGATGCCGTAAACAGCGCACTCTCAAAGCCGAACATCTCGGCGGCCATGTCTTGCAAGCTGTTAACGGTCGGATCATCACCATAAACATCATCACCCACTTCAGCCCTCGACATGGCTAAGCGCATCGCCTCTGTTGGCTGGGTCACGGTATCACTGCGTAAATCTATCATCTTGTCCTCGACTTCTTGTGCCTATCCCCGACGCGGATATTCATCGCGTAAGTGCGACTCTAGCCTCAAAGGAAAAATTTGTATAGTTTGCCTTTATGTCTGCCGATAAAATCAACAAGGAGCCAATGTTATCTATGCTGATGCAATTGATTTGCATCAAATAACGGGCAAAACTTGGCGTTAGGCCGATAAAAAGATAGAATATCCGACTAAGATGCTCATGCTAATGCAATGCAAATCTCTTAGTGGTTTTAACTATCCAAGATAAAATACAAGGTGATTTGTGGTGAATATATCCGTAATGCAATGGATTAAAGTAACGTGTTTAGCGCTGAGCTTAAGCCTGATGTTACCCGCGTATGCATGGCAAGATACAGATCAAGACGGCGTTCCCGATATTAAGGATGCCTGTCCTAACACACCTGCAAACACCACAGTGATGGCCAATGGCTGTGTTTACCAAGCCGAAGTAAAATCCAGCAGTATTCAATGTGATCTCAATGACCCCAGTACTTATTCAGCCGCTGATTGTCATAATATTGAGACCGCGATTGTGTATTTTGAGTTTGCTATCGCCGAAGTAGATTTATCGCAATGGAAAGCTTTAGCCTTAGTGAAAGCTTTTTTAGACGCGAATACTGAGACTCGGTTAACTCTAGTGGGGCATACGGATATTGTCGGTACGCCAGAGTTTAATTATCAGTTATCACTACGACGGGCTCAAAATGTGAAACGTATTTTGGTTGAAGACTACGGCTTCAATCCAAATCGCTTTACCGTTGTCGGTAAAGGTATATCTGAACCGGTTGCGGATAATCATTCCAGCGAAGGTCGCAGATTAAATCGACGAGTACAATTTATCGTCAATAATAACTAGTTTTGTTAGCGTATTTTTAGGGAGTAATTTAATGGATAACCTCGAAGGTTTATTAAAGCAGGCGCCAGATTTGGTCATGACCTATGGCTTAAAAATCTTATTTGCACTCATTATTTTCTTCGTCGGTAAATATTTTTCTGGCGTCGCACAAAAGTTAGTGCGCAAGTTGCTTAACAGTCGCAAGATTGACCCAACTGTGGTGTCTTTTGTGGCTAACTTAGCTTGGGCAGTGGTGTTTGTGTTCACCATTATCGCCACCTTAGGCCAAATTGGCGTACAAACAGCCTCTCTAGTCGCTGTTATCGGTGCCGCGGGTTTAGCCGTAGGTTTAGCACTGCAAGGTTCTCTGTCTAACTTTGCCTCAGGCGTATTAATGGTGCTATTCCGCCCATGCCGCGTCGGTGATTATATTGAAGCAGCGGGAATTGCCGGTACAGTTGATGAAATCACCATTTTCTCAACCAAATTACGCACCCCAGATAATAAAGTAATTGTGGCGCCAAACTCTTCAATCATGAATGGCACCATTACAAACTACTCAGCCTCTGAAAACCGTCGTATCGATTTAGTCATTGGCGTGTCTTATTCTGCGGATATCGCTCAAACCAAAAAAGTATTAACAGAGATTTTAGATAACAACCAATACGTACTGAAAGAGCCAGGTTACACTGTAGGTCTTTCTGAATTGGCGAATTCTTCAATCAACTTTGTGGTTCGTCCTTGGGTTAAAACCGCCGATTACTGGACAGCGCGTTTCCAAATTTTAGAACAGATCAAAAATGCACTCGATGCAGCGAACATTGAAATTCCATTCCCACAAATGGATATTCATGTGAAGCAATTGCCAGAGAGCAAATAATCAGCAAGCATATTAAAAGGCCGGTCATTACCGGCCTTTTTTATGGTGATAGTTTAGGTTTTATCGTACCTTAAGCCTATGTGCACAACATACCTGAGTACGGGAGAGAAAATGCAAAAGTATGTTTCGTTTCTAGCCGCTGGCTGTGTCTTTAGTTTAATGGTTCTCAGCCCCACCGCTATCGCCAATGATAAAACCCAAGTGATGATGGGCGACAAGACTGTCACTCTCGCAGGGAAATTACCCAAGCTTGAACAAATGGCGCCACGATTTAAAGTTGTCGACGAACAATTTACCCCTATTAGTTTAAGTGACTTTAAAGGGAAAACCGTGCTGATCAGCGCCGTGCCTAGTTTAGATACTGGTGTCTGTGCACTGCAAACAAAGCGCTTTAACAGTGAAGTCAGTCACTTCTCCGATGATGTCGTCATGCTGACCATCAGTACAGATTTGCCCTTCGCTCAGAAGCGTTTCTGTAAGGTGGAGAATGTCGACAAAATCAAAGTTCTCTCCGACTCAGTGTGGCGTGATTTTGGTGAGAAATATGGCTTATTGATTGAAGATTACGGCTTGCTAGCTCGGGCCATCTTTATTATCGATGCCGAAGGTCAGCTTAAGTACCAGGAGCTGGTGCCCAATATTACCGAACACCCCAATTACGACGCCGCGCTTGAAGCGTTAAAAACCATTCAAGCACAGCAGTAAGCATAAAAAATGGGGCATTTAATGCCCCATTTTTATTAGGGCGTGTGTTGGTCGCCGTTAGCTTGATAATCGAAGGTCGGCATAGACCAATGATAACGCAGTGCTAACATTCGTAAGCTAAAGCCCAGAGTTAAACAGATCACTAGGTTTATCCACTCTGCCAATTGATAGGCGTTGAGCGTGATATATAAGCCTGCGGTAAAGAGTGAAATCACCGCGTAGAGTTCTTTCTTAAAAATCAAAGGCACTTGGTTACAGAGAATATCGCGGATCACCCCACCAAATACCCCAGTAACGAGTCCCATCACCACCGCAATCGTTGGACTAAAGCCTAACATTAGCGTTTTTTGGGCGCCAACAATCGAGAATACGGCTAAACCCAAGGCATCAATGGCCAAAAATAACTTAGACAGGTAACGCATCACAGGCGCAATGGCGACCGTTAATAAAGACGCAAATGCAATCGCCAGCAGGTAATGGACATTCTCGACCCAAATCAAAGGGTAATTTCCGAGCAGCATGTCTCTTAGGGTGCCACCACCAATCGCCGTCGCACAGCCAATGATAACCACGCCGAATAAGTCCATCTGCTTGCGGCCCGCCGCTAATGCCCCTGTCATGGCCTCGGCTAAAATCCCAATCAACCATAATAATCCGATAAATTGCGCTTCTTGCATTTAAACTACTTATTACCCATGCATAAAGAACGGATTTTGCCTGATAATCCACGGACTGGATAATGAGATTATTTAAATTTTGTCATTAGAATATTTAATCTATTGGTAGCATTTATGCATTAGTCATTTCTACTTTTCAATATCACGTAACGCCACAACCCTTCAATAACAATGCATTAACCAAGAACGAGCTATTCCCCATTTTCCATTAAGCTTATTTTTTGATAAGTTTTAATAAAGCATAATCAATTAAAATATAGAAATTTACAGAAAACTCATCTTAACGTCAATCAAGCCTAAATTTTGGCCACAAAAAAGCGGCCAAAAGGCCGCTTTTTTAGACTAAAAGTAAATTATTTGTTTTCAGGCTTTGGCGGGAAATTCGCCATCACGCTGCCGACCGCTTCGTTGATCAGCTGTACTCTTTCCGAAGGAGTATTTTTATCACGGATAGTATCAGCTACTGAGCCACGCCAAATTAACTTAGCTGTTTTATTATCAACTAAATCAATGATCAGGGTGCCAACTTCGTATTCTCTGACTGTGGTCTGGGTTTGCATGTTACCGCCCCAGCCCCAACCTGGGCCATAGTAAGGGTTATAGCCAAAATTGGTATTGAAGGTATCGACATTAATCTTCTTATCGATTTTGGTCAGATAGTTCACTAATACATCGGCATCTTTCGCATCGACCAAGGTCATGCCCTTAGATGAAAGCTGAGAATTCACCGCATCTCGCACGCGCTGATCCATTAAACCATCGAGGTGATAACCCGAAGCATCGGTCTTTTGTGCGACCCACGCATAGGTCTTGTACTGAGTAAAATTGGCGCTAGGGTCAAAATCCCAACCCGACTTCAGCGAACTACAGGCACTCAGTGCCAGTACGGCTAAACCTACAATTATATTTTTCATGATGATTTCCTTGGTTGTTCTCATCGAACACAAATAAGCCGAAAATAAATTTAGCTTACAGAGCAATGGACGGTTCTACAACTCAATATGATGAAAAAGCAGTGTGTTATTCAGCTTGACTTCAGTAATCACTTTAAATGATAATGATTATCACTTAAAGCGATTAAGGGATAAATAACATGTACTGGTTCATTAGCGCATTGATTGTGGCATCGGCGATTTTCTGGTTCGCACCGCAAAAAGTCTCAGCCGATACCCATAACAGTAAGCTCACACCTCATCTCCCCATGATGCTGCTGTTTTTACCTTTAGTCGTATTGAGTTGGCTCGTCTTTGAGACTGTGTCTAACGGGGTAAATTACACCACGGTTGCCGCCTTTGGGTTTGTTGCCACCGCTTGCTTAATCGCCCTCCCTAAATTGCATCGTTTTATCATGCCCTGCGCCCTACTCACCGCATTGGCATTAATCGCTATGGTATTGCAGCATCTCTAAGTCTGCTTTTTAAACATGCTACTTCCCTGCAAAGAGCTAGCATTGACCTTCGGCCACTTTCAGTCTCTGTCAGTGGCCTTTTTTTACCTCCCCGAAAGACGTTGAGTTTGGTAAACTTAAACGGCGTATATTCAGATAAAAGATGACTTATGAGAGTAGATCCCAACGTTTCCTTAGTGTACAGCACAGATAAAGGCCGCATTACTGCCGAGCCAGAAGCCAAAGCTATCCCTGCATCCGATGGGATTGTACGTATCCACAGAGACAGCAAAGGCCGCAAAGGTAAAGGTGTCTCGGTCATTTCAGGCCTAGGGCTTGATGAAGCGGGCTTAAAAGCACTGGCTCAAACCCTTAAAAAACAATGTGGTTGTGGTGGTACAGTCAAAGATTTCACTATCGAAGTGCAAACCGACAATCGTGAGCAACTAAAACTACTGCTTGAAAAACAAAACTACAAAGTCAAATTAGCCGGCGGTTGATACGCCACCAGCCTAAGCCGCTGGATTTAATCTATTGGTCAACGCCTGTGGGCTGAACGGAGCATTTAATGGAGAGTTTGCAGAACCATTTTTTAATCGCCATGCCGTCGCTCGATGACACTTTTTTTGAGCGCACCGTCATCTATCTATGTGAGCACGATGAAAAAGGCGCCATGGGGCTAGTGATTAATAAACCACTGGGCATTGAAGTGAACTCATTGCTCGAGCAGATGGATTTACCCGCTGAACAAGTGTCTACCGATCTGGCACTGGGCGCGCAGGTTTTAATGGGTGGCCCCGTTTCCCAGGATAGAGGCTTTGTCCTGCATACATCCCAGCCCTATTGGGCCAACAGTACAGAATTAAGCTCTGGCCTCATGCTCACCACCTCAAGGGATGTATTAACGGCGATTGGCAGCGAGCGCTCGCCAGAAAAATTTATCGTTGCATTAGGTTATGCGGGTTGGAGCAAAAACCAGCTGGAGCAAGAACTTGCCGATAACTCATGGCTGACTATCCCTGCCGACCAAGCCCTGCTCTTCGATGTCAAACACGAGGATCGATGGCAACAAGCGAGCCGCGCGCTCGGCTTTGATGCTTGGCAATTGTCATCACAGGCGGGCCACGCCTAGCCGATTTTATTGTGACGGGTGAATATACAGATGAACGCAAAAACCGTTTTAGGTTTTGATTTTGGAACAAAAAGTATTGGTGTCGCCATAGGGCAACAAATCACCGCCAGCGCCACACCACTGCTATCCCTTAAAGCCGTCGATGGAATCCCCAATTGGGATGAAATCGGCAAACTCATTAAAGAGTGGCAACCCGATTTAGTCGTCGTAGGTTTACCGCTCAATATGGATGGCACAGAGCAGGAAATGACCCACAGGGCGAGAAAGTTTGCCAACCGACTGAACGCTAAGTTTGGGGTTAAAATTGTCACTCAAGATGAAAGACTGACCACCACAGATGCAAAAGCTCGGCTATTTGAACTCGGCGGCTTTAAAGCCCTCACCAAAGGTCAAGTCGATGCAGTGTCAGCCGTATTGATTGTCGAAAGCTATTTTGAAAATCATTTCGGTGAATAATAATTCATAAAAACAAAAGGATAGCCTAAGCTATCCTTTTTTATTTCTGCACTTATAAACCTTACAGGTAAGGTTTAACCAAGTTCGCCATCATGCTGATATGGTCATCATTATCGTTCAGTGCCGGAATGTAACGGAACTTCTCCCCGCCAGCATTCGCAAAGATATGGCCATTCTCACCCACGATCTCTTCTAAGGTCTCTAAGCAATCGGCGCTAAACGCTGGGCACACAATCGCCACGTCACGTACACCTTGGCTTGGCAACGCCTGCATGGTTGCATCCGTATAAGGTTGTAACCATTTAGCCTTACCAAAGCGAGATTGGAAAGTCATCACAAACTCATCCGCTGTAAGCCCTAATTGCTCGGCCACCAGACGGGTGGTCTTCATGCAAAAGCAATAATAAGGATCGCCTAAGTGCAGATTACGCTCCGGCATACCATGGTAAGAAAGCACTAACTTTTGCGGCTTACCCTGTTGCTCAAAGTCGGCACGAATTGAGTTTACCAATGCGGTAATAAAGTCAGGGTTATCATGATACGTGTGAATAAAATGCAGCGATGGTAGATAGCGCCACTGGGTTAATTCCCTTGCAATAGCATCGAAGGCCGAGCCAGTTGTCGGCGCTGCATATTGTGGATAGAGCGGCAATACAACGAGCTTATCTATCCCCTGTTGATGCATCGTTTGTAAGGTGCTCGCCACAGAAGGATTGCCATAACGCATGGCTAAATGCACTGATACTTGATGCCCATCGGCCGTTAATTTTTCCGATAATTTAGCGGTTTGGCGCAAGCTGATATCCATCAGCGGCGAACCCGCGTCAGTCCAGACCTTCTGATAGAGCGCCGCAGACTTGGCTGGGCGTACGCGCAGCACTATGCCATGTAAAATTAGCATCCACAGGAGTTTTGGAATTTCGACCACCCGAGGATCGGATAAAAACTCGGCAAGGTAACGCCTCACCGCCGATGCCGTTGGCGCATCGGGTGTGCCAAGGTTAAGTAGCAACACACCCACTTTGCCACGCTTTGCGTGACCCATCTCTTTTGATAATCCTGAAAACCTAGCCAAAGTAGCCTCTTAACATGAGTAAAATGAATAAATTGGGCATTAAAGCACTGATTCTATTGCCTGCTTAAGCTCGGCACTATCGGGTTTCACCTTAGAATTAAACTGCTGCACAGTATTGCCATCGCCACTGACGACATACTTGTAGAAATTCCACTTAGGTGAGCCTGCTTTATCTCCTAAGTATTTGAATACACTGTTAGCATCGCTGCCTCGCACCGGCGATGTCGCGAGCATAGTGAAGGTGACACCATAGTTGATGTAGCACACCTTAGCCGTGTCTTTTTCATCATTTTCTTCTTGGAAAAAGTCATCGGAAGGGAAACCAATCACCACTAAGCCTTTGTCTTTGTATTCTTTATGAAGCGCTTCGAGGGCCTTAAATTGTGGAGTGTAACCACAGTTACTCGCGGTGTTGACCAGTAACACTGGCTTGCCCTGAGTCAATTCACACAGATTAATCTTCTCATCCGAGTGCAATTTACGCACTTCAACATCAAGATAACTCGGGCAAGTTGTCGCAAATGCGCTAGTGCTTAACAGGCTGGCAAAGATAACTAAGGGGAGTTTCATCATAATGTCCTTCTCATTGGGCGCGCCAAGATTGGCAAACTCGTTATTCTCTATTACGTCACTCACTAATATAGAGATCATATTGAATAAAAAAATAAAAGCTACAGCGAGTTATCGATTGGCTTAAGCGATAAAAAAAGCAGCTCAAGGGAGCTGCTTTAACATCACCGCAGACAGGATTAATCCATATCCAAGGTCACGCCTTCCATAAAGCTTGAACTGGTAGGTTCTTTATTTTGCAGTTTGATCATTAAACGTAAGTCGTTTGGCGAGTCAGCATGGTGAAGCGCATCGGCATAGCTGATTTCCCCATCGATATAGAGTTGCAGCAAGGCTTGGTCGAAGGTCTGCATGCCCTGTTCATTCGATTTGGCCATGGTCTCTTTGAGCAAATGCAGCTCGTTTTTAGCAATCAAGCTCGCGACACGTGGCGTATTGATCAAGACTTCAATCGCCGCCCGTCGTCCTGTGCCATCGACTTTGGGCACCAGTTGCTGCGCCACAATGCCACGCAGGTTGAGTGACAAGTCGAATAGCAACTGCTGGTGTTTACTCTCCGGTACTAAGTGCATGATCCGATCTAACGCTTGGTTAGCGTTGTTCGCGTGCAGTGTCGCCATACAGAGGTGACCCGTTTCGGCGAAAGAAAGCGCAAACTCCATGGTTTCTTGAGTACGGATCTCGCCAATCAAAATCACATCGGGTGCTTGACGCAGCGAACTCTTCAGCGCCGCATCAAAGGATTCTGTATCTATACCCACTTCACGTTGAGTAATGATGCTTTTGCGATGGTCGTGCACAAATTCCACCGGGTCTTCGATGGTGAGGATGTGACCACGGGCATGGGCATTACGATAACCCACTAACGCCGCCAAGGAGGTCGACTTACCGGTTCCCGTTCCCCCAACCATGATGATAAGACCACGTTTACTCATCACCAGATCTTTTAAAATCGGTGGCAATTTTAAGTCTTCTACCTCAGGGATCTTGGTCTCAATCCGGCGCATAACGCATCCCGGAGATTCACGCTGCCAGAATGCGCTAACACGGAAACGACCTAAATCCTTAACCGCAAAAGCGAAGTTACACTCGCGAGTGGTGTGAAACTCCTTCTTTTGTGCCTCGGTCATCACGGACTCGACAAAATCCAAAGACTGCGCGGGCGTGAAGGCACTCTCGGCTAACGGGCGTAACTCACCATCGATTTTGGCGCTCGGCGGAAACCCTGCGGTAATAAACAAGTCCGAGGCTTTACGCTCCACCATGACTTTTAAAAACGGACGGACATCCATCATAAATCCTTAAAACGTCGCTTGTTTGTTTGAACTCTTCGACATGGCATCCTCACGGGTGATGAGGCCACGGTTCACTAAGTTTTGCAGACACTGTTCGAGCGTTTGCATGCCATGGGCCATTCCCGTTTGAATGGCTGAGTACATCTGCGCCACTTTATCTTCACGGATAAGGTTACGAATAGCGGGCGTACCCATCATGATTTCGTGGGCAGCCACACGGCCACCACCAATTTTCTTAATCAGGGTTTGCGAAATAACCGCCTGTAATGATTCAGACAACATGGTACGCACCATGTCCTTTTCACCAGCAGGGAAAACGTCAACCACACGGTCGATGGTCTTAGCCGCCGAGGTGGTGTGCAAGGTACCAAAGACTAAGTGACCCGTTTCGGCCGCAGTCATCGCCAGACGAATGGTTTCAAGGTCGCGCATCTCACCGACGAGGATAACGTCAGGGTCTTCACGCAGTGCGCTACGCAGCGCCGCGTTAAAGCTGTGGGTATGACGATGCACTTCCCGTTGGTTAATCAAACATTGCTTATTCTGGTGAACGAACTCGATAGGATCTTCAATGGTTAAGATATGGTCGTGGCGGTTCTCATTGATGTAATCCACCATGGCCGCAAGTGTGGTACTCTTACCCGAACCGGTAGGCCCAGTAACAAGCACTAAGCCGCGGGGAAAGCTGGAAATTTTCTTAAAAATCTCTGGCGCCCCTAACTGCTCAAGCGACAAAATTTCGCTAGGAATGGTACGAAACACCGCCGCCGCGCCGCGGGATTGGTTAAAAGCGTTCACACGGAAACGCGCTAAATTAGGGACTTCGAACGAAAAGTCGATTTCTAAATGCTCTTCAAAGTCCTTACGCTGTTTATCATTCATAATGTCGTACACAAGGCTGTGTACACCCTGATGATCGAGCGCAGGCAGGTTAATTTTTCTCACTTCACCGTCGACACGGATCATAGGAGATATCCCTGCAGAGAGGTGTAGATCCGAGGCTTTGTGTTTTACACTAAAGGCTAATAACTCAGTGATTTCCATAGTTTGGGATATCCTTGCAACCAGATAATTACATCATGACAACAATAGCAGACAGACTCGCCCTCGCCCAGAGCAGGATCGCGCAAGCGGCGCAAAAATGCGCACGCCTACCTCACAGTATTCGCTTACTTGCCGTCAGTAAGACTAAACCTATTGAAGACATTATAGCAGCCTATGATGCGGGCCAGCGTTGCTTTGGCGAGAACTATGTTCAAGAAGGTGTGACAAAAATTGAGACGCTAAAGGGCACACACCCTGATATTGAATGGCATTTTATTGGGCCACTGCAATCCAATAAAACCGCCTTAGTCGCCCAGCACTTCGACTGGATGCACACCCTCTCGCGGGAGAAAATTGCCCAGCGACTCAATGAGCAGCGACCTGCACACCTTGCGCCGCTCAATGTGTGTATTCAAATCAATATCAGTGATGAAGACACTAAATCCGGTATTGATGCCGAGCAAATGCTGCCTCTAGCCCAAAGCATAAGCCTATTACCCCATTTACAACTGCGGGGCTTAATGGCGATTCCCAGCGCCACCAATGACACTGCGCAGCAAAGCCGCGAACTCAGCGAGCTTAAACAGTTATTCGATACGCTAAAGCAGCATTATCCCGCTGTCGATACGCTTTCTATGGGCATGAGTAATGATTTAGACGTGGCTATTGAGTGCGGATCAACCATGGTGCGTATCGGCAGCGCAATCTTTGGTGAACGGGATTATGGCGCAAAAGAGACGACCCGCAATTAGTCGTTACGGCTTAATGCATCTGTACGATTGATGCTAAGGGAAATCACAGAGATAGCCAAAGGCGAGTCAGCATTATCGGCTTTAGCCTTGTTTTTAGAGGCTAAAGCCCAAATACTGTTAGAGAACATTAAATAGAAATTTTTATCCGGCCTAATAACGCTAATTCAATGATATTAATGCTGAATGTTATCCACTCAGCCTAGGCCAGACATTATGGGGTACACATGAGTCAACAAAAAATCTGTTTTATCGGTGCGGGCAATATGACCCGCAGTATTATCAGCGGCTTAATTCGTAGCGGCTATCCTGCTGCGCTAGTGCAAGCCACCAATCCTAGCCAAGGTAAACTCGATGCCCTCGCCGCCGACTTTGGTGTGCGTGTATCCCAAGACAATGTTAGCGCCGCCCAAGATGCCGATGTCATCGTATTATCCGTTAAGCCACAGTTGATGGAACAAGTCTGCCAAGCACTGCAAGGCATTGATATGTCAAACAAGCTGATCATTACCATTGCTGCGGGGATTAAAGCAGAGCGCTACAGCCAGTATTTAGCGCAATCCATCACACTAGTTCGCACTATGCCAAACACGCCAATGCAAATCGGTGTCGGTATGACGGGACTCTACGCCCCGCAGCCCCTCTCTGATGCCCAACAAGCCATTACCGAACGCTTGATGTCCAGCGGCGGTGAAATTGTGTGGGTGAATGAGGAATCTGAGATTAATCAAGTCATTGCCCTTGCGGGTAGTTCTCCGGCCTATTTCTTCCTGCTGATGGAATCTATGATTGATGCCGGCAAGCAAATGGGCATGGATGAAGCCAAAGCCAGAAGCTTAGTACAGCAAGCTGCCCTCGGTGCTGCTATGATGGCAAAGCAAAATCCCGAGCTTACGCTGGGTAATTTACGGGAGAATGTCACCTCGAAGGGTGGCACAACGGCGCAAGCCATCGCCACATTCGAAGCGGCGGATCTCCGTGGTGTGGTCAAAAATGCGATGGAAAACTGCATCAAACGTGCAGAAGAAATGGCTAACACTTTTTAATTCAGCAATAACTGGATGACTCACTCAATTTTAACGCGGGCGTTTTTAATCGGACTCATATAGGCAGAAATCTCGATGAATGCATTAACCTTTTTAATCAGCACACTCTTCGATTTATATTTGATGGTGGTGATATTACGGATCTGGCTCCCCTTGGCCCGTGCCGATTTTTATAATCCCTTCAGTCAGTTTGTGGTCAAAGCCACTCACCCGTTGATCGCGCCTATGCGTCGATTAATTCCTTCAATGGGAAGATTCGATACTTCTTCATTTGTACTCGCCCTATTAGTGGTGATGGTCAAAGTACTACTGTTAAGCCTTATCGCCGGTGGTGGTATTGATATCGTGCTGTTCTTTGTGTTTGCGCTTGTCACTGTTATCAAACAGGCGGGCGTTTTGCTCTTCTGGATGCTGCTCATTCGCGCCATCTTAAGCTGGTTCAATCAAGGCTATAACCCCATTGTGATGATCATGGGTCAACTCACAGAGCCCATTTTGGCTCCAGTGCGCCGTATCATTCCGCCCATTGGTGGTTTAGATTTGTCGGTGATGTTGGTGATTATCGGCATGAACTTTATCAACATGCTATTGGCGCAATACGTACCATTTTGGGCCGTGATTTAATGAGCGCAGTCATTATGCAGCAAGGCGACTTGCTGCTTAATTTGTATATTCAACCTAAAGCGAGTCGCGATCAGATAGTCGGGCTACACGGTGATGAGTTAAAAGTCGCCATTACCGCCCCGCCTATCGATGGCAAGGCCAATGCCCATTTAAGCAAGTATTTAGCCAAGGCCTTTAAAGTCCCTAAAAGCGATGTTCACATCCTTAAGGGCGAATTAGGACGTCATAAGCAGGTACGGATTAGCGCGCCCAAAAACGTTCCGGCAGAAATCGCGACATTGCTCGAATAAACGCACCGTTGGAAGTCTCCTTCCAGCGACCTATACTCAAGTAATCCCTCATATGAAGGTACAACATCATGTTACGTAATCTCCTTATTATGCTCGCCTTGACTGCAAGCCTGTGTGGCGTCGCCAATGCCGAGCAAAAAGAAACCGTCGGTAATTTCGACATTCATTACATGGCGCTGGGCAGCACCTTTTTAACCCCGAGCATTGCGAAATCCTATGGCATCGAACGCAGTAGCTACAGAGGCATCATTAACATTGCCGTATTAGATATGAGTGAAGAAGGCTCGCCCGCAGTGCCCGTTGAAATCACTGGCGTGGCCAATAACCTACTCGATGCGCGTATCGATCTGAAATTTAGAGAGATCCGTGAGGGTAAGGCGATTTATTACATCGCCGAAGTCCCTTACCGCGACGATCAAGAAATCAATTTCAACATCGCCATTAAACACGGTAATCAGCTCAACACCAATCTGCAGTTTAAGCAAAAATTCTACGTCGAATAATCTCAACCTCATAAGGCAGGGCGATACCAAGTATCGCCCTGCCTTTTTCTGTCCTTTACCGCTCAGCTTGGGTATCATTGCCGCATACAGTCCAATGACATCGCTCAATGTTCACACTCAGTGACACACAGACAAGAGCGCCCAATCCAATAGGTATTCCATGCAACAAATCGTCCTCGCCAGTGGCAATAAAGGTAAACTTGCCGAATTCGATCAAATGCTCGCCGCCTATGGCGTAAAAGTGCTGCCACAAAGCCAATTTAACGTTAGCGAAGTGGCCGAAACGGGCACAACCTTTGTCGAAAACGCCATTATCAAAGCCAGACATGCAGCGCAAATTACTGGACTTGCCGCCATTGCCGATGACTCGGGATTAGAAGTCGATTTACTCCAAGGCGCGCCGGGCATCTACTCTGCACGCTTTGCGGGGGAAAATGCCAAGGATCAAGACAATGTGTTAAAGCTCTTAGACACATTAAAGGATAATCCTGCGCCGCGTACGGCCAGATTCCAATGTGTTTTAGTCTATATGCGCCATGCGAAGGACCCAACGCCCATCATTTGCCAAGCCTCTTGGGAAGGCCAAATCGATTTCGTGCAACGGGGTGACAACGGTCATGGTTACGATCCGATTTTTATTCCAGAACACCATGATTGCAGCGCAGCCCAAATGAGCAGTGACGAGAAAAATGCCTTGAGTCACCGTGGTAAAGCTTTAGTGCAACTGATTGCTGCCATGCAGGAAAAAGGCGTATTTACCGACGGGAACGCCCAATAATGTCAGTGAATGTGTCACCTCAGTTAACCCTGCCGCCGTTGAGCTTGTACATCCATATCCCCTGGTGTGTACAAAAATGTCCTTACTGCGACTTTAACTCCCATGGACAAAATGGCGAATTACCCCAGCAGGCCTATGTGGATGCGCTGCTAGCTGACTTACGCCAAGACTTGCACTTAGTACAAGGCCGTAAGCTACACACTATTTTTATTGGTGGTGGAACACCGTCTCTGTTTGATGCCAATCAAATCAAACGGATATTGGATGGTGCCAATGCACTAATTCCCTTTAGTGACGATATTGAAATCACCATGGAGGCCAACCCTGGCACCCTAGAGCACGATGACTTTAGTGCCTACCGCGCCGCCGGGGTCACCCGGTTATCCATTGGAGTACAGAGTTTCTCTAAGGATAAGCTCAATCTGCTGGGGCGGATCCACGATCAAAACGAAGCCCAAACCGCCGCCCAAAAAGCCAGCCAAGCGGGTTATTTAAGTTTTAACTTGGATTTGATGCACGGACTTCCGAATCAAAGTTTTGCTGAGGCCATGGCGGATATCGATACCGCGGCGGCGCTCAATCCGCCGCATTTGTCTTGGTATCAACTGACGATTGAGCCTAATACCCTGTTCCACTCAAAACCGCCGCAACTACCCGACGATGAAGATCTCTGGCAGATCTACGAACAAGGGCAACAAAAGTTAGCGGCACTCGGTTATGAGCAGTATGAAATCTCTGCCTATGCCAAACCCGGCTATCAATGCAGGCATAACCTTAACTATTGGCAGTTTGGCGATTATTTAGGCATAGGCTGCGGTGCCCATGGCAAAGTGACCTTGCCCGAAGAGAACCGCATTATTCGCACGGTCAAAATCAAACACCCTAAGGGTTATTTAGCTGCCGACAACTATAACTTCGAGCAGACTGAGGTCGCCGAAGAAGATCGCGCTCTCGAATATTTGATGAATCGCTTGCGTTTAATGACGCCTATTCCTAAGCAAGAGTTTGAAGACAGAACCGGTTTACACCGAGATACGTTGAAAGAGGGAATGGAAAAGGCCAAACAACGGGGTTTACTGACCGAATCGGCTGAACATTGGCAATTAACCAGTAAAGGTCACATGTTTGTGAACGATTTACTGACACAATTTTGTTAATTCACTAGGGCGTGTTGACGTTTCGAGATTAGATTTTGTTCGTTCTGGCAAGCACGTGCTCGCGAAACGAGGAATGATGTGTAGTTATTCTACTCAAATGACGAGTGACAAAGAGAACGAGCTTGCTAGACGAACCCTTCGGGCAGCGTTTGGCTGGCGTTTCTGCTGCGTTATCGTCCGTTTATGTAGAATAACTACACTGCACGGACTTTGTCTTGCATAAAAGCCAGCCAAACTGCTGCAAAAATAACCCTGAAACGTCAACACGCCCTAATTAAATTCCCCATATAAATAATGTGTTAGCCTAGGTTTCTCGATGAAGCATCTTTTATGGCTAACACATTTTCTAACATTTATATTCATACATTTTTCCCCTGCTTCTTTAGAATTGCCTGAACATTGTTAAGGAAGCCTGATCATGCCAATAAAAACGAACATCAGCTTAGTCGCATTTACTCTCTCCGCCCTGCTTGCACTGCCGTCCTATGCTGTGCCCACCTTAAGTGACTCACATAATGTGGCCGGTACCAGTGTTGCCGCACAAAGCGAGTCAGAAAAAGCCAACGCCTTGTTTGAAACCATCTTCATGGAAAACATCATGGCAAGCCCCATTGCGCAAACCTATATGGGCATAAAGCAGGACTATGATAAGTGGGACGACATTGGCGATGAAGCGGATGCGCGTGAGTTGGCGCGAACCAAGAAACAGCTAGCCGAAGTGAATCAACTGGATGCGAGTAAGCTTGATCCACAAACTCGCCTAAGCCTGACGTTACTCACTCAAAACCTGAATAACGATATCAAAGACTATCAGTGGCGCTACCATAACTACCCAGTGAATCAGATGCATGGTGGCCACTCGATGATAGCCTCCTTCCTGATTAATCAACACCAGATCACCGATGTCAGCGATGCTAAGGCCTATATCAGCCGCTTAAATGGCGTGCCCAAACGCTTAAGCCAACTGCAACAGGCGCTTGAGATCCGCGCAAATAAAGGCATTATTGCCCCTAAATTTGTGTTCGGTTACGTGATTTCTGACAGCCAAAACATCATTAAAGGCGCCCCCTTCGATAAAGGCGAAGACAGTGCGTTGTTGGCGGATTTTCGCAAAAAAGTGAATGCTCTTGGCATCTCTGAAACAGAAAAAAACCAACTGATTGCCGATGCTGAAAAAGCACTCGTCTCACAAGTTGAGCCTGCATACAAGACGCTTATCGCCTATATCAAAACCTTAGAAGCCAAGGCCGATACCCGCGATGGTGTTTGGAAACTCCCCGACGGCGAGGCGTTTTATAACAATGCTCTTGCACGCACGACCACTACCCACATGACGGCGGATGAAATCCATCAACTTGGTCTTGCCGAAGTGGAACGCATCCATAATGAAATGCGCGCCATTATGAAAAAGGTGAATTTTAACGGCACCTTGCAAGAATTCTTCACCTTTATGCGCGATGATCCACAGTTCTATTATCCTAATACCGCCGAAGGCAAGGCGGCATATTTAGCCGATGCTACCAAGCTTATCGATAATATACGCTCACGCTTGGATGAAGTCTTTAAGGTTAAGCCTAAAGCAGCCATGATAGTCAAACAGGTTGAAGCCTTTAGGGAAAAATCCGCGGGTAAAGCTTTCTATGAACAACCGGCTCCCGATGGCTCTCGCCCTGGTAGCTACTATGCCAACCTCTACGATATGAAAGCCATGCCTAAATACCAGATGGAAGCACTGGCTTACCACGAAGGGATCCCTGGCCATCATATGCAAATCGCTATCTCACAGGAGCTAAAGGATATTCCTAAGTTCCGTAAGTTCGGTGGCTATACCGCCTATATCGAAGGTTGGGGACTCTACAGTGAGTCTTTCCCGAAGGAGATGGGCTTATATGCCGACCCTTACTCCGATTTTGGTCGACTGGCGATGGAGTTATGGCGAGCTTGTCGTTTAGTGGTCGATACTGGGATCCACGCCAAGAAATGGACCCGCGAACAAGGGATAGCTTATTACGTCGATAATACCCCTAACGCAAAATCCGATGCGAAGAAAATGGTAGAGCGTCATATTGTTATGCCATCTCAAGCCACAGCCTATAAAGTTGGGATGATTAAGTTACTCGAACTGAGACACAAGGCGGAAAAACAACTGGGTGATAAGTTTGATATCCGGGATTTCCATACTTTAGTCTTGGCTAACGGCGCACTGCCTTTGGATGTGCTAGAAGAGCAAGTCGATCAATGGATTGCCAGCGTTAATAAAGCCTAAGCATAAAACCTTGGGAGGCTAACGCTAGCCTCCCTTGAGCGCCTTTGCGAATAACATCGTTAAATCACAGCCAATAAAAAAGCCACTATCAAGTGGCTTTTTTATTGGATTTATCACCGGCTTGGTCATAAAACCCTATCTCACTGTGGGTCACTATATTTAATGTATTAAGCATAAGCACTTAACACTCGGTGTGACTTTAGGGTACAGAGAGACAAAACTCGTTTTCCGCACTCAACCATCAGAAAAAAATTACCTCAGCCTAATGAGCTGAGGTAAACCAAAAACTAGGATGATGGTTTAAAAGCCAACATTGTTTTAGTTCGCAAACTTCTGCTGGCTGTGATCCGAAACTGCATTGCTGCCAACCTGTACGCTAATATCGAAAGGGGTCATTTCCAATAAAAGTGTAGGACTCAGGTCATTCCGAATCATCTGGCAACCATTGTATTCATTTAAGAACAGACTTCAATACACCCACTAAAAAGCTGTTTTAGAAAACCCTAAAAAATCAAACTAAAATACAAACCAAAAATCACGTAACAAATTGATTTTAATATAATCTAAAAACTACCAGACTCGCTCAAAACGCATTGAACGCATTTTAAGAACAATGTTTCCAAAATTACTGACGTTCACTGAAGAGTTCCGCATAGGGAATATCCCAATAAGGCGGATTACCAATATGGTCTTTAATAAACTCAATGAAGGCACTCACCTTAGGCGCTAAGTGTTTACGGCGTGGGTAAACGGCCTGTAGCGGTAAATGATGCGTCAGTTGCCAATCCCTCAGCAGCGGCACTAAAGTGCCCTTAGCGATTTCATCTTCCATCAAGTAACTGGCAAGATAGACAACCCCTAAGCCACTGATCGCAGCTGATTTTAAAGCGGGAGCGTTATCCACTCTAAAGTTACCAGAGACACCTATCTCACAGTAATCATCGCCCTTTTTAAACTGCCACATGCTGTGCTCATGCCACTCACCTTGATACACCAAGCAGTTATGGTCGACCAATTGCTCTGGACGCGACGGTTCGCCATGTTTAGCAATATAATCAGGCGAGGCAACGAGTAGGAACTGACACTTCATCAAAGGACGCGCCACCATACCCAAGGGAAGCTGCTCAGACATAGTCAACAATAGGTCTAAACCTTCGCTGACTACATCCACCTTATGATCTAATAAGCTGACTTGCAGCTCTAGCTCAGGGTGTTTGGCCATAAATGATGGCAGCGCAGGAATGATATGCATAGCACCAAAGGACTGGGAAATCCCCACCTTTAACACGCCGCGGGTGGCATCGTTTAAGTTATGCACGCTAGCAATGGCCTGTTCGGCATCGCGAAGCAACTCTTCACCTTGCAGATATAACAAATGTCCAGCTTCAGTCAGACTTAAGCTTCGAGTGGTACGCTGGATCAGTTGAACACCGAGTCTATGTTCGAGATCGGCTACCTGCGTACTGACCTTAGATTTAGAGATCCCAAGCCTTCTTGCGGCGGCACTAAAACTACCAGCTCTGGCCACATGAGTAAAAATCGCAATAGGTTCTAACAGTTCTAACATGGAAAGTCGCCTTAAGCAGTTTCGACAGTGATATTAACTTTCGGAATAGCATAGGAATGCAGCACAAATGCCTTGAAGCATCCCTCAATGCCTTAATATCTCACAGCAATTGGGTTCGTTGTAGAGATTTAGACCGAAAAAGTCCGCTAAAGTAGAGTGTTCTATCTGACTGAATTGCCAGCTTTTCATTATATTTTAAGAGTATACCAAACATTAGTCTTTAGAATGTAATATTCCATAGTAAATAGCCGCAAGCAATTAGATTAATATCATTCCGCTTGGCTAAAATGAATCAAGAAAAAGCCCCAGACACTTAACGTACTGGGGCTTTTTCATTTATATCACTGTATTTATGGTGTCAGTTAGGTCGACATTACCTGACTCCAACCAGTGTTGGTTTTAAGCTACTCTGCCGAGCACTATTCACGTAATTCATGGTGAGTGTTTTGCGTCAACACATAGGGTGCTAACTCAGGCACTTCTTTACGCAGTTGACTCTCGAGCACCAGCAGGTTTTCAAAACGGTCACATAAACGATCGGCTTTCGCTTCAATCCCCTTAGATTGGGATTCAATTTGCTGCTCAATATCATCGCCTAATCTATCCATTTTTTGTGAGAATGCGTCCATCTTAGCTTCGAAGGACTCACCGTCGCCCGCAAGGATTTGGCTGCCGATATTCATCATCAGAGTGCCAATGGAGTTTTGCACGATTTGTTCCATTTCCTTATCAAATTCGTCGTTAAAGGTGTTTTGCATCGACTCTTCAGTCGCACCAAGGTAAAAACTATCGCCCTGCTTGTAGGCTACGGTATCAACACGCTTCTGCACGCCCGCCATCATCTCATCAAACTTAGCGCCAGCCGCATCGCCCATCAGTGGCGTTAATGCCATACTTACAGCTTGAGAGGCCAGTGCAACGGCTTCGTTGACTAATTCAATGACCTCAGGAACCTGAGTCGAAACCTCATCGGCATACTGGCTCACGAGCTTTTTCTGTTTGTCGGTTAAGGTTACCTGCTTGCCTTCAACGTATAACTTGTCGACCTCTATGCGATACTTCTCGGTGCCCTTCTCGCTCATCACTAATTTTTTCGGTTCGACTCTCACATCATAGTTAAGAGAGACCTCACAGCGCTCATCGATTTGCGGCTCGGTTTTCGCTTGTGCTGATTGCAAGCCAGAAGCGCCTAAAATAACGCCCGATAATGCCACTCCGGTTAATAGTGTATTTATCTTCATTGTTGTTCATCCTTTAATCTGAGGAATTCGACTAAGCTAACGTGCTAAAAGATGAATAGCAGAAGATGTGCCAACTTTATAACAATATGATTATTATGAAGTTATAAAAATTAGCACCGATAACAGATTAGTAAATTTCACTAATATTTAGCCTAACAGTGCTAATAAAAGAGTTAAATCAGAAGATTGAACGTCCGAGACGCTGGCTGAGATGCTCAAGCATCGCCGTCCCTGCGAGGGAGTTACCTTGATTGTCTAATTCGGGTGACCAAACGCAGACCGAAAGTTCCCCGGGGATCACCGCAATAATGCCGCCGCCAACACCGCTTTTACCCGGCATACCAACACGATAGGCAAACTCACCGGCGCCGTCATATAAGCCAGAAGTTGCTAACAGGGCATTTAATTGCCGAGTCTGTACCTGCGAAATAAGCTCAGTGCCATCTAAGGTTTTACCGCGGTTGGCTAAATACAACATCGCCTGCGATAGGTCGGCGCAATTCATTTTTAAGGCGCAATAATGAAAATAAGTGCGCAGCACTGTATCGACATCGCCTTGAAAATTACCGAAGGATTTCATCAGATAAGCGATGGCCGCATTACGTGCACTGTGCTGATATTCTGAATCCGCCACTTGCTTGTCGAAACAGACTTTATCGTTTTGACTCAGCGCCCTGACCAATTCCAACATCCGATGCTTAGGCGCCCCTAAACGGCTCTGTAATAAGTCAGCGATAACTAACGCGCCAGCATTAATAAAGGGATTGCGAGGTTTACCCCGCTCGAGTTCAACTTGGACTAATGAATTGAAGGAGTGTCCCGAGGGTTCTTTGCCGACACGGCTCCAAATTTCGGTTTCTTCATATAAAGTTAGCGCTAAGGTTAAGCTGAAAACTTTAGAAATACTTTGAATTGAAAATGGCTCAAGGTAATCGCCTGCGCCTATGGTTTCACCGTCAATTGTGGTCACGGCAATACCCAATTTACCAGCATCAACATTGGCGAGCGCAGGGATGTAATTAGCAACCTTTCCTTGGCCGAGCAAGGGCCGAACTTTGTCGACCACTTCCTCTAATAACGCCTGTTCTGGCATTAACTCCACCAGATATCGTACAGATCGCTAACTTCAAGTTGAGTCACTTTTTGACCCGCCCAGAAAGCCTTCACTGCAGCAACATCTTCTTCGGTGCACTTACCGATAGTTTGGGTAGCAATAATACCTTCCCACTCGATATGACCACCGCCGTGGAAACCTAACTTACGGGCTTCAATGACTTCATCGATAAACTTATCGACTGTTGCATCAATATCGGCTTCAGAGACAGATGCATCGAAGGTCCAAGTAATGTCAAAACCTAACTCTTGGAATTCATCAACGCGCATTTTCTTACGTAAACGACGGCTACGATTCTTTGCCATAGTGATTTTCCCCGTTGTGTTAAAAAATAAAATCTATAAAAGATGTTAAGCGATACGCTCAAACATCAGATCCCACACGCCATGGCCGAGGCGATGACCGCGGGCTTCAAATTTAGTCAGTGGACGATGATCTGGGCGCGGCACCACGGTACCATCGGCGGATTGGTTTTTGTAACCATTGGCCGCATTCATCACTTCCAGCATATGTTCGCTGTAGTTTTCCCAGTCGGTCGCCATATGGAACACGCCGCCAATCTTCAGTTTACGGCGAATAAGCTCAGCAAACTCCGCCTGCACGATACGGCGCTTGTGGTGGCGCTTTTTATGCCAAGGATCGGGGAAGAACAATTGCACGCGAGCAAGACTGCCATCGGCGATAGCATGTTCTAACACTTCCATTGCATCATGGTGATACACGCGAAGATTAGTCACCCCAGCGGCGGCGGCGTCACTTAAGCATGAACCCACGCCAGGCTTATGGACTTCAATACCGATAAAATTCTGCTCTGGAGCTTCTTGTGCCATTTGTACTAAAGACGCGCCCATGCCGAAACCAATTTCCAGTACGGTATCGGCTTCGCGACCAAACACTTCAGTCAGGTTTAATGGTGTTGGGCTGTAATCTAAGCCCATTGTTGGCCACTGAGTCTCAATGGCTTGCGCTTGACCTTTAGTCAAACGACCTTCTCTTAGGACAAAGCTTCTGATCTTACGCAGATACTTGCCTTCTTCATTAAATTCAGCGGTAGTGACTTCGCTCATTTTTGCCTCGTCTCGTGGACAACACCATCTAAAAAGAAGGGCATTATCCAAAGTTCAACTTACAGTGCAAGCACTAATGGAGGCGAAGTATAACAAGATTATCCTAGAGAGCGAATCTAGGCCGATTTTTCGATGGGGTGTTACTTGTTTGCCAACCAATCTCCCGCTACACTGCGCCGATGAAATCTACAGCCTCCTTTGCTACACGTATCGTTAATTGGTACGACACCCACGGTCGTAAAACCCTCCCTTGGCAGCAAGATAAAACCCCATATCGCGTATGGGTTTCAGAGATTATGCTGCAACAAACTCAGGTAGCGACTGTTATCCCCTATTACCAGCGTTTTATGGCACGTTTCCCCGATGTGTTAGCCCTCGCTAACGCGCCGGATGATGAAGTACTGCATCATTGGACTGGCCTTGGTTATTACGCCAGGGCTCGCAATCTACATAAAGCCGCTAAGATGGTTCGCGATCTGTATCAGGGGCAATTTCCAACAGACTTTGAGCAAGTGTTAGCGCTGCCAGGTATTGGCCGCTCGACAGCAGGTGCAGTGTTATCCCTATCACTTGGGCAACATCATCCAATCCTCGATGGCAATGTTAAACGCGTATTAGCAAGACATGGCGCGATTGCGGGCTGGCCCGGTCAAAAACCTGTGGAAGAACAACTCTGGCAATTAACCGAGCTGTTAACGCCAGAGCAGGATATTCAAAAATATAACCAAGCCATGATGGATATTGGTGCCAGCATTTGTACTCGCAGTAAACCCAATTGTGCCGCTTGTCCTGTGGCTGTCGATTGCAAGGCCCAACTTATGGGCAGGCAAACCGAGTTCCCCGGTAAAAAACCGAAGAAAACTATCCCAGAGAAAGCCGCTTGGATGTTGGTTTTACTCAAAGATAACCAAGTCTTCTTGGCTAAGCGCCCTCCTGCCGGCATTTGGGGCGGACTCTGGTGCTTCCCCGAATTTAGTACTCAAGCCGCACTCAATGCAGAGCTTGAAACCCAAGGTTATCACGCCGCACAACTCGAACCATTAATCGGTTTTAGGCATACCTTTAGCCATTTCCATTTAGATATTCAACCCATGCTACTGAATTTGGATAACCAAGCGAATGGCTACGACAAGCAAACCTTGGGTATGCAGAGCGTGGGCGCAGTCATGGAACAAAACCAGTCTCTCTGGTATAACATCAATCAACCTTCCAAAGTGGGACTCGCCGCCGCAACAGAGCGCGTGTTAGCCAACTTGGGATCACTCGTAGCTATTGCTAGCAACCTCGACAGTCAGTAAGGAATAATCATGGCGCGTACAGTCAATTGCGTATATTTAAACAAAGAAGCCGACGGCCTAGACTTTCAACTGTATCCAGGTGATTTAGGTAAACGTATTTTCGATAACGTCAGTAAAGAAGCTTGGGGCCTATGGCAGAAAAAGCAGACCATGCTGATTAACGAAAAGAAACTCAACATGATGAATGTTGATGATCGTAAATTTTTGGAAGAACAAATGACCTCTTTCCTGTTTGAAGGTAAAGACGTGGAAATTGAAGGCTTTGTGCCTGAAAAGGGTCAGGAATAAGCCTAAGCGCCTATCCAATAGAAAGCAAAAAAGCGCCCAAGGGCGCTTTTTTATTCGCGGATAAATGCAGCTCAGTAGCGTTAAGCTTACTTACGCACGCCTTCTACCACTAAATCTAACTCAACATTGGCAGACGCTGGACCTAAGTCCATCTTGATGCCGTAATCTTTCATCGCAAACGTGGTCGTACCGGTAAAGCCCGCACGGTATCCGCCCCAAGGATCTTGACCTTCGCCCACAGCATGCGCTTGGATTGCCAACGGTTTAGTCACACCGTTTAGCGTGAAGTTACCTGTGATAACCATATCGCCATTGCCTTTGTCTTCAACCGAAGTCGAAACAAAAGTCGCTTCTGCAAATTTAGCCGTATTCAAAAAATCGTCACTACGGATATGCTTATCACGCTCGGCATGGTTAGAGTCAACGCTTAAGGTGTTCACTTTAACATTCACTTTAGCTGCCGTTGGATTTTTAGCGTCGTAGCTGAAATCACCGCTGAAATCGTTAAAACGACCTACGACATAGCTATAACCTAAGTGACTTACTTTAAAGGTAATAGATGCATGAGCACCTTCGCGGTCAATTACATAATCGGCGGCAGATGCAGCCATTGGAGCGAGTAAAGCCCCACCAATCAAAGCAGCTAATAGTTGTTTTTTCATTATATTATCCTCGGTTAAATTTAATCATCTTGAGTAGTGTTGAATCTTTATCGATAAAATGGTGCTTTAACGCGCCTAACGCATGCAGTAAAACCAGAGCTATCAAGCTGTAGGCGGCATATTGATGAATATCCCCCGCGATATCAGCCTGATTTTCAATCAGTGGCGTTAGGCCGGGTAACTCAAACCAGTCAAACACCATAATTCCACGGCCCTCAGCCGTCGAAATCAAAATACCTGCGGCCATAATCACCAGTAATAAGAAGTAAATCGCGCCATGGGCAATGTGAGCGCTAATCTTTTCCCATGTTTGGTGATTTTGCTCAGGAGCAGGCTTTGGATTAACCAAACGCCAAACTAAACGAAACAGCGTTACCGCCAGCAGCAAAATCCCAACGCTTTTATGCCAATGTGGCGCCGTTTTGTACCATGCACTGTAGTAGGTCAATTCCACCATCCACACACCGACGGCAAAGAGTCCAATCACCACAACCGCACTTAGCCAATGGCTGGCAATAGCAATAAGTCCATAATTCAACTTAGTATTTCTAAACATATAGCTACCCCACACCTCTGCACTTAAGTCGCACAATCAAATAATAGTCATTATCATAAAACGAAAAATAAAAACTAAAATCAGTAAAAATCGCTCATATCTTTCTAAAATTCAGAAAGATTAACGCTATTATGGTGTTAACGCTGATTGTGGGGCTTAAACGGGTCACTCACGCGGCAGGAAATACAACTTTGAGGCATCAAAAAGGCTCATTCCCAACTGGTTTATAGATAAAAAACAGCCAAAGTGCACATTAAACAGTCGAACACATCATTTATCAGGAAAAAGCGCTTGCAGAGGATAAACACCCTAGTTAATATAGCCGCACTTCGAACGAGGCAGCATTAAGTTGTCAGTTTAAAGTAGTCAACTAACGCTTAGTTTAGTTGCCCGAATAGCTCAGTCGGTAGAGCAGAGGATTGAAAATCCTCGTGTCCCTGGTTCGATTCCGGGTTCGGGCACCACCATTCGCCGGCATAGCTCAGTTGGTAGAGCAACTGACTTGTAATCAGTAGGTCCCGAGTTCGACTCTTGGTGCCGGCACCATAAAAAAACAAAAAAGCCACTCACTGAGTGGCTTTTTTGTTTCTGGTATTTGGCTGAGTTCAAACTCCTTCGATATTCGATGCAAGTACATTACGACTAACCAGCTATTAATCATTTAAACAGTGCTTAAGTTCGGTTCTTGGGCATGACGTCATATAAACAAAATACTGATTAACAGCTTAGTCCTTCGCACTGCGAATATTTAAAATTCCCAGTCATCCACTGCCGTTTTACTCATTTATCCCACAACTAAATCGAATTAACCCATTGATAGTTCGACCAAGTGAACCATTCGCATCTCTATAAAGCCTTAAATAAGGCGCTTTTTGTTTAATACTTGGTCAGTCGAATTAAAAGGGCTTGCACAGTGAAAGCGAGCACTATATGATACGCGCACTTCGAACGAATGGGGTGTTAAGCACTCGGTTTGAAGTAGTTAACTAACGCTTAGTTTAGTTGCCCGAATAGCTCAGTCGGTAGAGCAGAGGATTGAAAATCCTCGTGTCCCTGGTTCGATTCCGGGTTCGGGCACCACCATTCGCCGGCATAGCTCAGTTGGTAGAGCAACTGACTTGTAATCAGTAGGTCCCGAGTTCGACTCTTGGTGCCGGCACCATAAAAAACAAAAAAGCCACTCAATGAGTGGCTTTTTTGTATCCGTATTTTGAACCTGAATTTTGAGTAAAAGTCACTGCATCGACAGCCCTGAGCAACTGACTTACTCTCGATAATCACAGTCGTTCCCAAACTCGACTCTTAGTGCTAGCACCATTAAAAACAACGAAGTCACTCGACGAGTGGCTTTTTTGTATCCGTATTTTGAACCTGAATTTTGAGTAAAAGTCACAGCATCGACAGCCCTGAGCAACTGACTTACTCTCGATAATCACAGTCGCTCCCAAACTCGACTCTTAGTGCTAGCACCATTAAAAACAACGAAGCCACTCACTGAGTGGCTTTTGTTTCTGTCATTTTGACAATTTACTTTATCTGCTCATGCACTATCGGCCTATCCCCCGCCTGCACTTGATGTTGCAAATGCCGCCAACCATGGGTCAACTCATTAAGCGGTTCTTTTCGTTCTGGGAACTGTGCAGACAATTTATCAATAATATCAATTTGTTTTTTACACAATAAAGACCAACGGTCAGCATTAGATAAGTACATGGCGTTTTCCTTAACTGAGGGAGTACATTTCCTTAGTAAAGTAAGACTAGGCCAGAATCATACCTTTGCCAAATTAAAATTGCGTGTTAGCGCACTGTTAAAAGCCATAACTCCAGAGTATCTTTGTCCTATAAACATAAGAGAGGAGGCATTATGACAGCCACTATTTTAAAGCTCGTTTTTATCGCGATTGGTTTGTTTCTGGTTTATAAGCTGATCTTTTCAGGTAAGAAGGGACTGACTATTTTTGAAATGCATTTTAAAGATGGCCGCATGACTCAACATAAAGGCAAAATCCCCGAGCGTTTCGAACGCGAATGTCGCCAGCTGGCCAAAGCGGAAAAGCTGACTTGCACTATTAGAGCAGAAAAAAACTCCGGCGTGCGTCTGCATATTTCTGCCAATGTGAATGACAACCTGCAGCAGCGGATCCGTAACCAATTTCCCTTCGAGTATTACGATAAAAAGGCTGTCGACAATAGTCGCCAAGCGGGTTAATCCTCTTGAAGTTCAGCCCTTATTTTTCAGTAAGGGCTGAAAACATCGCACTCTCGCTAGATTAACCCAACGTTAGTATTTAAGCGGGCTCTAGAATTTAAACCTACTCTTTGGCTCTAGTCGTCCATCCTCACGGGCATCACGAACCCGGCGCTCATTATCCTGCACCATAGGATCGCTTGCTGGTTGATTAGGGTCGACTTGCTCATCTGACTGACCTTCAAACTGAAAATCGATATTCGAACAGGCCATTAAAGACAGACTTACGAATACCTGCATTAACATCCAATAATTTTTCATCGACTTAGCCATGCAGGATTGAAGTGTTTTGTCAGCCTACTGTAATAAACGAAAAATTATTAGTTAGGCTATACCGTTAATGCTTTTGGATCACTAAGGTCACTTTGGCGACAGTGACGCCCCATTTAATAATATCGCTTTGGTTAATAATGGTATTGTCGTTCACTAAGTACATCCAATCATCAAAGTGCACTTGGTATTCATCACCATCTACGGGCAGTAGCATATCGTAGCGCCAACGCAGCGCACTGCCGCTCGCCTCCCCTTCCGCGGTACCGATAATATCGTCAGCCGTGCCAGTGTATTGCCCTTCTCCTTGGGATTGAATGCGCCAAATGCGAGTTTGGGTTTCACCATCATCATAAACAAACCATTCTTTGATGGTGCCTTCCGCCCCCTGCCAACTCGCCTCCATGGTGACATTAAACCGACGTATCACTTTGCCACTGAAGTTCTCAACAATGCCCGATGCCTTAAGCGGGCCATTAAAGAAGCTTTCTAACACTAAGGGGGGATTAGTATCTCGATAGTCACTCACATCGACGCTGGAGCAGCTCGTCAAAAGACTAGCCATCAACAACCCCAAGATGACAGGCTTACCCCAGTTAAGCTTTAGCAATCGCATGATTTTTCTCCTAATAATTGCGCCCTTAAGGTTGGCCGGCTGGTATTGGTCGATAACCAAATCGCCAGAAATGCTTCGGCTAATTTGGGATCTTCGATAACGCCAAGTGGCTGACCATTGAAAAAGAACTGACTGCGCTGCACATCGATGAGTTTGAAACTTAAATGATCGCCAGGCACAACATTAGGCCAAATCCCCTTAAGTAATTGCAGCCAATTGGCAATTTCATCCTTGGTGTAGCCTAAGTGTCGCCACTGATCTGCCGTCGCCTCTAACAGATCATTCGCCTCAATATCACGATAATATTCAATGTCTAATAACTGCGGATAAATCCCGCTCTGGTATTTACCCGTAGTAGTCATCAGCTTGGCTTTATAGACATTAAACCAGAGCCAATCCATCTCACCTCGGCCAACCTCAACCAGCCCTGAGGCCATAGTATTTTCGATGGCCGCTGGCGTGGCGCTATATCCTGCGACTGGCAGCATTAATCCACACAGAGCGCCGACATATCGCTTTTTTAACAACATCGCTGACAAGATAGATGAAAGATGAAGCATCAGATTTCTCCAGCAAGACAAGGATTAACGACGATATAAACGCGCCTAGATAGTTCACCCCATAGACCTATGGCTGCGCGAGAGTTTGATGAAAAGAGGCAGTAACACAGCCCAAATAATTGTGAGAAACACCGCAGAAACGCCCTCTCCATAGGGAAGGCTCACGGCATGAAATGCGGCCCCAGCCAAGTAGCTAAGGCTGCCGAAGATTGCCCCTAAAATAGCTTGTAATACAATCGTAAAGGCGCGGATAAGCTTAAGGCTATGCTGCAAACTCACAGCAAAATGCAACCAGAGACACGCCAACCAAGCGGGAAAAACGGAAAATTCAAATACACCGGCCAACGTAAGCTGGCTATCAACCGCCATACCGAGTAACCCAATCTTAAGCATTGTGCTTAAGTCCCGCGGGATAGCGGCGGCGCTTTCAACTCGCGGCAGTAATATAAAATGCAGCACTAACAAAGGGATACTCAGTAACAGCGCGCGATTGCCGAACAACACGCCAGTCCACCACACACACTGAAAACTCAAGGCGTTATAGAGTATAAAGCCCTGATGCTTTGAGATATTGAGTATGTTTCCCGCCATAGAGGACATCTCATCACCACCTTAGTTACCGCTCACGGCATTCGGCAAACGGTAGTCTGGGCGCACCGCAACCAAATGCACTGTGCTCGTGGTGCGCTCTAAAAAGCCTCCTTCGCAATAACTTAAGTAAAACTTCCACATGCGGATAAAATCGTCGCCATAGCCAAGGGCTTGCACTTGCTCAATGGCGCGGTCGAAATTGTTGTGCCAGTCCCTCAGCGTCTTGGCATAATCGAGGCCCATATCATCAATCGACCACACCTGCATATCGGTGCGCTTGGCCAAGTGTCCAACCATTTGGTGAACCGAAGGCAAGCAACCGCCAGGGAAAATATATCGCTGAATAAAATCAACACCCTTGCGATAACTGTCGTAACGTTGGTCGGCGATGGTAATAGCCTGCAATAACATGCGGCCATGGGGTTTGAGTAAGGATTCGAGCTTTTTAAAGAACCCCGGCAGGTACTCATGGCCAACGGCTTCAATCATCTCGATAGACACTAGTCTGTCATAGGTGCCGCCGAGATTACGGTAATCCTCAGTCAATAAGGTGATGCTATCGCTTAAGCCTTCCCGTTCGACTCGCGCTTTCGCGTAAGCATATTGCGCATCCGAAATCGTTGTGGTCGTCACGTGCACGCCATAATGCTTGGCGGCGTAAATGGCTAAGGCGCCCCACCCCGTTCCGATTTCGAGTAAGGTCTGCCCAGGTTGTAGGTCGAGCCGCTCACAAATGGTTTTCAGTTTATGTAGCTGCGCCTGCTCTAGACTCGCTCCGCTATCGGGATAAAGAGCGCTGGAGTACAACATTTCGCGATCTAAAAACTGCTCATACAAGGCATTACCTAAGTCGTAATGGGCCAAGATATTACGTTTAGAACCCTGCTGTGAGTTGCGATTCAGCAAGTGTTTCATACGGTTAACCGATCCAGTCAGCCAACCGAATTTCGCTTCAATCTTATCGAGCAAGGGCAGATTGCGGGCAAACAGCTGCACCACCTTAGTGAGATCCGGGCTAGTCCAATGACCTTGGATATAGCTTTCACCGGCGCCAATGGAGCCCGAAAACATCGCTTGGCGATAGAAGCTCGGATGCTTCACCACCAGGGTGGCATGTAAATCACTGTGATGCTCACCAAAGCGATAGCTCTTGTCGCCCTCCACTAAGGTTAAACAGCCATGAGGGAGATTTTCTAATGCTTTAAGCAGTAGCTTACGGGCCAGACTGTCAGGCAATTTTGCCGTAATAACAGAAGATTGCGATGCAGTGTTTTCCATCTTATTTCTCCACTTGGACTGGATGTGGCACAAAAGGTACGCGCTTAAAGAACAGCTTTAACGCCTGCCAATAAATTCCACCGAAGATTTTCAGCGTCATAAATGGAAAGCGAAACAACAAGGCGCGAAGGGATTGAGCATTGATAGCTTGGCGAGTCATCGACAGGCTGGCATTGAACAAACGCTTACCCGTCTGATTAGGTAGATTCTCGATGCCAATGTTTAAGCGTTCAGCGGGCGGTTCAACATGCCATTGGTAGCGCATATCAAGGTTCATAAAAGGCGAAACGTGAAACACTTTATCCGTAGTTTTAGGGGTGAATAAATCCACTAAATAACAGTGACGTTGGTCCCACGGGGTGTTACTCACTTCGGCAAGCATATATAGAGGCTGTTGTGCTTGATAACAAAAGTAAAAATTCACTGGGCTGAAGTACACGCCAAAGTGGCGAATCTGCCCAACAAACAACACTCTGTCGCAAGGCTGGTGACCGCCTAACTCAGCAACTTGCTCAAACACCCGCTGCTTAAGGGCATAGCTGCTTGGCTCGTTTATCTCAAGCTGCCGACTCTGGTTATCCCTTGTCGTAAAAGTACAAAGGTAATCCTTGGGATTAAATCTGAGTAGCGCGCGCCGCTGACTGGCGAAACTGCGCCCCATGGCACTGATACTATCGACCTCGTCTAAATCAATCGCCAGCAACGCCATTTGGTAGCTAAAGTGATGTTTTACTGGCGTATAGCGACTATGGGTCACGCTGCCGTAGTAAATACCGCTATTGAGCTCACTCATAGCGTAACCCCAAAGTGAGCGCACACATCTAAGGCGCTGCGGACACCGTCTTCATGGAAACCATTGTGCCAATAGGCGCCCGCAAAATGGGTATGGTTTTGGCCCGAGATTTCTTCCCGGCGCGCCTGCGCCTGCAAACTCTGCTCATTAAACACAGGGTGCGCATAGTTAAAACGGCGTAGAATTTTGGCTTCGTCAATCAGCTCTGTCTGGTTAAGCGTTACGCAAAAGGTTGGTGCGTCGCTTGGTAGGCGCTGCAGAATATTCATATTGTAAGTCACAGAGGCGGGGCGTTTTTGATTGCCATCCAAACGATAATTCCAGCTGGCCCACGCCGCCTTGCGCTTAGGTAAAAGGTTGGTATCTGTATGTAAAACCACCTCATTATTTTGATATTGCAAGTCCCCCAGAATTGCTTTTTCGGCCGAGCTGGCATCGGTTAACATCTTAAGCGCTTGGTCGCTATGACAAGCGAGGATCACCTCATCGAATTCCTGCCACTCACCATTCACATAGAGTTTTACGCCATCAGCATGGCGTTCGATGGCACTCACTGGGCTGTTTAAATGCAGATTGTCTTTAAAAGGGGCAATTAAATCAGGAATATAACTGCGTGAGCCCCCCTTAAGCACATACCATTGCGGTCTGTTACTGACGTTTAATAAGCCATGGTGCTCAAAGAAACGGATAAAGAAGCGCAGCGAAAAGGCGCGCATATCTTCGATGCTCGATGACCAAATTGCCGCGCCCATGGGCAAAATATAATGTTCGGCAAAAAAGTGAGAAAACTGCTCGCGGTCGAGAAACTCACCCAAGTTACCAGCGGGGTAATTATCCTGCTGATAAATCGCCTTGCAGCTTTTATTAAACCGCACAATTTCATTTAAAAAGGCCCAAAAGCGCGGATTCAGGAGGTTACGCTTTTGGGCAAACAAACTGGCAACGTTATGGCCATTGTACTCAAGCCCCGTCAGGGCGTTGTGCACACTAAAACTCATTTCAGTCGGCAAAATACTGACATTTAGACGGGCTAACAGCCTCTCAAAACGGGGATAGGTTCGGTCGTTAAACACGATAAAACCAGTGTCTATCGCATAGTGTTTACCAAGATGCTCCACATCCACGGTCGCGGTATGGCCGCCTATATAGTCATTGGCCTCAAACACAGTAACCTTGTGGGATTGGCTGAGTAGATAGCCACAGGTCAGCCCTGAAATTCCCGTCCCTACAATGGCAATATTTTTCATCGTCCTGCATCCTTAAGCGCCCTTGGCTGGTTATCCCGTTGGATCATTTTTTGCCAAACCAAGGCAGGTAGAAATGACATCAATTTCAATAAATAAGTAAATCGTTTGGGGAAATGGATCTCGGTTACGCCGCGCGAGAGCCCACGGCGAATTGCCGTTGACGCCGCCTTTACATCGACTTGCATCGGCATGGCAAAATCATTCTTGGCCGTTAGAGGCGTCGCCACAAATCCTGGGCAAATCACACTCACAGAGATCCCGTGTTGAGCAAGGTCAAGCCTTAGGCTAGCGGCCAAGTACTGCACGCCCGCCTTAGAAGCGCCATAGGCCTCCGCACGGGGAAAGGCTAAATACGTCGCGCTCGAACTCATCAGAGCCAAGCGCGCGCCTCTTGGCATTAAGGGTAAAAACGCGCCAAGGCAGTAGCCCATGGCTATCAAATTGGTGTGCACGACACGCTCAAACAATCTGTCGTCGAAGTGTTTAGCGTCATCGATATACTCGCAGCCACCGGCATTGAGGATCACCAGATCTAACTGACAGGCGCACTGAGTCAGTACATCTTTGATACGGAGAGCATTCTCTTGGACTTGGCTGCGCTCACTAATATCAAAGCTGATGCAAGTCGCCCCAATCAGCACGGTTTCGGCAAGGGCATCGAGCTTGGCTTTATCTCGCCCGCAGGCAATCACATGCCAGCCTGCGGCGAGATAATCCTTGGCTAATTGCAGCCCAATTCCCGAGCTTGCCCCTGTGATCAGCACAGTGTTGATTTTGTGGATCTGCACTGAGGTCATCACTTTGCCGCCCTGTCTTTAAGCAAGCGAATGAGTCCGCCCATACAAGGTAAATGCTCGTATAGCATTTGCCCTAAGTCGAAATAATCCCGGTGAAAGTAAATCCGCTGGTGAAACTTAAGCTGGCTCATGCCATCGACTCGGATGAGTTCGCCCTTGTTTAACTTGGGATGGCGATATTGCATCTGCCAGAATAGCGAAGCTTGGGAGTCATCTTGCAATACTTCTTTGATTTCAAAGTGAATGTAACCAACGTTTTTGTAGAGTTTGGCAAAATACTCAGTCAAAGCAATTAAACCATTCACTTGATGCATAGGATCGATAAAACAAATATTGTCATCGTAGACCTGAGCCAACAGATGCAGATTGTCCTTGTTTAATGCTTGATAGAGCGCGATAAACTCATCAACCACACCGCTCTGTTCAATCTTCGCTTGGTTTATCATCCAGATAACTCCCTAAGGGATAAGTTGTAAGGTTGAGCCTATGGCCTAGGCCTTTTTCAGCACCCCAAGTACCGCTAGCGCCCTCGCCCTTGCCGCATTGTGCTCCACAATCGCACAGGTATAAGCCGAGTCAGACTCCAGCGTTGGCACCTCAAATAACGAAGGCGTTTTTTGCATATTGGGTTGGTGCAAACGCTTGATTCCCCAAGATGCCAGCTCTGGTAAGTACTTACGGATAAAGCTGCCATCTGGATCAAACTTTTCGCTCTGGCTGATAGGATTAAAAATGCGGAAATAAGGCTGGGCATCGCAGCCACAGCCCGCCGACCATTGCCAGCCACCGTTATTAGCCGCCAGATCGCCGTCGATAAGATGCTGCCGGAAATAGCGTTCCCCCCAGCGCCAATCGATAAGCAAGTGTTTGGTTAAAAAGCTCGCCACCACCATGCGCAGTCGATTGTGCATCCAGCCGGTTTGATTAAGCTGGCGCATCGCCGCATCTACAATCGGATAGCCCGTTTTGCCCTCGCACCACGCCAAAAACTCAGCTTGGTTGTTGCGCCACTGCACATGGTCGGCCTGACGATTAAAGTTGTGCCCCTTGGATAAATCTGGAAAGGCGACCAACAAATGGCGATAAAACTCCCGCCAAATCAGCTCATTCAACCAGGTTCGCCCAGGGCTAGTATCATCGACAATCACCTCGGGAAAACGCCCAAGCAGCGCCGCGATACATTGCCTTGGGCTGAGCACGCCCAGCGCCAAATAAGGGGATATGACGCTGGTCCCCTCGAGAGCGGGAAAGTCCCTATCCTGTTTATAGTCTTGGGCTTTTTGCTGAATAAATGCGGTAAGAATACGTTTTGCCTGCCCCTCTCCCGCCGCCCATTGCTCACTCGAGGTTAGCTTGCTGGTGAATGGGAAACGTTCTTTAAAACTGATTGGCTTTGGTTCAGGTAACATAGGGCCAAGCGGCGCAGGTACTGCAAGCGGCAAAATGGCGCGCTTAGCGGCAACTTCTCGCCACTTGCGGCTAAAGGGCGTGAACACCTTATACATATCACCGCTTAAGTTAAGCACTGTGCCCGGCGGCAATAGGCAATGCTCGTCGCTGAGCACCAAGGGAATCCCCCCATCGAGACAGGCTTGGTCGCGCTTTTGCTCGTTGATTTCGGGTTCTCGCCCCGCAAACACCCGCTCAACGCCAAGCTTTTCGCAGTAACTCGCTAAAAAAGCGGGCACCTCTTTAAAGCTATCGAGTTGAATAAGCTCAAATTCAATCCCTAGGCTTGCGAGTCCTTGGGCGAGCAAATTCACATGCCGCTGGATAAAATCAATCTGGATCGGCGCCATATCGTGGCTGAGCCATTGGCTCGGAGTCGCAATATAAATCGCCCTGAGTTTTGCGCCCGTCGCTTGCCGCACCCAATCACAGGCAGCCGTCAGCGCTTGGTTATCCGTTAGACGCAGATCCTGGCGAAACCACATCAACGCGTGCTTTGCCGCTTGGGGTTGATTATCACTCATCGGCTTGCCCTCCTTGCTCCGCTTCGGCCGCGTTTTTGTTCTTACGTAGCTGTTTCTTCTGTTGCTCTTTTGCCGCCGAAACTTGGCTAACCCATTCAGCCAAGTCTGGCGCCATAAACGCTGATAAGGCCGTGAGAGTCGGTGCAAAGGGGCCGATGAGATAACAGGAAAGTGGCATTTGCTCGAGCAAGCTTTGCAGCTCGAAGATTTTCGATGGTGGATGATTCGCCTCAGGCAGTAGCAAGAGAGCGTCCACCTTGAGCCGATTATTGATAAGCCCAAGGCTTGTAGTGTCAAGCACGCCAAGATCAATGACTGACACTCTTAACTCTGCAAGTTCTAAGCGTAAAACCAGGCTATACAAGCGATTAGTCATACTAGAGCTACTTATGCTTGAGTTGCTTGTGCTTGAGTTGCTTATGCTTGAGTTGCTTGCGCTCGAGTGAATCATGTTCGAATAACCCGCGTGCAGCTCTGCCGTTTTTTGCCCTTGGATAGATGGCAAACACACGACACCGATTTGCGCCAAACTGGCCTGCCCGGCAAAACTGGCGCGCCCTCCGATGCGACTGGCTAACTCACTTTCTAGCCATGCAAGCAACAGCTCGGCATCTAAACGAGGCTCAAACAAAGCAGGTAACTGCGCCATCCAAGCCAGCAACAATTTTTGTTTCACTAATTGAAAGGGATATAAGCCAAGGGCTTCATCAAGGATTTGGTGCAGCTTTGATTGATCCAGTTCAAACAGCGCACTATTTAAAGCTGTGATCTGCTCCTGCCACAAATCCCCCTCTTGCAATGGGGTGCTATCAGCCTCGGTCGCAAGCGCCGAACTCATCAGTAACGGTTTGACCTTACTGATGGCGACCCCCTTGGCTAACCATGCATTGATCTCATGGATTTGTTGAATATTTTCAGGTGTGTATAACCTATGGCCCTTAGGCGTACGCGCAGGGATCACCAGCCCAAAGCGGCGCTGCCATGCTCTTAACGTTACCGCGTTAACCCCTGTGAGTAACGACACTTCCCCTATCGGGAGTAGCTCGCGACTCTCGAGGTTTTCGGCCTCAACCTTTGAATCATGTTGTTTCATGTCAATCACTTAACTCGTTAATCTTAATGCATTATCTAATCGTTCAGGTGCGTATTTTCGCCAGCTAACTGTGATTAATAGGCATAGCGCAGCTTTAATTCCTCGGGATGGGGATTTAAGTACACTTGATCCTCAATATAGGGGGTGGGGAATTGGCGCAAATAGTGGTTAATTAAAGTGATAGGCACCAGCAAAGGGAGAAGTCCTTGGCGATATTTCATAATCATTTCAGACAGTTCTAACTTCTGTTCCTTATTCAAATGCTTTTTAAAATAGCCCTGAATATGTTGTAAGGTGCTGGTATGGTTTCGACGGGTCGCATTGATTTTTAAGGCGGTCATAAAACCCGCAAAATAGCGCTCGGCGGTTTGATCTAAGTCTTCAATATTGGCCACAATCGGCCCAAGCTCTCGATACCATTTTGGGCTATGGGCCATCAACAAATACTTATAGCGGGAGTGAAACTTGACTAACTTGTGCTTGGTTAGGCCCTCATGACACATCTTATGCCAGTCGTGATAGGCATAGACTCGGGTAAAAAAGTTCTCCCGCAGCACCATATCGTGCAAGCGCCCCTCTTCCTCGACGGGGAGATAGGGGTAGCGTTCCATTAATTTACGGGCAAACACCCCAATGCCTGATTTAGTGCCATTATTGGTACCGATTTTGTACTCAGTCACCCGTTCCATACCGCAGGTCGGCGATTTGGCGCAGAGTAAGTAACCGCCTAAAAAGCCTAATTCCTCAACCTTTTGCTCGCTAAAGCGATTGAGTTTGTCGGTGACATCTAAGCTGCCGTCACCGCTCTGCACTCGGATCTGCTCACCATCGCGCACTAATCGAATGCTTTTTCGCGGTGCACCTAGGCCGATCGCCATTTCTGGACACAAGGGGACATAATCAAAAAAGGGGGCAATCTCTTGATTACAATAGGAAGAATTTTTATGCCCACCGTCAAAACGCACCTTCTCCCCTAGTAGGCAGGCACTGATCCCAATTTGAATTCGCTGCGGATTAAACTTGTACATAATGCTATTCCTTGTATCACTTTGAATAATATTACGGACCATTCTTGTACAAGGATCAAGTTTTTGTACAAATTTTTATAAAATTTTTCTGACGCTAAAAATCCAACGAAAGTCGCTAGGGCTTGGCCTTGATATTGCTTAGTTTATTCGCCCGATTGGCGCGGCATCAGGAAGTAAACATCGACGAGGGAGAATAAGGAAATGACGGTCATCAATCCCAATAGCTATGCAGCCATTGCACTAAGCCAGCTAAAATCGGCTCAGACTCAACAAACGCAGGGCGTACCAAGCACAGCGGCCAGTTCGAGCCCTCAAATGACAGCTCCGCAAGATACTGTCACCCTATCGGGCGGCGTGACTCGAAGCGCTGAAACCAGTGATACCTATAGCCAGCTTGCGCCCAATGCCAAACAACATTACACCAGCAATGTGCAAAATATTGCCGGTACAGAAGAGAGCGCAAAATCCGAAGACAGATTAGCGGAAGCCATGCAGGCTATCCTCGACAAACGCACCGGAGTCGACAGGGAAAAACTGAAGCAGCTAGAAGAAGAAATGGCGAAAATTGCCGCCAATGACAGCTTATCCGAGGAAGAAAAGGCCAAGCAGATAGCGCTACTCGAAGCCCAAAAAGCTGAGCTAATTAAAGAAGCAACTGAAAAAAATGAAGAGCGGCAACGCAATAATCAAACTGAAGTCTATTTTAGTTAATGCTTAACGCTCAACGCTCAACGCTCAACGCTCAACGCTAACAATCTGAAAAACAAGACCTTGATTAGCAAGTCACTAGACACACAATGAGCGAGATGCGACCCCAAATGCCATCGGCAGCGTGAGAACCGTGAAAGATAAGTAAACTGCCGCGCAAGATAACGGCGGAGTCGTCAACGGTTGAAAAACAAAAATCCGCCCCATCTCTGGGGCGGATAAGTATCTAAATCAGGACTTTTGATAACGCTTTCAACCCATAAGTTAAACCATACCAATAAGCAAACTAGCGTTACCGTTTCTTACCGCCTAAGGCGCGCTTCTTAGCTCGCTGTTTTTGAGCCGCTTTACTATTGCGTCTTGGCTCGGGCTCCATTTTATTAAAATCAGGCTCAAAGCCGGGATACCATTGCTGCGGCAGGCGTTTATCGAGCAATGCTTCTACCTCTTCAAGCAGCAGTGCATCCTCTTGGCTAAACAGCGTAATCGCCAAACCAGTGCTACCCGCACGCCCAGTGCGACCGATACGGTGAATATAATCTTCGGCAATAAAGGGTAGTTCGAAGTTAATCACATACTGTAAGTCGGCAATATCGAGGCCACGAGCGGCAACATCGGTCGCGACTAAAATCTGCACTAGTCCTTGTTTAAAATCCTTTAAAACCTTCTCCCTTGCGCCTTGGGATAAGTCACCGTGAAATGCCTGCGTTGCCACCCCGAGTTGATTGAGCTGAGTGGTCAGTTTATCGACACCCTGCTTAGTGCGGCTAAAGATCAGCACTTGCTGCCAATTTTTACTGCGCACTAAATGGCTGACAAACTCGGTTTTACGGTCATTGTCGATGGCATAAACCCGTTGCTCCACCTGTGCGGCCGTGGTATTGCGTTTCGCGACTTCGATAAGCTTAGGATCACGCAACAGATTTTTACTGAAACCGAAAATCGAATCGTCTAAGGTGGCCGAGAACAGCAATGTCTGTCGCTGCGCGGGCACTTGCTTGAGCACGGCTTTGATTTCATCCATAAATCCCATATCGAGCATACGGTCGGCTTCATCAAATACCAGCACACTCAAACGCTTAAGGTTAAGTGCGCCTTGACGCAGATGATCGAGCAGGCGCCCTGGCGTCGCGATAAGCACATCGATGCCGGCCTTAAATTCGGCTTGCTGAGCCTCGATACTCACGCCGCCGTAGGCAATCCCGATACGAATATTCGTGTCTTTGGCATATTTCACAAAACTCTGCTGCACTTGCACCGCTAACTCACGAGTCGGCACTAGCACTAGGGCTCGAATATCTTTAGGGGCATCTTGGCTTTGGTTATCGAGGAGTAATTGCTGCAAAATCGGGAGAGCAAAGGCTGCGGTTTTCCCCGTTCCCGTTTGTGCGCCTGCCATCACATCCTGTTTTGCCAAAATAGCTGGAATGGCTTCAATTTGGATAGGTGTGGGCTGCTGATAGCCAAGTTCGGCTAAGGTATTCACTAACTGAGAATGTAAGGAAAGCGCGCTAAAAGACATGGAAGATCACCAAAAACATTAATGGCGCCATGTTAACAGACAGCCGCTAGAGCGACCAGTTGCATTGCATCTGTCAGTTGCTCACGGCGTTAATCATGCCCAATCAGCCTTATGGTCGATAGACGCGCTCAGACTTTCACTAGACGAGCTTAGGCTTTCGCTAAAAACGCCTCAACATCCACAGGTAATAGCGGACGGCTGAATAGATAGCCCTGCGCCTGATCGCAGAGGTTTTGGGTTAAAAACTCGGCCTGTGCTTGAGTCTCGACCCCTTCTGCCACTATCTCTAACTTGAGCGCATGCCCTAGGGCAATTACGGCTTTAGCGATAGCGGTATTATTGGTGTCGAAGGGAATATCCCGCACAAAGGATTGGTCAATCTTAAGTTTATGAATCGGCAGTTTTTTCAGATAGTTAAGGGAGGAATATCCGGTACCAAAATCATCGACCGAAAGCTCAATGCCAAGATCCCCTAGCAGCTTTAAGTCGCGAATCGCCACATCGGGATTGTGCATCATCACGCTCTCAGTCACTTCAAGCTCAAGGCAAGTGGCGGGCAATCCTGTTTGTGTCAGGATGCGTTTCACATCCTCAACAAAGGAGCTACGTTGTAGCTGTTGTCCGGCAACGTTAACGGCGATTCGGCCAAAGGGTTTCCCCTCTGCAAGCCAACGCACGCCTTGAAGGCAAGCGGTTTCGAGTACCCACAAACCTATATCGTAAATCAGCCCGATTTTCTCAGCGACGGGAATAAACACCCCAGGGGAAATTTGCCCCAATATCGGGTCATTCCAACGTAGTAGCGCCTCAACCCCTATAGTTTTACGGCTGACTAAATCCAATTTAGGCTGATACATCAAATACAAAGCGTTTTGCTCAAGGGCGCCATAAAGCGCACTCTGCAGTTTTAGATGCTCAAAGGATTGCTTAGTGAGCGACTCAGTGTAAAAAGCAAAGTTATTGCGGCCTTCACTCTTCGCCCGATACATGGCGGCATCGGCGTTACGCAGTAAGGTATCGGCATTACTGCCATCATCGGGATAGATGGATACTCCCATACTGGCTGTCAGACGCAGATGATCCCCAGTGCTGACCACAAAGGGCTGTTCAAACACTTGGCGTAATTGGTTAATGGCCGCTGCGGCATCCTCATGGCTTTGAATGCCCGAGATCAGCGCCACAAACTCATCGCCGCCAATTCGCGACAACACATCTTGCTCCTGCAGCTGACTGCGTAACCGCTTAGCCAGCTCCACCAGCATTTCGTCGCCAATACTGTGGCCGAAACTGTCGTTAATGTGTTTAAACAAATCCACATCAATAAACACTGTGGCTAGTTGGGCATTGAGCCTTTTTGCATGTCTGAGTTCCTGTTTGAGCTGCATCATCAGCTTCATGCGGTTTGGCAGATGGGTCAAAGGATCGAAATAAGCTAAATGGGCTAGCTGGGCCTCGCTCTGTTTTTGAGCGGAAATATCGGAAAATACCGCCACAAAATAGCGCACATCACCTAACTCATCATAAATGGTGCTGATGGTGATATTTTGCGGGAAGATAGTGCCATCCTTGCGGCGATTCCAAATTTCGCCACTCCACTTCCCCGTCTCGAGTAAGTGATCCCACATGGCATCGAAAAAGCCTTTCTCGTGGCGACCCGAGTTAAATAATCGTGGATTTTGGCCGAGCAACTCTTCCCGCGAGTAGCCGGTGATTTCATAGAAGGCACCATTCACATCGGTGATATTGCCATGCCTGTCGGTGATCACCACACCTTCGAGGGTATGTTTAAACACATTGGTCGCCAGCGTGAGCTGCTCTTCCACCTCTTTATGCTTGGAGATATTACGGGTCATGCCAATGACACCAGCAAGCGCGCCCTCAGAAGTCATGGCTGGAATTTTAAGGGTTTCTAACCATAAGTGTTTATTCTGTTTTTCACCGTCTAAACACTCGGCGACGATAATCGGTGTCCCCGCTTCAATGGCAAGCCTGTCACCATTGAGAAAAATCTCGGCGATTTCTTTACCAAAAAGGTCTTCATCCGTCTTGCCGACAATTTCACTGCGTGGCAACTCCCAGGCTTTCTCAACACTATGGTTGCAGATGGTATAAACACCTTGGGTATTTTTAACCCAAATATGTTCTTCAAAACTATCGATAAAGGTTTGTAGGTCAATGACATCGGGCGCATAGACTTGCCCGCGCTGCGCCTCCAAGGCGTATTTATGCTGCTTTAGCAACTCGCTCAAATTGAGCTGTAGGCTATTGACCGTGAGCGAAGCCAATTGCAGCGCCCTATCCCCTAAATGTAGAGGATCGCTGTTATACACACACAAGACGCCAAAATGTGCCCCCGAAGTCCAGAGAATAGGCAGGTAAATCAAACTGCCAAGCCCAGTATCGCACCATTGGAGATTGCTGCTGATATTTTGGATCAAGGCGCGCTTATAGGCACACGCCTGGCGAATATCCTCGGGAAGGTCCACCTGATGGTGACTAAAGGTGCGTGATTCATTGAAAGGGTTATAAGCAGTGTCAGCAGAGGAAGCGACTTTGACTTTAGGAGTGGCATTTTGATGTAAGGTTAAATGCGCTTTAAGATTAAAATGCCGAATAAGGGCTTCAATATCAGATGATTGGCATTGAGACGACTGAACTAATAGACGATAGTCACCCGCCACACTGGCCTGTAGGACCACAGCATGTGACTGAGTCATATCGGCAATCAACTGCAAGTCGTTTGCCCAATCCGTCAACTGTTTTTGTGAAATTGCAACATCAATCATAAGCTTGCTTACTGTAGCCTCTACAATTCCATTTTGATTGAGGGCATCACGCGCCCTCACCTTCACACGCCGCAATCCAGCCTTGATAGCCACCAGCTTAGATTCATCGCTTTAAGCGTTTCTACGCGCTAACCCGCACAGCATCTGGGTAGATATTACCGCAGACACTCAATCATCGTCATTCACTAATACATAAATATTTGGCCCAATCGCCGATTACTTTGTTTCAAATAATGATACGAGGAAGCCAGCAAACCTAACACAATGAAAAGCAATGCTTTTTCATCTTATCAATCTGCAAAAATCCCTCAATCAGCCACGACACTGATTTAAATACAATTTAGCGCCTTTTGATTGACAACAACATTATCCTATTGTCTACAATGGAAATAATCAGGATGAAAAACAAGGATCTCTATGCCTACCGTGCCCACAGCAACACCCGCCATCCCGTTAACGAGTCAACAGCTTTATCGTAAATCTGAACTGAAACAGCTTAACCCTGAGTGCCAGTCTACCGCTCAGCTCACGCCACTGGATGATATTGTTGGGCAGGAACGTGCCCAACAGGCGGTGGAATTCGCCATGGGGATCAAGGAAAAGGGCTATAACATTTATGCTATTGGCCAAAACGGCTTAGGTAAACGCACTATGATGCTGCGTTACCTAAATCGCCATGATCCCATTGAACCGTCACTGTTTGACTGGTGCTATGTGGTTAACTTTGACGATACTCGCAGTCCTAAAGTACTCAAGCTGACCGCCGGAACGGGGCAAGAGTTTAAAAAGTCTATCGAAAAACTCATGCTAAAACTGGTCAAAGCGCTGCCCTTAGCCTTTGATAACGAAATGTATTATGCACGAGCTGAAAAGCTCAAAAGCCAACTGGCACAAAAACAAGAAGCGGCGCTAACCGAGCTGAGCGAAGAAGCAAAACAAAAAAACATTAGCCTCAGTTTAACCTTGCAGGGCGATTATCAAATGGTTGCCCTCAATGGCGAAGAGCCCCATGACGAGGTCTCCTTTGGCGCCTTAACCGAAGCCGAGCGCGCCCAGTTTGAAAGCAATATCAATGGGCTCGAAGTTAAACTTCGCGGCATCATTCGACAAAATACCGAATGGGAAGAAGAGTTTAGCGATACCCAACAGGAACACGACGAACAAGTCGCTAAAGATGTGCTAGTGCACTTTTTCAAACCCTTGAAAGACAAATACAAACATCAGCCCGAAGTCAGAACCTTCTTAACGGGTATGCAGTCGGATATCTTAAGTAATTTAGATATTTTCCTTGAGGAGAGTGAAGAGCAACTCGCCCTCGCCTACGCCTCCCTTGAAAAGAAAATGCCACGCCGCTATCAGGTCAACGTCATAGTATGCCAAGGGGAGCAAAAATTCCCGATTGTGGTCGAAGAAAGCCCAAGCTACCACAGCCTGTTTGGCTATGTTGAGAACGCCACCTTTAGGGGCACAGTGTTTACCGACTTCTCACTCATCCGCCCAGGAAGCTTACACAAGGCCAATGGTGGCGTGCTGTTGATGGATGCCATCAAAGTACTGGAGCGCCCCTATGTGTGGGACGGCTTGAAACGCGCACTGCGTTCGCGCAAGTTAGATTTAAGCTCCTTAGAGCGGGAAGTCTCACTCTCAGGCACTATCTCATTGGCGCCGGAACCTATTCCCTTAGATGTGAAGATCATTCTGTTTGGGGATCACGAAACCTATCAGCTTTTACAGCATTATGATCCTGATTTCAGTGAGTTATTTAGGGTTACGGCCGATTTTGAAGATGTGATGGACAGAACCGATATCTCGGAGGCGCAATATGCACGATTTATTTCCAGCATAGTCCACGATAACAATATGTTGCACTGTGACCGCAGCGCCATCGCACGCATCATCGAATACAGCTCCCGTGAGGCGCAGGACCAACAAAAGCTGTCGCTGCATTCGGCAAACATCGCCAATCTGCTTAGGGAATCAAACTTCTGCGCTAAGGCCGCCGCAAGTCAATGTATTGAAAAACAGCACGTTGAGCAGGCACTAAAAAACCAAGAGCAACGGGTCTCACGCCTGCACGACAATATTATGGAGAGCTTTATCAACGGCACGACATTAATCAATACCCACGATAAAGTTGTAGGCCAAATCAATGCGTTATCAGTGATATCAACCTCAGATCATCAATTTGGTCTGCCGAATCGTATTACCGCCACCACCGCCTTCGGTAAGGGTGAAGTGCTGGATATTGAGCATAGGGTTAAGCTCGGCGGCCGCATTCACTCTAAAGGGGTGTTAATCCTGACGGCTTATTTGGCTTCGGTCCTTGGAAAAACCGCGCAAATCCCCCTCACCACCTATCTCACCTTCGAGCAATCCTACAGCGGTGTCGATGGTGATAGCGCCTCGATGGCCGAATGCTGCGCCATCATCTCCGCCATCAGTGAGTTGCCCTTGAGGCAGGATATTGCCATTACTGGGTCGATGAATCAGTTTGGTGAGGCCCAGCCCATCGGCGGCGTAAATGAAAAAATCGAAGGCTTTTTCGATGTGTGTAAGATTAAGGGCCGCTCATCGAGCCAAGGGGTAATTATTCCCAAATCGAATATCGCCAATCTCATGTTACGCCAAGACATTGTAGAAGCGGTTGAGCGTGGAGAATTCCATATTTGGGCGATTAGCCATGTCACCCAAGCGATGGCACTACTCCTGGGCAAGGCGGCGGCGACCTTAGGAGGCGATGATGGGAAACACACAGGCCATTATGCCCCAGAGTGCGTATTTGGGATTGCCCAGCAGAAACTTAATGCCCTGAGGGCGCTCCCTAAAGCCAATTGATCGTTGGACCAAAAGCAAAAAGGGTTAGCTAAGCTAACCCTTTCTTATCGGTAATTGCTGCTCTGAGTTACACCAAGCTTGCTAGCATTTCATCGCTATAGGTCACCAATTCATGACCTTGGCGCACTCTTGCCACATAATCTGGGTTGGCAATAAAGGGGCGACCAATCGCAATTAAATCAAACTTATCAGCGGCAATCGCTTCACTGGCCGATTGGGCGCTGTAACCACCTACACCCACTAAGGTTTTGCCATAGTTAGCACGCACATAGCTAGAAACACGGCCATCTAAGTAATCAAATTCCATGCTGTCGTCGAAGATACCGATATGCACAAAGGCAAGTTCACGTTTTTCGAGCTCAGGTAATAGGTAGTCAAATACGGCACGGTCACGGTTATCGACAGCCATATTGAAATAAGCGCCGGGAGAAATTCGAAGACCGGTTCTGTCTTTACCAATACGCGCCGCAATCGCATCAACCACTTCTAAGGCAAAGCGTGACATATTGGCAGGTGTGCCGCCGTATTCATCGGTACGACGGTTGCTGTCATGGTGTAAGAATGCATCGATTAGATATCCGTTTGCACCGTGGATCTCAACCCCGTCGAATCCAGCTTCAATCGCGTTTTCGGCCGCTTTCGCATAATCGCGGACTAAGCCCTGAATATCTTCAAGAGTTGCCGCTTTTGGAGTGACATAGGTCAGCTCACGCATTCTGGGCACACTGCCCTCTACTTTTTCAGCCGAAGGCGCCAGTACATCGCCGCCACCGAAGAAATGTGGGTGTGCGACACGGCCTGTATGCCATAACTGCACAAAAATCTTGCCGCCGTTGGCATGCACAGCATTGGTCACTTTACGCCAGCCGGCGATCTGCGCTTGATTAAAAATGCCGGGCGTATTTGGGTAACCTTGACCATCAGGGCGAATGATCGTCGCTTCGGAGATAATCAATCCCGCTTCGGCCCTGCGAGCATAGTAAGCCACCATGTCATCGGTCGGCACTAAATCCACATCGGCCATACAGCGCGTTAATGGCGCCATTAAAATACGGTTTTTTAAGGTAATAGTGTCATTAAGTTTGTAGGTATCGAATAAATTACCCACGGAATTCGCTGCATGTTCAATCGTCATTGGTGTTGTCCCATTCTTGAATGTGCATTCAAGATATTCTTATTTGAACAATCATTCAAGAACATTTTTGAATGTTTGTTCAAAATTAGTTAGAATCAGCCGCAAGTATCGGTGAGAGGTGAGATTGCAATGCGAAACGCAGAGTTTGATAGGGCGCAGGTGCTCAGGGGGGCGATGGCCGCCTTTATGCACAAGGGATACACCAAAACCAGCATGCAGGATCTGACCCAAGCGACGGGGTTACATCCCGGCTCCATTTATTGTGCCTTTAGCAATAAACGTGGATTGCTGATCGCCGCCATCGAGCAATATCAGCAGGATAGAAACGAGCAGTTCAAACTTATCTTCTCCAATAGCCGTCCCGTGCTGGGTAATTTAAAGACCTACTTAGACAATATCGTGGTCGAATGTTTAAGCTGCGATAGCCAGCAAGCCTGTTTGCTCACTAAAGCCTTAAATGAAATTGCAGAGCAAGATGATGAAATCCAAAACATTATCAGTCAAAACCTCATGCTTTGGCAGAATGCGCTGACGGCACAATTTGAATTAGCAGCCTCCAAAGAGATGTTGCAAGGCGAGCTTAACAGTGTGCAGCGGGCGCAATACTTGATGATGGGCATTTATGGGTTAAGAACCTTTGCCCATACCCATCCGCAGGCGGAAATCCTGCAGCAATTGGCCGATAAATTGTTTGATGATGTCTGCAGATAAAAACGGCGTGCTTAGTTAGGCAGCCCCAAAAACGCAAAAAGGACGATAAATCCACTTATCGTCCTTTAAGTTTCAAGTGTTGCCAGTGCTATTTTTCGTTTTTATTAACCTATATTAGCCTGCGCAAATACCCGCTCACCGAGTGAGTTCAATATTTTACACTCACCTTCAAGCACGGCGATGATGGATTTTCCCTTACGAAAACTCGCAGGTATCATCACACGACCGGAATCGCTCACAGGTAAACCTTCTAACACCGCGTTGTGCATAATTAACCCGACTGGCGCGTCATAATACAAAACGGTAACTGTCGCTTGTGTTGCTTGCATAACTTTTAACTCACATTAAGCAGAATCTACTGCTATCGATCAAAGTGGCAAGAGTCTCCCTTCATCTCTTATAACAACAAAACTCCAAGATGCATTTTACCTTTTAAAATCAAAAAACTATAAAAACATCATGCGACAAGCCTAAATACAACCCTTAGGAAAATCTTAGCGCCATGAATATCCAGTTATTTAAGCACTTCGGCAAATAGATGCCAAACTATTTCTATTCTGTTAAGCAAATACGCGCCAAAGATCACAACTAGTCAACATTTTATTCTGCGTCGTTATGCAACAAATTTAGAATAAACACACTAATTAAGATTTCGCCTTAAATCCGACCCTAAAACCGCCCCAATGTTTGCCATTGACATAAATCGGGACGGACAAATCATGCATCACTTCCCCGGTATCTCGCTTATAGGTTTGCAGCAGCACAGGCTCAGTATGGGCGCCGCAGCGTATTCCGGTCGGGTCGTTAAACAAACGCTTAGTGCGATTATGCACCATATCAATTTCTACCTTACCAGTTAAGGCTTGGCTAAAGCGTTTATTGTGGGTCGGGAAATAACCTTTTCTATCCACGGCGCCGGCATACACTATCTCACTGTGCTTGGCGAGGATCGGCTCTTGTATGGCTGGAAAATGTTGATCGGTATAGCGGTCAAAGGCCGTGCTGTACTTTTGTGGCTGAGTATTCGCAATTGGTTGATATTGTGGATTAAACAACTCAGTCTCGGTAAAACTACGATTAGCTAATCCCTGGGAGAGTTTTTCGCCACAGGCTTTAGCCGCTTCATTGGCGAGTAATAACACTTGTTGGTCAAAGGTATGGGTATCCCAATTCGCTAGGGCTCTGAAAATACCCTCAGTAGTTAATGACAGAGTAAACGCCTGTTCCGAGAGTTTGTGGCTTTGCTTGCCTGTGACGTTAAGGGAGTCGCGGATCTGGCTCACCGAACCGCTTATCTCGTTGGTGGTATGGTTATATTGTTTGAGTGAATCTTCCATATCACCCAGAGCCCGCGCCGAATGGGTAACGGATGTCGAAATGTCGGTAAAGTGGCCATCGAGTGTCCCCATCGCCATCACCACATCGGCGGTTTGCGAGACTACCCGCTCCATCAGTCCCGAGGTTTTATCGGTTTCGGCGCGGATCTCGAGCAGCATCTTGCCAATATCTTTGGTTGCGCCCGCCGTTTTGCCCGCAAGGCTGCGGACCTCATCGGCGACCACGGCAAAGCCACGCCCCTGCTCTCCCGCTCGAGCGGCCTCAATGGCAGCATTGAGGGCGAGTAAATTCGTTTGCTCGGCAACCGAGTTAATCACCTCGGTAATCTTTTGAATTTGTTCGGCTTTAGATTTTAATGCTTGCACCTGCTGTGCAGCGGTATTGATGTCGCCACTGAGGGATTCTATCGCCGATACGCCCTTTTGTGCTTGGGTACGCCCCTGCACACTTAAACGCTCCGCCTCTTGAGTTTGCCCTAAAATATGCGTGGCATTGTCGCCTAACAGTGCCGTGGTATGGCTTAACTGTGACGCCGCCACCGCAATGGCACTGGCATGTTCGCCATTGGACTCGATGGATTTATTTAATAGGTCAATAAAATGCGATACCTCGGCCGAGCCAATCGCAATCTTACTGGTTTGTACGCTGATCTCATGCTCTGGCGAGTTAACTGATTTGAATGCCTTCGTTACTTGCTCAGCTTTGGGCGTGTAATGGCTCACTAAGCGCTGCACTATCCACAGCACCCAAGCACAGACAATTCCCCCCAAGATCAGCGCCTGCGTGAAACCAGACAGTGCTATCGCGTTGAGAAGAAGGCTACTGAGTACGACTAAAACAAAGCTGAGCGCAATGGCGACTTTATGTTGTAATTCCATAATGTTTCTCACTGAATACACGCACTAGGGGAGTGAGAGAAGCGGACATTCACTGGCTATCCTTTGCCATCCGATTCGCAAAGCTTTGCGAAATAGGCAAGATCGAGAACGATGAAGTGAGTCTATCCCTCTGACTAAATTGAACTATTCGCCCATAGGAAATATAAACTATCTTGCTATCATCAGCACTCTATCGCGCTTATGGCATTAGACCTTAGTATAGATATTACCGAATTGCCTATTTCCCCAAGTCAAAAGTGTCAGCAATAAATGCCATCTTAAAATGTGGTATCCATCGCTTTATCCGCAATAATTCCCGCGAGAGTGACTGCACAATCAGACTTAAAACTGCTAATATCGGCGCAATTTTTTTGAGCTAACGAGATCAAGATGGGCAGAGCATATCAAAACCGTAAAGAATCCATGGCGAAAACAGCTGGCCAGAAAACCCGCCTTTACTCGCGCTACGGTAAAGAAATTTACGTAGTCGCTAAGCAAGGTGGCGTTGAGCCAGACGGCAACTTATCACTTCGCCGTTTAATCGAACGCGCTAAGAAAGACCAAGTGCCAGCACACGTTATCGAACGTGCAATCGATAAAGCCAAAGGTGGCGGCGGTGAAGATTATGATACAGCCCGTTATGAAGGTTTCGGCCCAGGTAACTGCATGGTTATCGTGGACTGCTTAACCGACAACGTAAAACGTACCTTCACCGAAGTGCGTCAAGCCTTCGTGAAGAACGATGCCAAACTCGGCACCCCAGGCACTGTAGGTCACATGTTTGATCAATCTGCTGTTTTCGTATTCCCAGGTGAAGACGAAGATGCCATCCTCGAGATCCTGATGATGGCCGATGCCGATGTAAACGACGTGGAAGTGGAAAACGGCATGATCAGCGTTATCGCGCCACACACTGAGTTCTTCAAAGTGAAAACCGCACTGACCGATGCGATGCCAGACATCAACTTCGAAGTGGAAAACATCACCTTCGTACCGCAAAGCATGACCCCAGTGTCAGGTGAAGATGTTGCAACCTTCGATAAGTTTATCGCCGCATTAGAAGATTGTGACGACGTACAAAACGTGTATCACAACGCAGACATTCAAGAATAAGTTGATTCTGATATCAAAAAACGCAGCCTAAAGGCTGCGTTTTTGTTTGTGGACATCAACGAAATACGATATCCGCACTCTTGGCTAAACGCACAAAGGCGCCTTGGAGCGTGGCATTGTGGTGAGCAATAATCGCCTCTGCCGAGAGCTGCGCCGTATCCATACAAGTGTGCGCATCGTCGGCTAATACCACCTGCCAGCCAAGTTCAGCCGCAATCCGGCAATTGGTATCGATACAATACTGGGTTTTCATCCCCACTATCACCAACTCGCTGACCCCTTCATGGGTTAACGCCTCTGCCAATCCGGTTTGATAAAAACAACTTGGCTTAGTTTTATCAAAGATATTATCCAGCTGCGGATTAATTGCTAAGGATTCTATCAATTGCCAGTTTGCCGTTCCGGCAGCAATGGGGGAACCTTCCGGCCCGGTATGGCGAACCGCCCAAATCGGTGCCCCTGCCTCGCGGGCATTGGCAATTAACAGATTAATGTTATTTAGCACCTGTTCCCGATTAAAGGGCGGCGCATCGGCGTAAAACAGTCCCTGCTGCATATCAATAATTAACAGCGCAGTTTTAGGCAAGCTCATGTTATCCATCACATTCTCCAGCATTATTGCCCAAAAGACGGAAAAAACAACCCCGCCACTTTGGGCGGGGTTGAGTAATCGATTTTTTAAGCACAAATCGCTACGCACGCACCGCCGAAGCAGTTGTGGTCGTAGTGTGGGTGAAGTAAACGGCAAATTTGTGCATAAGGCAAAATTATGCCAGCCGCTTAAGAAGATCAAGTCAAGTTTGATGACAATTTAATGAAATAAATCAAATTGCTTATGAGGCGGCTAACATTGAAACTGTGTCATCTTTGCCACAGTGGTTTAGTGACTTATTGCATTCTTGCCTTAGAATGGGTGCAACATGAATAAAAGGAAACCAATCAGTGCAGGGAAATCGATTAATCAGAGCAGAAACTATGCTGATTGGCGCAGGCAGCCTCACCTGGGCGCTCGTCGCTTGGCTAGGGCTCAATCAGGATATGCAAGCAAAGCTCCCCACACTCGCGACCTTTAGCCATATCACCCTGTATTCCTTGTTTATCTTGCTCTTCTTGTTATTAACGACACAGGACTTCCCCCGAAAAAACCTCAATCTAAGCAGGCGGTTAAGTACCGCACTCGTCGGCAGCGTCTTCGGATTGATGCTGTTGAGTCAACATCCATTGCTCCCCATTCTGCTGGTGATTTGGGCCTCGCTCTTGCCAGAATTTTTTAATCGCCGCGTCGCAATAGCACAGATCCTATTGGCCAATCTTGGTTATTACCTGCTCCTGCACGCACAAACCGCAAGCAGTGTGATGATTAATGTGCTTATTTACATGGGGTTTCAACTGTTTGCCTACAGCAGTAGCCAAGCGAGATTATCCGAGCGCGAGTCTCGCCGGATACAGGAACATCTTAATCAACAGCTTATCGCCACCAGAGCCTTGCTGAGCCAAACGAGCGAGCAGCAAGAAAGGCTGAGGATCTCACGGGATCTGCACGATATTCTCGGCCACCAGCTCACGGCATTATCATTACAACTTGAGCTCTTAAGTCATCAAGCGCCTACGGAACTCAAACCCACAGTCAATCAGAGTAAATCGCTTGCCAAGGAATTATTAGAGAGCATCCGCGCCGTGGTTCGGGCGCAGCGGGTGAATATTGGTCTCGATTTAACGCCGCCGCTCGATGCCATTGCAAGCCGTTTGCCCAATGTTAGCTTGCGGTACGAATCGTTAATGCCGCTCCAGTCGACTGAACTGGCACAAGCCTTATTGCTCGTGCTGCAGGAGGGGATCAGTAATGCAGTGCGCCATGGCCATGCCAATCAACTCACGCTGTCGATGCATGAAGAGCAAGCTGAGCTTATCATTTGCCTTAAAGATAATGGCCAAGGAATTAGCCAAAGCCCCTCTCAGGGCGTTGGGCTAAGTAGCATGCAAGAAAGGTTATCCCCCTTTCACGGCAGTGCGCGTTTGCAAGCCAATCACGCAGGCGTAGACAGTTCGCGTACTCAAGGCTGCTCGCTAATGATTCGTCTACCGCGCGGCAACGCATTGTAATGCGCCATATAAACCGACACGCTTAATCAAGGAATGAATCTCCCATGGAATCTCAGCATACAGTCACAACCTATGGTCAACCCACGGCGCGCACTATCAGAGTAGGATTAGTGGAAGATCAGCAGCTTGTGCGTCAGGGTATCGCCAGCTTGATTGCCATCTCACAGCATATCGAGGTGAGCTGGCAGGCCGAGAATGGTCAAGAGGCGCTAAAACGACTGCAAACCGATGCCGTAGATGTGCTTTTAAGCGATATACGTATGCCAGTGCTCGATGGTATCAGTCTGCTAAAACAGCTTCGCGCCGCACAAAACCCCATACCAGTCATTATGTTAACCACCTTTGATGACAGTGAATTGTTTTTAAATAGCCTGCAGGCGGGTGCGAATGGCTTCTTATTGAAAGATGTCTCTCTGGATAAATTACTTGAGGCCATCGAAACCGTGGCCCAGGGCGGACACTTGATTGAACCATCTGTGTTAGAACAGATGCAGCAATCCTCTGCAACAGCGCAAAGCGGCCCGACTCACGACTTATTATCCCAACGCGAGCGGGAGATCTTAGGTTTTATGGCGGGGGGATTTTCCAATAAAGAAATTGCCAATGCAGTGTTTTTGGCCGAAGGCACGGTAAAAAACCATGTCTCCACCATACTGGCTAAACTCGATTGCCGTGACCGCACCCAAGCCGTGCTTAAGGGGTTGCAGCTCTCTTTGATTTAAGAAATGCGGCAAGTTTAAGGGTTGGCTTATAAATGCCAGGCTCAAAATATTCTGCCTTTAACCATTTGATTTAAGACAAATCGCAGCCAATAAAAAAGGGCCAATTGGCCCTTTTTTATTGCATCCTAAAGCTTAATTCCTAGCGCAAATCCATCTCTTGGATAATTTCATGGGCGATAGGTGCCGTGGTGCAGGTTGGCTTTTCATGTAAGTCCGCCTTCAACTGACCCTTACGGTGTTTTAGTGCTGCATCCAGTTTTTTGGCTGCGGCGGCAATCGCGGGATACATGATTTCATCCGTACCCGATGCTGAGATGCGACTACCTTCGTAATTTGTTCGAATTTCAACCTGAAACTCGCCATGCTCCTTAGCAATAATGATATCGAGGCCGATGAGTGTGGGGAAATGAGTGGCGATTTTAGAAAACTTTTCGTTAACGTGTTCTTTTACAGAATCAGTAACATCGACATGGTGACCAGAAAGATTAATTTTCATAGGGTGTCCCTTTTAGTGTCTTTACTTTTTTTCGCTTCACTATTAGAGCTTGGGGCATGGCAAATAAAACACAAGCCCCCTAGACAAATATTTCGAGCTAAACGGGTATTAGCAGTCGCTAAATGTGAGACTAATCAAAGAAATGACACGCGAAGGGAACTAAAAAAACAGCTAACTGGTTGATTTATAATCAGCAACAAAAATATAAACCAACCAGTCAAATAACAAAGGTTAATACTTACGTTGTACGCTCTGCTGCCAAAATTGCTGCGATAGGTGGTGGGTTTTAGTCGATAATCGCGAAACCTGATCGCCCCTCGCCGCCGCATCCTGGGTCTGCTGCAAACTCTGCTGAGCCAAATCGCTGATCACATGGATAGCACGGCTGATTTCCGCCGCCACGGAGGTCTGCTGAGTCATTGCGGCCGCATTGTCATCACTTAAGGAGTTGATGCGCGCGATAGAAGATAACAACTCGCCAAAGGCAATGCTGGCATCCTGCGCCAAAGACACAGAGCGCTTAACCTGTTCCTGTCCGGCCGTCATGGTTGAGGTTGCTTTTTGTGTGCTGTCTTTAAAGCGGCTTACAATCAGCTCAATTTGTGAGGTCGACTGACTGGTTCGGCTAGATAACTGCCGGACCTCATCGGCAACGACCGCAAAACCGCGACCGCTTTCCCCTGCCCGCGCCGCTTCAATCGCGGCATTCAGCGCTAACAGATTGGTTTGATCGGCAATCGCGCGGATCACTTCTAGCACTTGATGAATCGCTTGGCTGTCCTGCTCAATCGTTTGCACCACATCGGAGAAATGGCTCACCTGCACACTCAGCTGATGTATCGCCTCGATAACGGTTTCAAGCCGTGAATGACCACGCTGCGCCGCCTCATGGCTAGAAACCATCTCGGATGCGGTGCGATGGATATTATCCGTTACCTCGGCAAAGCTTGCACTCATTTGCTCCATCGCCGTTGCCGCCTGCGTGGTTTGCGCGCTCTGGCTATCGGCATGCTCCCACGTATTGGTGATGGTTTGTTTCAGATTCACGCTCTGCTCTTGGATCTCACTGGCAGAATCCGCCATTCGGCCCACTACGCCGCCAATTTCGGTGATCAAAAATCGCAGCGCCAGATCTAGCTTACCGATTTCATCTTGCCTGCCGGTGTAAATCCCCATAGCAACGGGATCATCGATAATATTGCTGGCCACCTGTACTAATGCCTGAAAAGGCTGCATGAGCATGTACCACAGACCCAAAGCAAGCAGTCCACCAGCAAGGGCGGCTAAAATGGGCGAATACATTGCCAAGTAGGCGGTTAGAGCGATGGTAAACAACATCGCTACGAGGTTTTTTCCGCGAAATCCTAAGCGGTCTTTTTTCAGCACCTTGGGCTGTTGTCCTTGATTGATCCCTTGATAGATTTCCTCGGCCGCCTTGATTTGTTCTGGAGTTGCTTGGCGGCGAACGGATTGATATTCATGAATTTTGCCATTTTCGTACACTGGGGCGACGTAGGCATTCACCCAGTAATAGCCACCGTTTTTTGTTCTATTTTTGACAATCCCCATCCAAGGTTTGCCGCTTCTTATCCGCTCCCAAAGCATTTTAAAGGCGGCTGATGGCATATCTCCATGGCGCACTATGTTATGCGGGCTCCCCTGCAACTCGGCAACGCTATATTCACTGATCTGCGAAAAGGTTTGATTGACATACTTAATGTTGCCTTTCAGATCGGTCGTCGAGAGGAGAATAGCGTTTTCGGATAGGTGTTTTTCACCATTTTTTGAATGTGTTTGCATAGGGCGCACTAACGGATTCCATGTGAAAGTTGCGCCGCATTTTGCCAAAAGCACAGAACGCCTGCTTTGATTAAGCTCACAGTGACAGCATAAAAATTAACCAAATTCTAAACAAGCAAGATCAATCACATCAATAAAACCAAACATTTGTGACAAATTGCACATTATGAAATGTTTGCCGCGTAAACGACTCCAGCGTGATGTTTACGCTGTCACAAATTCGTTAGGGATCTCACAGATAAACGCAAATGATATTGTTTATCATTTAAATAAACTAGGTTATACTCCAAGCTGAGTAGCGACTCTCCTTTGCTCATGCACCCAAGTGGACTGGGTTAGGCATAAGAACAATCAATGGAGTGGTATGCATGATATGGCACATCGCCATAACGGTTTTAATATTGACTGAAATAAGCAGCACTTATGTCTCATATCCCAGTTTCCAATACACCAACATCGGCAGCCTCAGCTTCCGCTGTGACGAGTTATTATCACGCCGTCATTCGCTGGATTAAGCAAGACCAGACCCAGTTTGGTTTGCAGGTGTTTGTGCGCGCCACTGCCGCTTTATTAGCGGGTTATATCGCTGCGGCAACACTAGCCTGTATGTTGACCCAAGTCCTGCCAATGTCTCGATTTGAAAGCACCTTAACCGCCAATATGCTGGCCTTTTTGTTTTATGCCATCGCCATCATTTACGCCTTCTGTGTGCGTAAAACGTGGCATGCGTGGCGTGACTTAAGCCTATTTAGCCTCCTGTGTTTTGCTCTGCTTAAGGTGTGTGGACAGTAAGATGAAAGAAACTTTTTTTAGAACCCTCTCATGGCTGCACACTTGGGCGGGTTTGCTCGTGTGCTGGGTATTACTGCTGATCTTTTTTGCTGGTAGCCTGAGTTATTTCCGCCATGAAATGAGCCTGTGGGCCGAGCCAGAACTCCACCGCGGCGCCTTTCAAGACTATCAAACGAATCAAGTAGCGAGTCAGCTTGACCAAGGTCAAGACTACATTGAAGCGCATTCCGCTGCGGCAACCCAACGCTGGTTAATCAATTTCCCAACCGAAAGAAGCCCCATGCTGAGCTTTGCGTGGCAACTGCCGCCTGAAAAGGGTCAACGCCGAGGCAAAATCGAGCAGCATGTCACCAAGGCCGATGGCAGTGGCATGATCACCGATGTCCGCGATAGCCGCGGCGGTGACTTCTTCTACCGTTTACATTTCGACCTGCACTACATGCCAGCCATTACGGCGCGCTACATTGTGGGTGTCTGCACTATGTTTATGTTGATTGCCCTTATCAGCGGCATCGTTATCCATAAGCGTATCTTTAAAGACTTGTTTAGCTTTCGTCAGAACAAGGGCGCTCGCTCTTGGTTAGATGCCCATAATGTCAGCTCTGTGATTGCCCTCCCCTACCATTTAATGATCACCTATACCGGCCTCATCACTTTAATGCTGATCTATATCCCATGGACGGTAAGCACGGCTTATCCTGAGGATAATCAAGCCTTTTTAAAAGAACTCAATCCGGCAAGACAAACAGAAAAAGCCTCGGGCATTCAGGCAGAGCAAGTGCGCTTAAGCCAACTGCTGCCGCAAGTTCAGGCTGAATGGGGCGATGCACCTATCAAGCAGGTGATTGTTTCCTATCCGAAAGATCAAAATAGCCAAGTGACCTTCTACCAAAATACCGGTAAAGACGTCACCGATGAATCAACACTCTTAGTGTTTAACGGTGTCACGGGTGAACTCAAGTACGCCAGCCCCCATGAGATGTCGGCAACCGTCGTGACCTACGACACTATGATGTCACTGCACACCGCGCGTTTTGCCGCGCCACTGCTGCGTATTTTGTTCTTCTTCTGCGGCTTACTCGGCTGCGCCATGGTCGCAACGGGCACCTTAATGTGGGCGATTCGTCTGCGCCAGAAACAGCAAAAGGCAATCGATAAAGGCGAGAAAGCAAGCCGTGGCCTGCGCTTAGTCGAAGGATTAAACTTCATGTTTATCTTAGGCTTGCCCTTGGGCGCGGCGGCATTTTTCTATGCAAACCGCCTATTACCAACGGATTTTTCCGCCCGATCAGCCTGGGAAGTACACAGTTTCTTTATCGCCTTAGGATTGATGGGCGTATGGGCATTTTTCGGTCGAAGCCGACGCCATTGGCAATTCGCCTTGATGCTTATCGGAGCGCTTTATTGCGCACTGCCGCTGTTAAATGCGGCCACGTCTCCAAGCCACTTAATTGATAATATCCGCAGCCAACAATGGGCACTGGTGGGGTTTGATGTGCTCGCGCTGTTACTGGGCTGTGCCATGCTTTTTGCGAGCACTCGACTCTCGGCCGTGGTGAAAACACTGCAAAAACCGAGTCCAAAAAATACCACAGCCGTTGAAAAAGTCAGGAGAAAACAACCTGATCCGAGTTATGCTAACGAACTTGCCTCGTCGTCTCCCTTGGAGGAAGCAAAATCATGATGCCAGAATTTATCCCAGTGCTCGGCATTCTCGGGCTCAGTTATCTCTCCCTTGCGCTGTTTGCGTTAGCCAAGTTTGGCCATTTTAAGGATGTGTTTAAGCGCCCACCATCGCAGTGGCAGAGCCGTCTGTTAACCCTGTTTGCTTGGCTGTTATTAATCATCAGCCTAAGTACCTGCGCCCAGGGACAAGGTTGGGCCTATGGCAGCATTTTGTTTATGGGGATTATATCGCTGGCCGCGATGCTTGTGATTTTGACCCTAAGCTACAGCCCGCGCCATCTTCCCATCGGCATAGTCACCGGCAGTGTATTGACTTGCAGCTTACTGTTAACGGGTGGGATCTAAACCGTTTCTTAGGCGGCGCACTAAACTGTGCGCCCCATGCTGGAGAAGTCTTTTTAGCTAAGCTATAGTGCCCTGATGTCCTGCAATGAGGAGAAAAACATGGGCTTTAACTTAACGGTGAATTGGCAAACCTCTCCAGCCGAAGAAGGCGAATTCTGCCGTGACCACAGCATTACGTTTGGCAGCGGTCAAACGATTCAGGCATCTTCTGCCCCCGAGTACAAGGGCAATGAACATTTGGTTAATCCAGAGGAAAGCCTGCTTGCAGCGTTGTCCTCCTGCCATATGTTGACCTTCCTCGCCATTGCTCATCTTAAACGTCTCCCAGTCGCCTCCTATGTCGACGAGGCTTCGGCTGAACTGGGGAAAAATGAGGCAGGCAAGCTTGCGGTCACAAAAATGGTCTTAAATCCTAAGGTAGTGTTTGCCGAAGGTGTCGAGGTTTCTGCTGAGACTCTTGAGAAAATTCACGAAAAAGCACACGCAAACTGCTTTATCGCCAATACGTTAGCGACAGACATTCAAATTAAGTTTTAACGATTTGGGGCAAGTTTATTGCGATGAACTTGCCCTCTCCGATGACCTATCTCCCCACCCGTTCAGCTTAGCTCAAGCTCAGTTACCGTATGATAGCGCCATATCGCACGCTCACACTCGAGGTAAGCTATGCAAATCCAAGCCTATCGTAATACCGCCCCCCCCTATCAACAGCCTGCAGCAGCAACCACGACGAGTACGGCAGCAGCCACAGCCGCCCCCGCCAGCGCGAACACTGTGACCCTATCTAATGAAGCAAAACAACTGTCGCAGGTGGACCCGATCCCACAACCTCATGCGCCAGACTTAAGCAAAGTGAAGGCGGGTGTTGAGCAATATGCCCATATTCAAGCGACCAAAATGAAGTATCAGGTCGCATCGGACATGGTCAATATCGCGATGGGAACGAACGATGAAATTTCGGCTCCCACGGCATACTATTTGAGTCACAACGATTCGGCTAGGGCTGCAACTGTGGGGCAAATGGCGAATCAACAACAGGTCAACACCCTGCAAGCCTATGTTGATGCCAGCGAAAGCACTAGGGCGTGTTGACGTTTCAGGGTTATTTTTGCAGCGACTTGGCTGGTTTTTATGCAAGGCAAAGCCCGTGCAGTCTAGTTATTCTACATAAACGGGCGATAACGCAGCAGAAATGCCAGCCAAACGCTGCCCGAAGGGTTCGTCTGGCAAGCTCTTGCTCTTTGTCACTCGTTATTTGAGTAGAATAACTACACCTCACTCCTCGTTTCGCGATCACGAGCTTGCCAGAGCGAACAAAATTTAATCTCGAAACGTCAACACGTCCTAATGAGTGGGCATAAAAAAAGGTGTTGTCTCGGGAACCACAAGACAACACCCTAACATTGAACCAAGCCAGCTTAACTCGGCTAACTTAAACCTTAGTTAAATTTCTATTTTTTAAGCTAATTACTTAGCTTTTATGTCTTCTGCCATTCCTTTCGCCGGCATAGGCTGCGCCTTCAATGCGGGGATAGGCTGCTTAATCAACTCATCCTTAAGATAGCTGATGGCCGTTTCGAGCTGCGCATCGTGGCCGTTAAAGGTCGCAAAGGGTAAGTTATCCACCTCGATATCCGGTGTCACCCCATGTCCTTCGAGTACCCAGCGACCATCCATCGCATATTGCGGATATTCGGCGACCCGCGCCATACCTTTATCTGTGAGAGAGTTACGACCCGATAACCACACGCCTGCGCCCGCGGTTTGCTTACCAATGAGCGGAGCAATGCCCAGCGCCTTAATCCCCGCCGAGAAGGTTTCACCATCTGAGTACGTTAGCTCGTCGGTTAACACCACTAAATGGCCACGGAAGGTTTGCTGCATATTGGTATTAGGCGTGCCATGGGTTGGCTGCCAGAATGCCCAAGCGCGGCGTAACAGTTTTTCGATGATCCAACTATCAATATTGCCACCGCGGTTACGGCGCACGTCGATAATCAAACCGTCCTTGTCGTAATTGGTGTAAAACTCACGGGCAAAACTCTCAATATCGCCGCCGCCCATGGCGTATAAATGCAGGTAACCAATCTTGCCCTTACTCGCCTCGGTCACGACACCTGCGTTGTGGTTAACCCAATCTAAGTAACGTAATTGGCTATCGACCTGAGTGCTAACCGGCATCACCACGGTTTTATGGTTTTGGCTGCCGCGTTTAAGCTCGAGTAATACCTGCTTATCCTGCTGATTACGCAATAAACGAGTCACATCGGCCACATTGGTCACAGGAGTGCCATTGATGGCGAGTAACATATCGCCTTCTTTCGCATCGACTTCGATACGGCTTAAGGGCGATGCCTGGCTTGGCAGTTCAGGATCATTACGATAGATATGGGCAATTTTTACTCCATCGTTAGTTTGTTGTAGCCGAGCGCCTAAACTCGCGCCTTTGGCCGCGTCAGGGTCTTTTGGCAGATCGCCACCCCGCACTTGCGAGTGCAACGAGTCTAGCTCGCCCATCATCTGCATAAAGATATCATTCAACTCGTTACGGTCGGTCAAACGGTCAAGTAACGGTTGGTACTTGGCCTTGGTCGCTTGCCAATCGAGGCCGCGCATCTTCTTATCGAAGAAGGAGTCCCTGTGCATTAACCAAGCATCTTCAAACATTTGTTGCCATTCTAGAGTGGGTGAAATTGCTAATTGCCACTGATCCGTTTGTACCTTGGCATTTTCGGTATCGCCCAACTTGTCGCCCGCATCGACGATCAGCAGCGACTTTTCATTGCTTTTTTTGCGCAGCAACAACTTGCTACCATCGGCGGACACACTGTAGTTCGCCACATCTTCGGCAAACACTTCGGCTTTAGGGCGCTGCTCGCTAAACTTAATCGTCATTAAGCTAGGCTCGGTGTCATCGCCAATCGCTTGGTCGAGCACGTAGAGACGACCATCAATGGCAGTTAACTGGCTGTAATTGCCTGAATCGACAGGCACTTGCCATAAACGCTCGCCAATTCCCGCCCAATCAATTTTTACCGGCGTAGGTTTATCCTTAGAGTCTGCCTTTTCCGTCGTCTTAGCCGTCAGCTCTGTGGGTTTGCTGAAGGGGAACTTGGCATTCTTCACTAAGGCAATCGCAAAAATCTGGCTGCGTTTATCAAACACTGGCCCCATATTGCGGTCGCCCCAAGGTGAGCTTGGTGTCGCAGTAAACTGGCGATTGGAGAGGAAATATAGCCACTGGCCATCGCTGCTAAAGGTCGGCGAATAGGACTCATACTTGTCGCTAGTGAGCGTTTGAGTCTTATTTTCGTCCACTGAATACAGCACGATTTGTGGCCTTTGCTTGCCGATTTCGGATTTAGTTAACGCGATAAAACGACTGTCTGCCGACCAGCGAATATCCGCATAGGGGCCGAGTCCTTCACCGTTGCTGATGATTTTTTGATTGGAATTTTTCTTCAGATCTAGCAACCACACATTGCCATCGTTATCGTCGTGGGCAAGGTAACGGCCATCGTTTGACAGACTCAGCGTCATTCTTAAGGTATGACCATCTTTGGTGAGTTGCTTCGCGCCGCTGCTGCCATCGGCAGGGAATTGCCAAATTTCCTGTTGGCCACTCATGTCGCTGATGGCATAAACCGATTTACCATCCTGACTCATAATCGCATTGCGCACGCGATAGGTACCAGGCAGTGCCACTTGCACTAAACGTGAACCATCAATTCCCGCAATCGCCACATGGCTGCGGGCGGTAATCACCACTTTATCGCCCGCAAGCGCAAGGTTCGCTGAGGTCGCATAATCCATAGGATCTTTTACCCAATGCTCGCGGCGCTGGGCAAAATCGGATGTTAATTCAATATCTAATAATGAGTCTTTGGCTGAAGCGATATCAAAAACATGAATATCGGCGCCCTGCTGGAACACGACTTTGCCTTGGTCCATGCGCGCGCCGCGCACCTGCCAATCTTTATATTGGGTCAACTGTTTTGCGTCACTGCCATCCAGAGCCATGGACCAGAGATTGTCGTTACCATCGCTGTCGCTGATAAAGTAGAGTCTGTCTTGCCATAGCATAGGCTGACGCACCGAACCTTGATGCTGACCACTGAGCAACTGCGCCTCGTCTTTGCCACCGAGTTTAAAGCGCCATAACTCACCCTTAGCGCCGCCGCGATAAACCTTAGCGTTATCGCCGGTGACCTGCAGGCCAAAACGGGTAAAGTACACATATTGATTATTGGCATCGACTACCCCTTCCACCGCATCGGCAAGTGGTAAGTCGGTCGTCGCCAAGGTTTCTGGATTCACCAGTCGCAACATCCAATTGTTCGCAGGGCCAAAGCCACTGTCGGTGGAATAAAGCACTTCGCCCTTTGCAGTCCAGCCTTGCACGCGCACTCGGCTGTTTTCGAAACTCACTCGTTTGGCCACACCACCCGCCACAGGAATGACATAAACCTCACTCGCGCCCTCATAATTGGCGACATAGGCCACCCATTTACCATCGGCGGAGATGGCCGCACCTAACTCTTCGGCGGGTAAAGTGGTCAGGCGCGTCGCCGCCTTTTGCCCGATCGTTTGAGTCCAAAGATCGCCTTCGGCCGTAAAGACTAAGGTCTGGTCATGTAATGCTGGCGCACGGTAATAACCTTGATTGTTGGCGGGTTGAGCGATGGCGTGGGCTGCGGACAAAGTGCCAAGGGCGAGCATGCAGCAGGCAACAGAATGACGAAGTTTCATGTGTAATCTCTATCCTATTGTTATTGTTAGCAATGGACTTTCTAGTGGGCGTGATTGACGAATGATGACCCAAAGTCTGGCAAAGTAATCCCACAAGCTAGCAGAAATTGATAGAGAGAGCAGTAACTGAAGGCAACAGAAGTTTTAGCAAATGTGTCATAGGCTTACCATTTGCTATACCAATAATCCTAAAGGTATTTCTCAGGTTTAATCGAAGGTGAGTAAGTTGGCATATTGCGCGGAGAGCGAATTAAACTGATGGCTGGTTTTCGTTTGCTGCGCCAACGAAATTTGCTGCCATTTGTATACAATTCGGGCAATTTCACCGTTAGTACTTAACGCCTTAATTGCAGCATTAAATTGCTTTAATTGCGCTGATGAAAGGGTTTGCTTGCTAAGCATTAAGTGAATTTGGTTGCGGTCCAACACTGGCTTTAGCGGTGATAACCTCACCCCTTGATGCTGACTGGCGATATAAGGCATGGCCATGGCATCACCAATAATCAGGTCCGCACGGCCATAGGTGAGCATTTGCACCGACTTATCGGCATCGGGACTGAGTATTAACAGGTGCTCTTGCTCCAAGCGCTGCCGAGTCTGCTCATAATCCACCCCATACCAACCACTGATAGGCACTAACAAACGCAGTTTCTGGCTAAAAATGTCCTGCCATTGGGTTAAGCGGATCTTGTCTTTGTTTTCATCCAACACAAATAAACGCACGGTTTCATCACGGTAGGCGGCGGAGAATAAGGCATACTCTTCACGCTCAGCGGTTTTAGTGGCGCCCATCATCATGTCTAAGGAGCCACTTTTCAGCATTTGATGCGAGCGCTTAGCCGGCACATTGATAAAAGTGACCTCGCAGCCTAAGTGTTCGGCAAAGGCGCGAAGCAGCTCCACATCTAACCCCTGCGCCTCCCCCTGTGGATCTTCCCAGGCATAGGGCGGCCAATCGTTATAACCCACTTTGAGGGGATTTAAGCAAACGGGCGCTCCGGCCTCAGATGGAACACCTAAAGCGGGGAAAATAAAAATACATAACAGCAGGATATGGCTAAGCTGAAAAACGAACCTAGGCACAATAGTCGCCCCATAATCGGTTGTTCTCGTCCTCATCGAGAATGTCTAACGCAATGAGTTTACCGTTAGAGCCGCGGCGTTCCCATCGCCTTCCTAAGCTTAGTCTGCATCAACTGAGGATGCCATCGGCTTGAACTCCCGTAAGCAAGCCATCGCTTAAGTATCCGATTTAAAGCAGGCACTTATACACTATCGCCACCACTTTGGTTGGTTCGCCCATATCCGTTTGAAGCCACACTATATGGGTGCCTCCTAACTCCTCCCCTTGTAAGGCGGCGGATTGTTTTGCTTCGGCAAGGTTATTGGCATGGCGACTTACACCAGTGACTAGCGCAAAACTGTCACAGTGAGTCACTTCAAAATCATAGGCTTCGTTAATGCGCCGTGGTAATTGAGGGGGTTCTAGGGCGCAACTTGAGAGAAAAAAGATAAGGCAAATCCCTGATAAGGCACATTTAAACAAAACAGTTTATCCAATTGTTAAATCCTAAATAGGCGGGCGAACATAACGAATTCGATTCAACTTAATTGTGAAGCAACTCACATCCCTTTAACGACAACCAATACACTAAGTTACAAATATTAATTTGATTTCATATAGTTATATAAAGGTTTGATAATCACCATGGATGATAAGCTTTGATTAATTCTCTCGAGCCTCATTTACACTTGTAAAAAAGGGAGTCAATCGACTCCCTTTTACCTGTTGCTTAATGGCGATTCGCCGCCTCAGCTTAACACCGCAAATAAATGTGACTTTAACTGAGCAAAATCGGCGGCTAATTCAGCCGAGAGTACGGGTTTATGCTTCACCGCTTTAAGTTCTGCAGGCAGAGGTAAATCGAGGTTAAGCTCTCTATCCACGACGTCCTTAAACTTGGCAGGATGCGCCGTACCTAAAAATATTCCCACTTCATCAGGCACTAAGTTAAGTGTTAAGGCTCTGGCTGCAATGGCTGCATGGGGCTCGGACACATAACCTTTGGCATGTAACTCAGCCAGCGCCTCCGAGGTTTGCGCCTCTGATAAACGTATCCCCACTAGGTCAGCCAATGGCCAACCGAGTTTCTCGCAAATTGCCTCGACGCGGGGCCAGTTACTTGGCTCGCTCACATCCATCGCATTGGACATAGTCGCTTGAGTGGGATTGGGTTGCCAATCACCACTCTCTAAATAACGTGGGACAGTGTCATTGGCGTTGGTGGCGGCAATAAAACGTTTGACGGGTAAGCCCATGGCTTTGGCAAATAAGCCCGCGGTGAGATTACCAAAATTACCACTGGGCACGGCAATCACAGGATCGGCCTCATGGCGCTGTTTCGATTGGGCGACCGCTTCGAAGTAATAACAAATCTGTGCCAGCAAACGGCTGATATTGATTGAGTTGGCCGAGTTTAAATGCAAGCCATCACGCACATCGCTATCTTCAAAAGCCTGTTTGACTAAGTGCTGACAAGCATCGAAATCGGACGCTACTGCCACAGTGTGGATGTTCTTACCTAAGGTGGTGAACATCTTTTCCTGTAGCTCACTGATTTTGCCCTTAGGATAGAGCACGACTACATTGACTTTATCTAGGCCGTAAAAGGCATCTGCCACCGCCGCCCCTGTGTCACCCGAGGTCGCGGTTAGAATGGTTAAGCGCGAGTCTTGGGCAAAGGCATTGATGCATTGCGCCATAAAGCGCGCACCAAAATCCTTAAATGCTAAAGTTGGCCCATGGAAAAGCTCAAGGCACGAGCGCTGCTCATCGACCGCCACCAAGGGCAAATCGAAATTAAAGGCACGCTCGACCAGTTTATCTACCGCGTCTTGTCCAAGCTCTGAGGCAAGCCAAGCGCCAAGCACTTTTTTACTCCGCTCGACAAAAGGCATCGCCAGCAGCGCCTCGATATCGTGCAACACTGGGATTTGAGTAGGAAAAAACAACCCTCTGTCTTTACCGAGTCCTAATTGCACCGCTTCCTTAAAGCTCACTTTCTGCGAAGGGTGTTTTAAATTATATAGTTCCATGCTCACTCGACCTTATCAGTGCCAAGCCTTTAGGCTTGGGCTTAATGCTTTTAAAAGTAAGAAAATTAATCGACTCTGCGCGTACCTTGCTCATCGAGGCGGCACACATGGGCAAAGCCCCCCGCTTCAGTCAGATAATGAGCCTCTAACCACGCCTTGGCGGCGTTAGCGGTCGCAAGATCGTCTGTCACCGAAAACAGCGTTGGCCCGCTACCCGAGATGCCAGTGGTTAACATGCCTAATTCGGCGAGCGCCGCTCTGGCGTTGTCATAACCCGGTATCGCCGCCGCGCGGTAAGGTTCGGCCAGCACATCCTTCAAGACTTGAATCGCAAGCTTGGCGTTTTGCTGATAAGAGGCGTGTACAAAGGCACTCAAATAACGCCCAAAATCGATGACCACGGACTTATCGTATTGTTCTGGCATGAGTTTACGCATCATCGCCGTCGAGAGTGAAATCCCAGGATACGCCACCACCCAATACCATTGTTTAAAACTGGGTATCGGCTCACAGATAGCGCCAGGCACATTGAGCATCAGCTGCATGCCGCCCAAATAACAGGGGGCGACGTTGTCGTAATGCACACTTCCACTGATCTTGCCCTCAAACTCGCCCATGAGTTCGAGTAGTGCTTGCTTATCGTATGGACGCTCAAAATGCTCGTTAAGCGCGTAAAGCGCTGCAACCACAGAACTGGCGCTCGAGCCTAAGCCACTGCCGACGGGCAAGTTTTTTTCTAGGGTTAATGCCACGCCTTGGTTTTCTTTCCCAAGGGCTTTTAAGAAAAACACCGCGCATTGATGGACGATATTCTCCTCGGGATTGCTGGGTAACTTATGCGCCCAAGCTCCCACTTGAGTGAGGCTCACCCCCGCATCCGCCGCCGCAATCGTGACTCTATCGCCTAGTAAACTGCCATCGATGGGCGCAAGTGCTGCGCCCAATAAATCAAAGCCCACACCCACATTACCCATAGAGGCGGGAGCGTAAACGGTCAAACTCATACACTCACCTCACGAGTCCAATTTAAGGTTCTTAATACATCGGCAAAGGCGCCGGCCGCTGTCACTTCTGTACCCGCACCGTATCCACGTAATACAAAAGGAATCGGCTGATAATAACGGCTGTAGAATGCCAGCGCGTTTTCACCTCCTTTTACGCTGTAGAGCGGATCGGTAGCATCGACTTCGGTGATACGCACATAACACGCGCCTTCTTCAATCTGCCCCACATAACGCAGCACTTTACCCTGCGCTTTCGCCTCTGCCACTCGTGCCGCAATCGCGGCATCGGCCTCGGGTAAACGCGCCATAAAACTTTCCACATCGCCTGAATCATCAAAATCGTCAGGCAGAACTGAGTCGACAACGATATCGCTTAGCTCAAGTTTCAAACCCACTTCACGGGCCAAGATCAGCACTTTACGCGCCACATCCATACCACTTAAATCATCACGGGGATCGGGCTCGGTAAAGCATTTTTCCCGCGCCAGTTTAGTCGCTTCTGACAGTGTCATGCCCTCATCGAGTTTACCGAAGATAAAGGATAAGGAGCCTGATAAAATACCGTTAAACTTGTGCAACTTATCGCCAGCAAATAACAGTTTTTTCAAGTTGTCGATAACGGGCAATCCGGCGCCAACGTTAGTCTCATACAAGAACTGACGACGTTGTTTCAAGGCTGTTTGACGCAGTGCTTGGTAGTAAGCGTAGTCTCGCGTATTGGCCTTCTTATTGGGCGTCACCACGTGCATGCCCGCATTCATCACCTCTAAATACTGGTTCGACACTTGATCGCTTGAGGTACAATCCACCAGTACAGGGTTTAATAACTGTTGCTCTTTCACCCAAGCCAATAGCGCGGGCAGATCGCTTGGCTGCTGACTGTCGGCAAGCAGGTTTTGCCAATTGTTTAAATCGATACCCGCACTATCGAGTAACATCTTGCTTGAATTCACGATGCCGCAGACACGAATGCTAATGTGCTGCTCTTTTAACACGCTCGCCTGATGTTTGATTTGCTCGAGTAAGCCTGCACCAACATTGCCGCAACCCACTAAAAACACATCTAAATATTGCTGCACATCGAAAAAGCCCTGATGACAGGCGGCAACCGCATGCTTGGTCTTTCGCTGCTCGATTACCGTTGAAATAGAACGTTCAGAAGAGCCTTGCGCAATCGCGATGATATTCACACTCGCCTGCGCTAACGCTTGGAAGAACCGCGCCGCCACACCTTTATGGGTACGCATGCCATCACCGATTAACGAGACGATTGCTAAGTCATGGCGCATTTCAATCGGCTCGAGTAAATCACTTTTGATTTCTAGCTCAAACTCTTGCTCCAGCGCCGATTTCACCTTGGCGGACTCGCTTGTCGCCACACAAAAGCTGATGCTGTATTCGCAAGAACTCTGGGTGATGAGTGACACGGAAACGCCACTACGGGAAATTGCCGCCAGTGTGCGGCTCGCCATGCCGACCATGCCCTTCATGCCGGGGCCTGATACATCAAACATGGTTTGATTATCCAGATTAGAAATGGCCTTCACCTGCAGACCGCTTTCATCGGCCTGATTCGATACCAGAGTGCCAGGCGCATCGGGATTAAAGCTGTTCTTGATATAACAGGGAATATGAAACTGAGCGATGGGCGCAATGGTTTTAGGATGCAGCACCTTAGCCCCAAAGTAAGACAGCTCCATCGCCTCTTGATAACTGAGCTGTGACAATAATTTAGCATCGGTGACAACCCGAGGATCGGTGTTGTATACGCCGTCAACGTCGGTCCAGATCTCACAACTTGAGGCATCTAAACAAGCGGCCAGCACGGCAGCGGAATAGTCAGAGCCGTTACGGCCTAAGGTCACGACCTTGCCGTCTTCATCGGCGGCGGTAAAGCCGGGCATCACCCAAACCCGCTTCTCATCGAGGGCAAGATTTTTGAATCGCGGTTTACTGACGGCAATATCCACCACGGATTCGAGCGGACGACCACGGCCTAAAAACAGCTCACGCGGGTCTAGCTGAGCCGAAGTGATGCCTTTTGCCAGCATGACTTGCTCCATCAAAGCAGCAGACAAACGCTCGCCAGCAACCACGATCTCGGCGCGCACCCCGTCAGGGCATTCCTGCAGCAGCGTAATACCGCGTAATCTGTCCTGCCAACGTGCAAGTTGCGCACTCAGTCCGGCGAACAGCACTTCGCTTTGACTGCTCGAGAGTCCAGAACTGACCGCATCCTGATAGAGCGAAGTAAACACTCGCTCAACGTGTTGAATGACTGGCGAATAATCTTCCCCTTTCACCGCCACATCCACCATTTCTAGCAAGGCGTTTGTTACTGTCGCGGGCGCAGAGAGCACTGTAGCCACCGGTTCTGCTTTCGCCGCGTTGGCCACGATATCTGCCGCCATTGAAAATCGCTGCCAATTTGCAAGCGAGGTACCACCAAATTTCATTACTTTCATCTTGATCTCCTGTACCGCGCCCGACTAAGAAACATAAGCTAGAAACAAAAAAGCCCGCTTCTTTGTGGGAAGCGGGCTCGTCGTTAAAATTCTTTAGGGTGTATCAGCCCGCCCCCACTCTGGTTGTAGTGGTGGTTGTAATAATGGTAGTTACTACAAAACCTAGGCTATGCATACGTTTGGGCTAATCCATGTCAATGTGATGTAAAACAGAATTGCCTTTTTCACCTAGCCTTGTCAACCCCCTAACTGGATTATTTATGAACAAATCTTTCACAGCCTCAAATTCGCTTCTTAACATTCATTAATATCAAGTTTTCCTAGGGTAAAAATGCGATTTCATCAATAGAAAACTGTTGACGTAAACGTAATGCCGCACAAATGCATCTATTTTTAAACATTTAAATTCAATCAATTATATCAAGCATGTCGTAATGCCTTTAGATTAGGCTATGTAAATCCACTTTCGAGGCCAACAAACCGCAAGCGATATCCATCAACAATTTGGCGTAAATTCCTCTCCAAATGGCTGTTCATCACGCCAACAAAAAGCTGTGCGATATCTAACATAAGCAACTTCAAATTATCGCCAGCGCCCCAAAAGCACGTTATTATGCGCGCACATTCCGAACCGGAGGCGATATGAAGATCACCCAACACAGCGCGGTAACCATTCATTACCGTTTATCAGATCAAGACGGCAGACTTTTAGAAGACTCTTTTGATGCCGAACCTATGCTCTATCTGCACGGTGCAGAAAACCTGATCCCAGGATTAGAAGCTGCATTAGAAGGTAAAACCAAGGGCGAAACACTGGATGTGACTATTAGTGCCGAAGAAGCCTACGGTCCTTACCACGATGGTCTGCGTCAAGCTGTGCCATTAGAAGCATTCGGTGATATCGAAGATATCGTTCCTGGTATGCGCTTTATTGCCGAGACAGAAATGGGTCAACGCCCAGTGCAAGTTGTCGAAGTCAAAGATGATGTGGTCATCGTTGATGGCAACCATCCTTTAGCGGGACAAGCACTGAGCTTCAACATTGAAATTATCGATGTTCGCGCTGCAACGGCAGAAGAAGTTGCCCATGGCCATATCCATGCCCACGGCGGATGTGGCAGCCATGGTCACAACCATGATCATGACCACGGCGGCGGATGCTGTGGTGGTTCAAGCCAAGATGCGGGTGGCTGTTGTGGCGGTTCTGATGATCATGGTCATCATCACCATGACCACGATCATGAAGCGTGCGACACACCAAAAACAGGTTGTGATGGCAATGGCGGTTGCGGTTGCCGCGGCTAATCTAGGCCGTAACGCCTAAAGCTCACTAACCCGAGCAAGATAATGAAGCACTTCCTTACATAAGGAGGTGCTTTTTTTATCAACAAATGTTTATAATCCAAAGGTAAACACGGAAGTTTTAGATAGATTTAGCATTTTTAACTGGAATATTAGGGTTTTAAACCTATTTCGATATCACGCGACGGAGTGCATATGTTAACAAAACCTGTATACGAAGCTTTACCTTATGGTTATATGGCATTAGGCATCGCAAGCTTTATGCTGCTCGAACCCAATTATGCTTTGATTGCTTCAGCTGTCATGTTTGTGCTTGGCGCAAGAATTTACACTATGCGCTCCCAAAACCGTCGTACCGACCCTATCAAACGTAGGAAATCAGGCGGGATCCCTAAGATGATTTATGACCTATTACCCTTCTTATACTTGCTAGGTGCATTGTCCATCTTTAAGTTTTTACCCGAAAAGTTTTACCCATTATTAGCCATATTACTCTTAAGCTACAGCTTCTACATTCTGGTAAGACGTACGCTTTATCGTCGTCATAAGTTGCCTGCCACCCCAATGTTTTAGGCTATTAAGGATAAAGGCACCACAGCGACCTTATTTGATGAGCTGTTGAATTTTTTCTCTATGGCTGGGTGCCATATTCTTTAAATAGTTTGAACAGCGTGTGATCGTGGCGATGCTGACCTCGTATTCCGCCGCGATTTGCCGCTGGCTCATCTCGCCATCCAGTAATAATTGGAAAACCTTTAATCGTCCCGCGATCGCACTGCGCTCTTCTTCTGTCAGCAATAAATGGAACAACACTGAGAGTTCTTCATAGTTTCCATGGCTCAAGATTTTCTCTAAAACTAAGTCCCAATTGGCTCGCATAATCGCCCCAGTAGTATTGTTTAAGCATTACAACGGCAGTTTAGCAGATTTACTCAACCAACAAATAACTTGTTACGTTTATCCTTCCTGCCTAGACAAAAACTGACAAAAATGCTTCTAGTACATTGAGTTAATTTGTGTACAATAGGAGCGCAATGTCACACTTCGACGCTAATTTGTGAGAATACGATGAAAAAATTACTCCTGACTCTCGTTGCCGGTACCTTATTGGCTTCAACTGCACAAGCACACAATTTTGAAGATGCGAAGGACGCGATTGAATATCGCCAATCTGCATTTGGCCTGATTGCTTATAACTTTGGCGATATGGGCGCAATGATGAAAGGCAAGAAACCTTTCGAAGCTGAAACCTTCGCAATGCGCGCCAACAATGTTGCTGCTCTTTCACACATTCCTTTCGAAGGCTTTATTGAAGGTTCAGATAAAGGCGATACCGAAGCGCTAGCCAAAGTATGGCAAGACAAGGCTGACTTCGACGCTAAGATGAAAACCTTCCAAGAAAATGCCGCTATTTTAGCGACTGTGGCTCAAAAAGGTGACCAAGCTGAAATCAAGCAAGCCTTTATGAACACAGGCAAGAGCTGTAAAGGCTGCCACGACGTGTACAAAAAAGACTAATTACGCGTTGTAATGTCTAATAAAGAAGCCTGCTACATGCAGGCTTTTTTAATGTTCAGCACTTGCTAGAGCACTTGTACTATGGGCCACATCAAATAGGTAAACACCACTCCAGCGATGATTAACAGCACGATTAAGGCCAACCACTGTGATTTAAACACCAACTGAGTTTCAGATTCGGCGTGCTCAACCTTAGACACCCGTTTATAACCGCTGAGCATGGCTCCCACTAATTTGTCACCTTTAAGCGCGTGTACAACGACAGCCAACACATGCACGGCACTCAAGGCTAAGATGAGGTTGAAATTCATTTTATGCAACCAAGTGAGAAACGAAGCAGTATCAGCACTCACATAGCTGTACAGTGGACCTTCGGTAAACACATCATCGGTAGCAAAGAGTCCAGTGATAAGCTGTAAGCTAATAATGGCAATCAACACAATCACCATATAACCGCCCATCGGATTATGCCCTAAAACCACTGATACGCCCTTTGCGCGAACGTCTTTCAAATACTCAAACACCACCTTGGGATGATGCACGAAGTGACTAAACCTCGCAGTATCACTGCCAATCAAGCCCCATAAAAGCCGAAAGCCAATCAGGATCAACAAACTATAAGCAAAGATCTGGTGCCATTGCATTTCGCCCACTTCAGCGCTCCACCAGAGTAAGGCCATGAGGGCCACCATGCCCCAGTGAAAAAAGCGTGTGGGTAAATCCCAGACTTTAACTTTGATATGTTCGGTTTCCATAATACCTGCCACTCGACTGAGCAATGAAATAAGTGAAGGTATTTTATCGGGATCTAATGAAAAACTTAAAGTAAAGATAGGTAAATGATGGGAAAGACTGCGTAGTTATCCCATCAAATATGGCCTGTTCCGATAACCAATTCAAGCCTTTTCGACCAAGAATCCGCGAGATTTGTCTAAGCGATCAAATAACCAACGAACAGAACTGAACAGGGTAAAAAATGTGATTTAGATCTCGTTTTTAAGGGTGTAGATTGGTAATCTGAAATCGAAGGAAACAAATAGAAGGTGCAACATATGCTAAAGATTACGAGCAAACAACTAGAAGTCACTGCCCCAATCCGTGAACGCATTGAAAGCCGTTTTGACAAACTTTCTAGGCACGATGTGCAGTTGATTAATCCCCATGTCATCATCACAGAGGAGAAACCTGGTTTCAAAATTGAAGCATCGGTTGGCATCCCAAATGGAGAACTTTTTGCTCAAGCAAAACACGACAATCTTTATGCAGCCATTACGGCCATGGGTCAAAAATTAGAGAAACAACTCAATCGATTAACCCATAAACCTGAAGCCCAACGTTTCGCATCCATTGCTCATCCCGAAGACGCTGTTAATGTCGAGGATGATTACGATGAGGAAGATGCAGCTTAAGTTACTCGATGTTAGTGCGAGACCACATCACTTCGAGAGCATAAAGTAGATAAGGTTTAATAGGTCACATTTTTTAGCAAAAGTTTGATAGACCGTCCTAATGGTCAGTAAAAAGAGTGTGAACCTTTAAATAACTACTACACTTTACTAAGTGACAGCAGAATCGAAGTGATGTGAATTTCAACTTAAAAGCGTTAAATATCACCATAAGAAGGAGTACGCCGCCACACAAAACTCACTCTCAAAAACAGTGACACAGGCAGTAACATTAAGACAGCTACATTAAAACAGTCACATTACGGCAGTCATCTTAAGACGGCCACATAAATTAAGTAACGCCAAGCTGTAATATTTATGCGTTTTCCCTCTGATGATCAAATGAGATGCGAGGTTACTAAAAAATAGAGACCGATGACCAACAACTAACGACAAACGCACTAAATGGGTGTTAACACACGAGTCGATCATAAAGGAGTAACCTACTACATCATATTGCCAATTTTAGTCTTACACACTCTTTGAGCCCAAATGTAACAATCAAGAGGAGGACGTCAGCAATAGAGCCACCATAGGTACCATGAAAGACCACTTTAGGTGAATTAGCTTCTTAACAGTCAAACAATATGAGGAGGTTAATAGCGTTATCGGTAATATGAGCAAGTGGGCATATTACAAATAGTGAGTAAAAAAGAATTTAGATAACACGGAACAAGGCGAGCTGCTTAACAGCAAAATACCCAGTACCTTTTTGAGTACTAATATCAGCCAGATTCCTTTATTTATATTCTGTAGTGTAATCGTAAGTGAAAATGTAAGTTGAAATTGTAAGTTGAAAGTGAGTTAACCTGCTGAATAAACAAAATCTAATGCGATATGTGTTGTTTATTCACAAAGCGTCAATAAAATCCTTTAATAACAATGCTCAATAACCTAGGAGGAATAGTTTGTTTGACCAGTCTTTCAACCAGCGCACCTTCGGGTGCGCTTTGCTTTTATATCCCCAGACCCCATAGTCGTTTAACCATTACTCTTAGCCTTAAGCGAGTACTTAAGCTGTGCACATTTGGCACAGTAACGGCTTAAGCCACCCCCTGTCCCCGCCGTTCAATCTCCCGCGAAAAACCACAGTGCTAAGCGTTAACCCAGCTTGAGTTTTAGTGTAGACTTACCCGTTCGTCTATAACTTAAAGCAAGGCATTGAAATCATGACTCAAGCGCTGTTTTATTTACTGCCGCCGATGGGCGTGAACACGGCCCTTAATGACATGTATCAATTGGCTTGCCGTCTAGCCCAACAGGGATTTATAAACCAGCAGCAGGTCTATATTCACTGTCAGGACAAGAACATCGCCTTCGAAATCGACGAGTTACTATGGCAGTTTGAACCCAGTGCATTTGTCCCCCATAACCTCAAAGGTGAAGGCCACACCACAGGCTCACCTGTTGAAATCGGTTTTGACAGACTCGGCCCAAACAAAAGTCGCCAACTTCTGATTAATCTTGCAGACCAAGTACCTCCGTTTGCGGTAAACTTTGGTCAAATCTTCGATTTTGTGGCTAATGACGACCAACATAAAGCGATAGCACGTGAACGCTACCGCCAATATCGTGGCTTAGGGATTGAATTAACAACCCAAAATTTAGCAACACATCCACTTAATTTAGCTTGAGACAGATACGTTCCCATGGAAAAAACATACGATCCTCAGTCCATTGAGCAGACTCTTTACCAAAACTGGGAAGAGCAAGGTTACTTTAAGCCCCACGGCGATGCCTCACAGGGCAACTATTGCATCATGATCCCGCCACCTAACGTGACGGGCAGTCTGCACATGGGCCACGCTTTCCAAGATACCATCATGGATACACTGATCCGCTACCAACGTATGAAGGGTAAAAACACCCTGTGGCAAGTCGGTACTGACCATGCAGGTATTGCGACTCAAATGCTGGTTGAGCGTAAGCTTGAAGCCGAAGAAGGCAAGAGCCGCCATGACCTTGGCCGCGATGCTTTCATGGAAAAAGTATGGGAATGGAAAGCGCAATCTGGCGGCACCATCACTAAGCAGCTGCGTCGTATGGGCGCCTCAGTGGATTGGGACCGTGAACGCTTTACCATGGACGAAGGCTTGTCTAAAGCCGTTCAAGAAGTGTTTGTCCGTCTCTATGAAGATGATTTGATTTACCGTGGTAAACGTTTAGTGAATTGGGATCCTAAACTACACACCGCGATTTCTGATCTCGAAGTGGAAAACAAAGAAAAGCAAGGCCACATGTGGCACCTGCGTTATCCATTAGCCGATGGCGAGCTAACTGCCGACGGTAAAGATTACCTCGAAGTCGCCACCACACGTCCAGAAACTATGCTGGGCGATAGCGCGGTTGCAGTTCATCCAGACGATGAGCGTTATCAAGCACTGATCGGCAAATTTATTCTGCTGCCAATCGTTAATCGTCGCATCCCTATCGTTGCCGATGACTATGTAGACATGGAGTTTGGCACAGGCTGTGTGAAGATCACTCCTGCCCACGACTTTAACGACTATGAAGTCGGTAAACGTCACAAGCTTCCTATGTTCAACGTGTTGACCTTAGATGCAGCAATTCGTGCATCCGCTGAAGTCGTCAATACCGATGGCACCATCAACACTAGCTTAGATGGCAGCCTGCCAGAGCGTTTCGCAGGCCTTGATCGTTTCAAAGCTCGTGATGCCATCGTGGCCGAATTTGAAAGCTTAGGTCTGCTCGAAAAAATCGCGCCACACGGCCTAAAAGTGCCCTACGGTGACCGCTCTGGCGTGGTAATCGAACCAATGCTGACCGACCAATGGTACGTCGCCGTTGCACCTATGGCGAAAACCGCAATCGAAGCCGTTGAAAATGGCGACATTAAGTTTGTGCCGCAGCAATACGAAAACATGTACTTCTCTTGGATGCGCGACATTCAAGATTGGTGTATCTCTCGCCAATTATGGTGGGGTCACCGCATCCCCGCTTGGTACGATGCGAACGGTAAGGTGTATGTTGGCCGTAACGAAGCTGAAGTGCGTGCTAAGCACAATATCGATGATGCTATCGCCCTGCGCCAAGATGAAGACGTACTGGATACCTGGTTCAGCTCAGCCCTGTGGACATTCTCGACTTTAGGCTGGCCTGACAATGTTGAAGATTTAAAAACCTTCCACCCGACCGACGTGTTGGTCACGGGTTTTGACATCATCTTCTTCTGGGTTGCCCGTATGATCATGATGACCATGCACTTCATCAAAGATGAAGACGGTAAGCCACAGGTACCATTTAAAACCGTTTATGTGACCGGCCTTATCCGCGATGAAGCGGGTAACAAGATGTCAAAATCTAAGGGCAACGTACTTGACCCATTGGATATGATTGACGGTATCGATCTAGAAGCCCTAGTTGAAAAACGCACCGGCAACATGATGCAACCTCAACTCGCCGCCAAGATCGAAAAGAGCACCCGTAAAGAATTTGAAAACGGTATTGAAGCCCACGGTACCGATGCCCTGCGCTTTACCCTAGCGGCAATGGCCTCAACTGGCCGTGATATCAACTGGGACATGAAGCGTTTAGACGGTTACCGCAGCTTCTGTAACAAGCTTTGGAACGCGTCACGTTACGTGCTGATGAATACCGAAGGCCAAGATTGCGGCCCGAACTCACCGGATTACCAAGGCGGTGAAATGGAACTGTCACTGGCGGATCGCTGGATCATCGGTTTATTCAACCAAACTGTAAAAACCTACGACGACCACATGGCAAACTTCCGTTTCGACCTTGCAGCGAACACACTGTACGAGTTCACTTGGAACCAGTTCTGCGATTGGTATTTAGAGTTAACTAAGCCTGTACTGCAAAACGGTAATGAAGCGCAAATGCGTGGCACCCGCCATACGCTGGTCAATGTGTTAGAAGCGATGCAACGTCTGATGCACCCAATGATGCCGTACATCACTGAAACCATCTGGCAACGCGTTAAACCGCTGACTGGCGCTCAAGGCGACACCATCATGCTGGCACCATTCCCAAGCTATGATTCCGCCAAAGTAGATGCGACCGCGATGGCCGATCTCGAGTGGGTTAAGCAAGTGATTGTTGCGGTTCGTAATATCCGTGCCGAACTCAATATTGCGCCTTCTAAGCCATTAAATGCCCTACTGCGTGGCGTGAGTGCCCAAGACCAAGCCCGTGTTGAAGCGAACCAAGCCTTCTTCACAACGCTTGCGCGCTTAGAGAGCATGACGATTCTTGGCGAAGGTGAAACGGCGCCAATGTCGACCACAGGTCTGATTGGCGAAATGGAATTATTGATTCCGATGGCAGGTCTGGTGGATGTAGCGGCTGAAATGGCTCGCATCGACAAGCAGCTTGAGAAGCTGACTCAAGAGATTGCCCGTATCGAAGGTAAATTATCGAATGAAGGCTTCGTGGCGAAAGCACCGCCAGCCGTCATTGATAAAGAACGCGCCAAGATGGCCGATCTGAGCCGTGATATGGACAAACTAAAAGAGCAAAAAGCCGAGTTTGCTAAGCTAGAAGCCTAATCACGATATCTACGCTAAAAAGGGCTGTATTTTACAGCCCTTTTTATTTCCCCAAATTGCTCGCTAACACTCTTCAAACCTCTCTCAGGACTCGTCCCTAAGACGCGAAGTCACTCATCACCCCCTTGTTCCATGCTTATCTCTTCGTCTCTTTTACGGCTCAGCTTGCGAGTCAAGATAACCCTTAGCTATCTCTTTATCAGGCGCTAAACAGTAAGCCAGCGCGAGAACATCATCGCTTAAGGCATAGGTATTGGATTGAACATAACGTAGCGTAAGACACGGATTATCAAGGTTACAAAGCATGGGAAGGGATAAGGATTGATGCGAGATTAAGCGGAAAAATTCCATTAAAAAAGCCCTGCAATTACTTGCAGGGCTTATCTAAATCTAACTAAGTAGATGGTGCGCGTGGAAGGATTCGAACCTCCGACCGCCTGGTTCGTAGCCAGGTACTCTATCCAGCTGAGCTACACGCGCTTAAATACTGGGTAAGTTGCCACCTTACCGATAGACTTGAGTCTAGAAGAAGCACTTAAGCCTCGCAAATTAAATCTATTCACTAGGAATAGAATGGCGGAGAAGGAGGGATTCGAACCCTCGATGGGAGATAAAGCCCATACTCCCTTAGCAGGGGAGCGCCTTCGGCCACTCGGCCACCTCTCCGCAAAATCTGCATTTGTAAGCTATTGCTTACTAAAATGGTGCGCGTGGAAGGATTCGAACCTCCGACCGCCTGGTTCGTAGCCAGGTACTCTATCCAGCTGAGCTACACGCGCGATTTTTGCGTTTGCTAACAAAGCTAAGGCTTTGCCTGCGAATTGGTGCGCATGGAAGGAGTCGAACCTCCGACCGCCTGGTTCGTAGCCAGGTACTCTATCCAGCTGAGCTACATGCGCATTTTAAACTGTTATCTCAACACATTCGCATTAAGATTGAATATGGTGCGCGTGGAAGGATTCGAACCTCCGACCGCCTGGTTCGTAGCCAGGTACTCTATCCAGCTGAGCTACACGCGCTTAAAACACTTACTTGAAGCACTAATTACAAAATTTCGTCTGAAATTCAAACCTGATGAGTTAAACATAACTAATGCAGAGATGGTGCGCATGGAAGGAGTCGAACCTCCGACCGCCTGGTTCGTAGCCAGGTACTCTATCCAGCTGAGCTACATGCGCGACTTGTATCTATCTTGCTTCAATAAAATGGTGCGCGTGGAAGGATTCGAACCTCCGACCGCCTGGTTCGTAGCCAGGTACTCTATCCAGCTGAGCTACACGCGCACTTTTATCGGTAAGAAATGGCGGAGAAGGAGGGATTCGAACCCTCGATGGGAGATAAAGCCCATACTCCCTTAGCAGGGGAGCGCCTTCGGCCACTCGGCCACCTCTCCGTTTTCTTGGCGCACATATTACTGTTTGACGAAAATAAGTCAAACCCTTTTTCTGAAACCACTTCTGTTTGAAGCGTTTTTAATCACATTGCTGTTATATCAATCCAATGTGTTGATTTGCGCCAATCTTTCGGCTCAAAAAATAAAAAAGCCAGTTAAAAAACTGACTCTTCTATGTCGCTAATACTCGCCTAAGCGCCGTATTAAAAGTTACCACCTTCTGAAGGTGTACCTGATTTTTCAGATTGAATGCGTTGATAGATTTCTTCACGGTGGACAGAAACCTCTTTCGGTGCATTAACACCAATACGCACTTGATTGCCTTTTACCCCTAGCACTGTAACTGTGACTTCATCACCAATCATCAGTGTTTCGCCAACACGACGAGTCAAAATCAGCATTCGATAGCTCCTTTATGTCTTAATTCAGCTTACACACGGCACTCATCCGGTAGATGGGCATATTATAGGGTCAGCTGAGTACAAATTAATAGTATTCAATACTCAAACAGTTATTTAATTACACCTTATTTAGCTCGAAGGCGTGATGTAACGCTCGAACCGCCTTGTGTAAGTCCCTTTCATCGATCACAGTTGACAATTTACTCTCCGATGTCGAAAGTAACTTAGCATGGATTGTTTCATTACCCAATACATCTAACATCTTAGTCAATAATCCAACTTTTGCCTGTAAACCTTTGCCAACTAAAGACACTTTTGCACGTTGACGCTCAACAATCAATTGGCCTAGATCAAGACTTTCACTTAAAAGCTCTAGCTCATGCAATAAAATATCGACCTTGGCTTCGGCCAGCATAAAACTGACACATTCGGCTGCTGAGGTTTCATTGAGCTTGAGCGGGGTAATAAACTCAACATCAATCTCAAGCCGTGCCAAGCAGGCTAACAGGGCTTGATAATGCTCACTGCTAGTAAACAAACCTTCGATGGTTAAGGTCGCAAGTGCCTTATTAATTGCAATACCTTGCACCGATGCGGCCATCGCCAGCTCTGATTCATCACCAAATTGGATTAATGTCCCATGGCCAGCCTCAAAACTCGACAATACACGCAGTGGCACTTTAAAACGTTGTGCGTATTCAACCGAGTCGGGATGCAGCACCTTAGCGCCGAGTTTTGCCATTTCTAGCATCACATCAAAACCAATCACATCGAGGCGTCTGGCACTACTATCGATATTTGGATCGGTCGTAAATACACCGGGCACATCGGTAAAGATTTGGCATTCATCGGCTTTTAACGCCGCAGCGAGTGCCACAGCCGTAGTATCAGAACCACCGCGCCCTAAGGTTGTTACATCACCATTGGGATCGATACCTTGAAAACCAGCCACAATCGGTACAATGCCGTCGTTTAGCAAAGAGGTTAAGTATGCCGTATCGACACGCTCAATACTCGCACGACCAAACTGACTGTTTGTATGAATTTGGACTTGATCGCCAGTCAGGGATCTCGCGTTTATGCCTCGACGTTGTAACGCCATCGCCATTAACGCAATACTGATTTGCTCTCCCGTCGAGACAAGCATATCGAGTTCCCGCGCACTAGCGCGGGGATCGATTTGCGCCGCGAGCGCAAATAGTCTGTTGGTCTCCCCTGCCATCGCAGAAAGTACCAAGACCTGCAGCTCACCATTGTGAGCGGACTTTGCAATTTGCTCGGCAACCACTTCGATGCGTTCAATCGAACCCACCGAAGTGCCACCAAACTTCTTCACAAAAAGCTTGCTACCACTAAGCTTTCGTTTTTCGAGCACAGCAACCTCTTAAGCTAAACGCTCAGTAATCCAAGGTAATACTTGAGACAGTGCCGCATCCAGATTTTCTGGTTGGCTACCACCCGCTTGGGCCATATCAGGGCGACCACCGCCTTTACCACCCACTTGGGCAGCAACCATAGCAACCAGTTCACCGGCCTTCACTTTACCGACTAAGTCGTTGCTCACGCCCGCGATAAGGTTCACTTTGCCTTCTTGAGCCACACCGAGCAGGATAACGGCAGATTTCAGCTTTTGCTTTAACTCATCTTGCAGGCCACGCAGTGCACCTGCTTCAACACCTTCAAGTTTCTTAATCAGCACATTTACGCCATTAACTACAACCGCATCACCAGCTAAATCCGCACTCGCTGCCGCAGCTAACTTATCTTTCAGTTGCTGCATATCTTTTTCAAGCTGCTTCATTTTATCCAGTTGCGCTTTCAGCTTAGCCACAACGGATTGAGGATCGCCTTTCAGCAGTGCAGCCGCTTCTTCAAGTTGTGCTTGTTGCTGTGCCACATAGGCCATCGCCGCAGCGCCGGTTACCGCTTCGATACGGCGAACGCCGGCAGCGATACCACCTTCAGAAGTAATTTTGAACAGACCAATGTCACCGGTACGGCCAACGTGAGTACCACCACACAGCTCGATAGAGAAATCGCCCATAGTGACGACACGCACTTGTGCATCGTACTTCTCACCGAAGAGCGCCATAGCGCCTTTTTCTTTGGCTTCATCAATCGCCATTTCAGCGACTTTCAGCTCATGGTTACGGCGAATTTGGGTGTTGACTAACTCTTCAACCTGTTTCAATTCAGCAGGTTTGACCGCTTCGAAATGAGAGAAGTCGAAACGTAAACGCTCAGGATCAACTAACGAACCTTTTTGAGTTACGTGAGTGCCCAACACTTGACGCAGCGCAGCATGTAATAAGTGAGTCACAGAGTGGTTTAACTGGGTGCGGTGACGCAGTTTTTTATCCACTTTTGCTTCAAGTACTTGGCCAACGCTTAAGCTGCCAGCCGTTAACGTCCCTTTATGGCCTGAAGCTTGACCAAACTTTTGCGTATCGCTAACAGCAAACTCAATACCTTGAGCCACTAATACGCCCTTGTCACCCACTTGTCCGCCCGATTCTGCATAGAATGGCGTCACATCGAGCACGACTACGGCATCATCACCCGCATTGATTGCAGGAACTGACTCACCGTTTAGGTAAAGTGCAGTGACTTTGGCATTGCCAGTGAGTTCTGAGTAACCACAGAATGCAGTTTCAGCATCAATTTTCAGTGCCGCGTTGTAATCGGCGCCGAAGTTACCCGCGGCTTGAGCGCGGCTACGTTGTTCAGCCATCGCCACTTCGAAACCCGCTTCATCGACGATAATGTTGCGCTCGCGGCATACGTCAGCGGTTAAATCCACTGGGAAGCCATAGGTATCGTACAGTTTGAACACAGTTTCACCGTCTAAGGTGTCTCCCTGCAATTCGTTTAATGCGCTATCTAGAATACCTAAACCACGCTCAAGCGTACGAGCAAACTGCTCTTCTTCCGCTTTAAGGGCTTTTTCAACAATCACTTGAGTATCGGCAAGACCTTTAGCGGCATCGCCCATCACTTCGATTAGCGTCGGAACTAACTTGTAGAAGAAGGCTTCAGTTGCCCCTAACTTGTTACCATGACGCACTGCGCGGCGAATAATACGACGCAGCACATAGCCACGACCTTCGTTCGATGGCATTACACCATCGGCAACTAAGAAGGCGCATGAACGAATATGGTCAGCAATAACGCGCAGTGACTTGTTAGATAAGTCAGTCACGCCGATGATTTCTGCTGCTTTAGCAATCAAGGCGCGGAAAATATCGATTTCGTAGTTTGAATGAACGCCCTGCATAATCGCAGCGATACGCTCAATCCCCATACCGGTATCGACTGAAGGTTTTGGCAGCGGCAACATTTCACCAGAGGCTTGGCGATTGTATTGCATGAATACGATGTTCCAGATTTCGATGAAACGGTCGCCATCTTCTTCTGGGCTACCGGGACGTCCGCCCCAGATATGATCGCCGTGATCGTAGAAAATTTCGGTACATGGACCACAAGGGCCTGTGTCACCCATTTGCCAGAAGTTATCTGAAGCGTATGGCGCGCCCTTGTTATCGCCGATGCGAATGATGTTTTCAGTGGCAACACCAATCTTTTTATTCCAAATTTCAAAAGCTTCATCGTCTGTTTGGTAAACAGTCACACACAGACGTTCCTTTGGTAGCTTCAAGACTTCAGTCAGGAATGTCCAACCAAAACGAATCGCATCTTCTTTGAAATAATCACCAAAGCTGAAGTTACCCAGCATTTCGAAGAAAGTATGGTGACGCGCGGTGTAACCAACGTTATCTAAATCGTTGTGTTTACCACCCGCACGGACGCAGCGTTGAGCAGTGGTCGCACGTGTATAGCTACGTTTGTCCATGCCAAGAAACACGTCCTTGAACTGGTTCATACCGGCGTTGGTGAATAAAAGCGTTGGATCGTTGCCTGGTACAAGAGAACTACTGTCCACAACTTGGTGACCATTGCTGCGGAAAAATTCGAGGAAAGCACTTCTAAGCGCTGCTGTCGTTTGATACATGAAATCGTCCTGAATTGGGTAAGCATGACCAGCTACACCATAAGGTAGCCGTATTTCTATTTGCCCAGCATTATAAGCAGACTGAGGAAAGACGACCAGCCTTGAATAGCGATATAGGCTTAGGAATCTCATATTTTCGGTGAGTTTGCGGGTATGACGGGGCTTATCACAAAAGCCAAGCGGTAAAGAGGAGTCGATGGGGCTAACCAGCAGAGCGGCCGAACGCAAAAGACAATGGCCAGACAAGCCAAGGGCTGCGAGTTTATGCCATGACGTTAGTCATCATGATCTTCCAAAGGGTCGTAATCTAAGGCGTAGGAGACTTGTTCGTAATTAAAGCCTTGGCTCAGTAAAAACCGCACCCGTTTGGCTTTTTCTTTCGCCAGCAGCTCGCGAGAGTGTGAACCCTTAATCTCGGTGACTTTAGGGATAGCATATTTTTTGATGGCTGTGGCTTTTGCTAACTCAAACCAATCATGATCATTTGCAGATAACGCGGCTTCGATACAATCCTTTGAAAGCCCCTTTTGGGCAATGGCTTGACGAATACGTATAGGCCCATGACCACGGGCAATATGGCTTCTTACGAGCAGCTCAGCATAGCGCTTATCATTGATAAAACCCGATGCTTCACAATCATCGAGCACGGGATCGATATCAACGATTTCAAAGCCTTTTTCGAGCAGTTTGGAGCGGATTTCTTGGCGGGAATAGTCGCGGCGCGCTAACAGCGCGACCGCGATTTGACGGGCTGACTGGCTCAGAATACTTCGCCTGTTTCGAAGTCAACATTACCTTCGCTATTTTCATCATCAGAAGCTGATGATGACAAGGCTGCAGGGTTACTCAATAATAGCTCACGTAGCGTTTTATCAATTTCAGCTGCGATCGCTGGGTTTTCAGTCAAATATTTGCCAGCATTTGCACGGCCCTGACCAATCTTGTCACCCTTGTAGCTGTACCATGCACCGGCTTTTTCGATAAGTTTATGAGCCACACCTAAATCGACTAATTCACCGGTACGGTTGATACCTTGACCGTAAAGAATTTGGAACTCAGCTTGCTTAAACGGTGCAGCGACTTTGTTTTTAACCACTTTAACGCGCGTCTCGTTACCTACCACCTCATCGCCTTCTTTGATAGCACCTGTACGGCGAATATCGAGACGAACAGAGGCGTAGAACTTCAGCGCGTTACCACCCGTTGTGGTTTCTGGGTTACCAAACATCACACCAATCTTCATACGAATTTGGTTGATGAAGATTAACAGTGTATTCGATTGCTTGAGGTTACCCGCTAGCTTACGCATCGCTTGGCTCATCATACGCGCAGCTAAGCCCATGTGTGAGTCACCAATTTCACCTTCAATTTCCGCTTTGGGTGTTAATGCCGCAACCGAGTCAACGATGATCACATCTACCGCGCCAGAACGGGTTAACGCATCACAGATCTCAAGGGCTTGTTCACCCGTATCGGGTTGTGAACACAGTAAGTTATCGATATCAACGCCTAACTTTTTAGCATAGATAGGGTCTAGCGCGTGCTCGGCGTCGATAAAGGCACAGGTTTTACCTTCGCGCTGAGCGGCAGCAATCACTTCTAATGTCAGCGTCGTTTTACCTGATGATTCTGGACCATAAATCTCAACGATACGTCCCATTGGTAAACCGCCAGCACCTAAGGCGACGTCAAGGGAAAGTGAACCAGTAGAAATAGTCTCAACATCCATAGAGCGGTCTTCGCCCAGCTTCATGATGGAGCCTTTACCAAATTGCTTTTCAATTTGGCTCAATACCGCAGCAAGTGCTTTCTCTTTGTTTGGATCGACCTTCATTCCTGTTCCCTCATCTAGACAGTATCAGTACTGTCAAAAGTGATATTCAATTTAATAAAGCGGGTAATACAAAAAGCGAGGCTCTTTGTCATAATCTGCTGACTAGTATACTGTACAATCATACAGTATCAAGACCTGTGAATGATTTATTTTTAAGTCAGAAAATTTTCCCGTTGAGACAAGCTTTTACCGACTCGTGCTGCAGATTTGTCAGGATATCAGTGAATATGCATGGTTTAAGGGTCAATTTTCAGAAAATTATTGCTAAGATTGGCGTCAATTTATTTTAGACAGTAATAGTGCATATCCACTGATTTTTTATCCCATTACTGTACGACTTTTTTCCCCGCTTTGGGCCGGCATAACGGACGAAAACGATTTAATGAATCCTATAGATACCGATGATTTAGAAAAACATACCCCTATGATGCGTCAATATTTGACCATGAAAGCAGCGCATCACGACATGCTGCTGTTTTATCGTATGGGTGACTTCTATGAACTCTTCTATGATGACGCAAAACGCGCCTCTGAATTATTGGGCATTTCTCTTACGGCCCGCGGCAAAAGTGGTGGAGATCCTATCCCTATGGCGGGTATTCCTTACCATGCAGTTGAAGGGTATCTGGCCAAATTGGTTCAAATTGGCCAATCGGTCGCGATCTGTGAGCAGATTGGCGACCCTGCTACCTCAAAAGGCCCGGTTGAGCGAAAAGTGGTGCGCATCGTCACCCCAGGTACTTTGACCGACGAAGCGTTATTGCAGGAGAGACAAGACAATCTGTTAGCCGCGGTTTATCAAGGTAAAGTCGGTTTTGGCTACGCGACCCTGGATGTGTCTTCCGGCCGTTTCGTGATTGCTGAATTAGAGACAAAAGAGTCCCTCGAAGCCGAACTGCAACGTACCAATCCAGTCGAAATTCTCTATAGCGAAGATTTTGGCGCGATGGAGCTATTGCATCATTTTAAAGGCAAGCGTCGCCGCCCCGAGTGGGAGTTTGATTACGATACCAGCATTAAACTGCTGCTGGCACAATTCGGCACTAAGGATTTGCACGGCTTTGGGATTACCGATGCAAGGCTTTCACTACAAGCGGCTGGCTGCTTGATGCAATATGTGAAAGACACCCAGCGCACCACCCTGCCGCATATCAATGCCATTACCCGTTTCAATCAAACCGATACGATTGTCTTGGATGCGGCAACGCGCCGTAACCTCGAACTGACACAAAATTTGAGTGGTGGTCGAGATAACACCCTAGCAGCCGTGCTCGACAATACCGCCACAGCCATGGGCAGCCGGATGTTGCAACGCTGGATCCATCAGCCGCTAAGAGACCATGCCCAGATTTTTGCTCGCCAAACGGCCGTAAATGAATTACTCGAGACCACGGCCCATGAGTCATTGCATGAGCAGCTTAAAGCCCTAGGCGATATCGAACGTATCATGGCAAGGCTGGCGCTGCGTACCGCTCGTCCAAGGGATTTTGCCCGCCTACGCCAAGCATTAAACCTCTTGCCTCAGTTGCAGCAATCACTCGCGCAGTTAAGTGCGCCCCATACGGTGAAACTAGGCCAACTCTTAGGTGAGTTTCCCGAAGAGCAACAACTGCTTGAGCGCGCCATTGTCGATAACCCGCCCATGCTTATCCGTGATGGCGGCGTGATCCGTGAAGGCTACAATGCCGAGTTAGATGAATGGCGAGGCTTAAGTGAAGGAGCCACTGATTATCTAGTTCAGCTCGAAGCGCGGGAAAAAGAGCGCACTGGTATTGCCACGCTGAAGGTTGGCTACAACCGAGTGCATGGCTACTACATCGAAGTTAGTCGCCTGCAATCGCAGCAAGTGCCGTTAAATTATCAGCGCCGTCAAACCCTTAAGAATATGGAGCGTTACATCACGCCCGAACTTAAGGAATACGAAGAAAAAGTGCTGTCGAGCCAAGGTAAGGCGCTCGCCCTTGAAAAACAACTTTGGGACGAATTGTTTGATTTAATCCTCCCCAAGTTGCTTGAACTACAAGCCTTCGCCAGAGCGGCAGCCGAACTCGATGTGTTGAGTAACTTTGCCGAACGTGCCGAAACCTTAGGGTATACCTGCCCAGAACTGAGCAGCGAAATCGGCGTAAAAATCGAAGCGGGTCGCCATCCAGTGGTTGAACGTGTGAGTCAAACGCCTTTTATCGCCAACCCTGTTACCCTGCACAATCAACGCCGGATGTTGATTGTTACAGGTCCAAACATGGGCGGTAAATCGACCTACATGCGCCAAGTGGCGCTTATCACCCTAATGGCACACATTGGCTGCTTTGTACCAGCTGATCGCGCCATCATTGGCCCTATCGATCGGATTTTTACTCGGATTGGCGCCTCAGATGATCTCGCCTCTGGTCGCTCAACCTTTATGGTGGAGATGACTGAAACGGCAAATATCCTTCATAATGCGACCGCGCAAAGTTTAGTCTTGATGGATGAAATTGGCCGCGGCACATCAACCTACGATGGCCTGTCATTAGCCTGGTCAGCGGCTGAATATTTAGCACAGCAAGTCGGCGCAATGACGCTGTTTGCGACCCATTATTTCGAGTTAACACAATTACCGGAACTCATGGCTGGCGTCTATAACGTGCACCTCGATGCGATTGAACACGAAGACACTATCGCCTTTATGCATGCAGTGCAAGAAGGTGCGGCCAGTAAGAGTTATGGTTTGCAGGTTGCGGCCCTTGCTGGGGTGCCAGCACGAGTGATTAAGGCGGCAAAACACAAGTTACATCAGCTTGAGAGCCGCGATCATCAAGTAGAAGGTGCTAATGTTAACGGCACTAGGGCACCAATCCAAACCCTGCTCGCTCTGCCAGAGCCGGTGGAGAATCCCGCTGTTAGTAAATTAAAAGCCATCAATCCCGATAACCTGACCCCAAAACAGGCGCTGGATTTACTCTACGAGCTAAAACGCTTGAGTTAACACATAGAGTGAAAACTCGCGATAACATAAACGCGAAAGCATAAAAAAACGCCCTGAATATTGGGCGTTTTTTATGACTTTTTGAACGGGTTTAGGGCTAAATATCCAAGCCAAAGTTTCTAAACCTTAATCTCTAAAACTTAATCTCTAAACCTTAGTTTCTAAATAGTGCCTCTACAGAGAGACCTTGAGCGCCCAGCAAATCACGTAGGCGTTTAAGGGCTTCCACTTGAATTTGGCGAACACGTTCACGGGTGAGGCCAATTTCTGCACCTACGTCTTCAAGGGTTGAGGGTTCATAACCCAATAAGCCAAAGCGGCGCGCTAAGACTTCTCTTTGCTTGGTATTGAGTTCGTTGAGCCATTTCACCACTGAGTTTGAAATGTCTTCATCTTGTACTTTGTAGTCAGGGCCTACGTTGTCGTCATCGGCAAGCACATCGAGTAACGCCTTATCGTTATCACCACCTAAGGGAATATCGACAGAGGTGATCTTCTCGTTGAGCTTCAGCATCCGGCTGACGTCAACACTGGATACTTGCAGTTTCTCGGCAATTTCTTCTGCCGTAGGTTCGTGGTCAAGTTTTTGCGCTAATTCCCGAGCCGTACGTAAATAGACGTTGAGCTCTTTTACCACATGGATTGGCAAGCGAATCGTGCGGGTTTGATTCATGATGGCACGTTCAATCGTTTGTCTGATCCACCAAGTCGCATAGGTTGAGAAACGGAAGCCTCTTTCTGGGTCGAATTTTTCCACCGCACGGATCAAGCCAAGATTACCCTCTTCGATTAAATCCAGCAGCGCTAGGCCACGATTATTGTAACGACGGGCAATTTTAACCACGAGTCGCAGGTTACTCTCAATCATGCGATTACGGGATTTTTCGCAGCCTTTTAAGGCCTTACGGGAAAAGTAAACTTCTTCTTCTGCGCTAAGCAGTGGGGAAAACCCTATTTCACCTAAATAGAGCTGGGTGGCATCAAGATTTTTTTGCAGGTCATCTTGAACCTGTTGTTCAAGTCCTAGTTCTTGAACTAAATCAGCGGCAATATCCTCTTTATCGAGATCAAACTCTGCGGTATCTACGGAAAAATCTACTAGTTCTTCTGCGGCAGTGCTATTTATGCGGCTCATGATCAAATCTCCCAAACCTAATGTAAACTGCTTGAATTACTGCAATTTTTTATCCTCCATGCCAACAAGGCCCTAAACAATCATTGCTTAGGTAAATAGTTAAGTGGGTTAACAGACTGACCGTGGTAACGGATCTCGAAGCGAAGCATTACCTGATTGGTACCTGTACTGCCCATTTTTGCAACTGTCTGTCCAGCAAGGACATGTTGCTTTTCTTCGACTAAGATCTGATCTGCATGAGCATAGGCACTAAGGTAATCGTCACTATGTTTAATAATCACTAAATTACCGTAACCCCTAAGAGCACTACCTGCGTATACCACCCGCCCATCTGCAGCGGCTTTGATGATATCTCCGCGTTTTCCTGCGATCTTAATTCCTTTATTTCCCTGCTCATTGGCAGAGTATGTCCCAATCAATTTACCTCTTACTGGCCATTGCCACTGACTGACACTGTCTGGCAGTGTTGATGTCGGGGCGACGACCGAAGGGTTAACATTTTGTTGAGAGCTTGTTGCAGAATACGCAGGCTTCGCTTTCTGATCAAGTGTTTTTTTCTGCTGTTCACTTGACAAGTTTTTCGCGGAGGAATTGTTACTAGCTGATTGTTTATCAAGAGAATTAGCTTTATTTTGCCCTTTAGACGCTGAATTGCTTCCACCTAAAGTTGTAGAGCCTTTGCCATTTTTCCCTGTGTCATTCGTTAAATATAAAATCTGTCCAGGGTAGATGGTGTACGATTTATCTAATTGATTAATTTTGGCAATTTCGGCGAAATCTTTACCCGCTGCCCAAGAAATCGAATAAAGAGTGTCACCTTTCTTAACTTTATATGAATTAGATTTAATGTGGCCTTTGTTATGTTTGGAATAACTGTGGGAGAGACTTTCGACAGGTGCGGGGCGACTCGCCTGAAAGCTACAGCCCGCAAGCAACAACACTAAACTGAGGTTTAAGAGTAAACCCGCATTCAACAATAAAAACTCCTCTTTAGGGCTATCTTACTGTTTTACCATAATCATAAAACGCCAAGTGTTTAACGAAGTGACCTAAAGCTAAATACTTCAGCGAATAACTTAAGCGAGCTCGCCATTGACCAAGGGAACAAATTTGACGGTTTCTATTACTTCAGAACTAAAACGGTCCGAGCGGCGGGTAAAGCGCATCAGTTGCTGCGTTTCTTCCCCCACAGGGATGATCAGCACGCCGCCTTCGGCTAGCTGGGACAACAAGGCTTCGGGAACCTTAGCCGCTGCCGCCGTGACCATAATGCCATCGAAGGGGCTGCGATTCGGCCAGCCCTGCCAGCCATCGCCATATTTGAATGACACGTTATGCAGATCGAGTCGCTTTAATCTTTGTCTAGCTTGGATCTGTAAACCTTTGATACGCTCAATGGTGCACAGTTCTGGCACTAATTGCGCGAGGATCGCCGCTTGGTAGCCTGAGCCCGTTCCCACCTCAAGTACCTTTTGCGGCTGATGTTGGAGCAGTAACTCTGTCATACGCGCCACGATATAAGGCTGAGAAATGGTTTGTCCTTGGCCTATGGGCAAGGCGGTGTTTTCGTAGGCTTTATGGGCCAGCGCATTATCAAGAAACAACTCGCGCGGGGTATGGGATATTGCCTTAAGAACGGCTGGATGGCGGATCCCCGCCTCCTGAAGCTTTTTTGCTAAATTCACCGCCGATGTTAAGGCAACTCGAGTCATATTTTATCTACCCAATCTTGCAATACCGATAATTGTCTATACGCGGTCAAGTCCACGGTTAAGGGAGTGATCGACACATAACCATGGGCAATCGCATGGAAATCCGTTCCTTCACTCGCATCTTGCTCAACACCCGGTGGGCCAAGCCAAAAAATCTCTTTCCCCGCAGGATCCTGCGTTCGCACTATGCCTTCGGCCTTATGCCGTGCACCTAGGTGCGTCACCCGAATCCCTTTAATCTCATCCAGCGGCAAATCGGGCACATTGATATTGAGGATCTGATCGCTCGCAATCGGATGCGCTAACAACCCCTGCACGATCCGCCGCGCATACACAGCCGCAGAGTGATAATGCTTTAATGCCTTACCATTAAGCGAAATCGCAACGGCGGGGAAACCTAAAAAACGCCCCTCCATCGCCGCCGCTACTGTGCCCGAATATAAAGTGTCATCCCCCATATTCGCGCCAGCATTGATGCCCGATACCACCATATCCGGCTCTCCATCACAAAGCTCACGTATGGCTAAGTGAACGCAATCCGTGGGTGTACCGTGAACCGAAATATAACCATTATCTAACCTATTAATTCTTAATGGGTTAGTCAAGGTTAAAGAGTTACTTGCGCCGGAACAATTACGATCGGGCGCGACCGTCATCACAGTGGCGATTTCGGCGAGCGCCTCGGTTAAAGCTCTGATCCCCGGCGCATTCACACCATCATCATTACTGACAAGGATGCGGATCATGAAGCGGACTCATCATGCTCTGGCGCGCTGGTTTCTGGTGTATCGAGCTCTGCCGTCTGACTCTCTGTTGCAGTATTAGCCTCGGGCGAGACTGTCGCTTGCCATTGCAGCTCTTTCACATCTTGATAATCAACCAACTCTCTTAACAGCGATGTCGCAAAGCTGCCCGCAGGTAAGATAAATTCGAGCACTAATCCATCCGTAGTTTGCTCGTATTTAAGACCTTGAGGTTCGAGCAGCAATGGACGACGCTCCTGCTCAAGCCCCGCGTGCTCAAGGCCGTAGCAATCTTCGCTCAGCTCTGCCATGGCGAGGGTTTCAACCTCGGCGGCTTCGCCCTGCGGCAGCATTTTTCCGCGCCCCCAAAGTGGGGCAGAAAGCTGAATATCTTTCTCAATCAAGCGTTTTAATACCACTAAATCCCATTCTGGCGTAACGAAAAAGCTCTTACTGCCCGCCAGCATCACGCAATCCCCCGCTAAGGGTTTAGTGCCATGATTCGCTAAACGATAGGAGACAACGGTATTGAACAGATTGGAGCGCACCGCAGACAGATACATGCTGCGCTTATTACGGTCTTTCACCTTTTTGCCCGCCAGCATTTGCCGTCCCATCACTAGGTTTTTACCATCGTGACCGAAACGCTGCTCACCAAAATAATTAGGCACACCAACCTGGCTGACTTTTTCAACGCGGCTGATAATGTCTTCTACGTTTGTGACATTGCGCAAGGTAAGAATAAAACGGTTGCCCAAGAGCGCGCCAATACGTAGTTTTTTGCTGTGGCGACTGCTGGATAAAATGGTTAAGCGCTCGCTGTTTAGTTCGCTCCACGCAGGGGTTTCTTTACCTGGGATACGAATACCAAACCACTGTTCTGTGATGGCATTTTTATCTTTTTGTCCAGCATAGGTCACTTCTTTGGGATGAACCTTAGCGAACTTCGCGAGCATTTCAGCCACTTGCACCGTATTCAGCCCATCCTTACGAATATGGACTAAATGATGCTCGCCCTCGCCCGACGGGCTAAAAGGCAAAATCTCTTTCACGATAAAGTCGCTGTTAACGGTTCTTAAATCTGCGGTGCCCGTCGGTTTGCCGTACAGGTAATGTAGTTCGCTCATGGGTCTTTCTTATCTCTTAAAGTTTCAGGCTATTGGCGACTGAGTAATACGACGGCTTCGACCGCAATGCCTTCTTTACGGCCGGTAAACCCGAGTTTTTCGGTAGTGGTTGCCTTAACGTTGATATCGGCAACGTCAGCATTAAGATCGGCCGCCAACACTTGGCGCATATCCTCGATATGCGGCGCCATCTTAGGCGCTTGGGCAATGATAGTGACATCCAGATTACCCAGCTCAAATCCCTTCGCCCGCGCTAACGCATAGCAATGGCGCAGCAAGACGCGACTATCGGCGCCCTTATAGGCGGCATCGGTATCGGGGAAATGTTTACCAATATCCCCAAGGGCCATCGCCCCTAAAATGGCATCGGAGATGGCATGCAGCACCACATCGCCATCGGAATGAGCCACCAGTCCGGTTTCGTAGGGGACTTCGACCCCACATAAAATTAACGGGCGCGCTTCACCAAATTTATGGACATCAAAACCATGGCCGATTCGGATTTTCATTACTTAATTCCTAACGTATTTAATAAATTGCGCAATTCACTCAACTTGCATTCAAGCATTCGCGCGCAGTAAAAAGAGCTCTGCCAACTCCAAATCATCGGGATGGGTGACTTTAATGTTATCCGCCCGCCCGGCGACCAAACCAGGGGAAATGCCCGCCCACTCCATCGCCGAGGCCTCATCGGTTACAACAGCACCCGCGGCAAGCGCGGCTTTTAAATGTAATCGCAACAAGGAGGTTGGAAATAACTGCGGCGTCAACGCATGCCAGAGATTATCGCGGCAAACGGTCGAGCTAATTTCACCTAAGCTATTGGCGCGCTTCATGGTATCCCGCACAGGCATGGCTAAAATCGCCCCTTGGGGGAAGTGCACCCGCGATGCCAGCAATTTATCTATGTCTTGCGCCGTCAGGCAGGGTCTGGCCGCATCGTGTACTAAAGCCCAACCATTATCAGGCGCCTTATCGAGTGCCGCCAATACCGAGTCGGCGCGCTCAGAGCCACCAATGACAGTCACCAGCTTGGGATGCTTAGCCTGCGGTAACGCAGCAAACTCGGTATCCTCTGGATGCAGTGCCACAATCACTTGGTTAATTTGCGGATGGGACAATAACTTATCTAAGGTATGGGCCAGAATACTTTGCCCCAGCAAGGTTAAATATTGCTTGGGTTTGCCTGCACCCATGCGACTGCCAATCCCCGCGGCGGGTACAATCGCGACCACATGGTGCGAGAAAGGATCAATTTGAACTGCAACTTGGGTTTCGACCTGCGGCGCGGCTTCTAATACGGTATCCATAAGCGCTCCGTTATTGCGAGGGACTCGATACTGAACGGTCACCGCCCACCACGCGATAGAAGGTCTCGCCTTCTTTCACCATGCCTAGCTCGTTACGCGCCCGCTCTTCAATCGCTTCGGTACCGCTCTTAAGATCGATAATTTCCTCTTTAAGCACTTGATTACGCTCATTGAGTTTTGCATTACCTTCTTGCTGAGCCGCGATCTGTTTTTGCAGAACAAAGTATTCGGGCAGGCTGTTATCGCCCGACCACAGCCGATATTGCAGCAAACCGAGAAGCACTATGAGTGCAATGACAAAGAATTTCATGGAGGAATTAGCGTCAGTATCTTGAATTAAAAAAATATACTGCAGATAGTACAACAAAAAAGGCCACCAAGTGGTGGCCTTTTTACATCAGACGACTAAATTACGCCTGACCTTTGATTTCTTTCAAACCGCGGTATGGTGCTTTTTCACCTAATTGCTCTTCGATACGCAGCAATTGGTTGTATTTAGCAACACGGTCAGAACGGCACAGTGAACCCGTCTTGATTTGGCCAGCCGCAGTACCTACCGCTAAATCAGCGATAGTAGCGTCTTCAGTTTCACCGCTACGGTGTGAAATCACCGCAGTGTAACCCGCTGCTTTTGCCATACGGATAGCCGCTAAGGTTTCAGTTAATGAACCGATTTGGTTGAACTTGATCAGGATTGAGTTAGCGATGCTGTTCTCGATACCACGGGTTAAGATCTTAGTGTTAGTCACGAATAAATCGTCGCCCACTAATTGGATCTTATCGCCCATAATCTTAGTTTGGTATGCCCAACCGTCCCAATCTGACTCGTCCAGACCGTCTTCAATAGAGACGATTGGATATTGCTCAGTCAGTGACTTCAGGAAGTCAGAGAAACCGTTTGAATCGAATACTTTGCCTTCGCCAGACAGGTCATATTTGCCGTCTTTGTAGAACTCAGAAGCCGCACAGTCTAATGCCAGAGTCACGTCGGTACCCAGCTTGTAACCCGCTAATTCAACAGCTTCTTTGATTACCGCTAATGCATCAGCGTTAGAAGACAGGTTAGGTGCGAAACCACCTTCGTCACCCACAGAAGTGCTTAAACCTTTACCGTGCAGTACTTTTTTCAGGGTGTGGAAAATCTCAGCGCCCATACGTAAAGCTTCGCGGAAGTTTTTCGCGCCAACAGGTTGAACCATGAACTCTTGGATATCAACGTTGTTATCAGCGTGCTCACCACCGTTAAGGATGTTCATCATAGGCACTGGCATAGCGTATTGGCCAGGTGTGCCGTTTAATTCAGCGATGTGAGCGTATAGAGGCATGCCTTTGAATGCTGCAGCCGCTTTAGCCGCCGCTAAAGACACAGCCAGAATCGCGTTAGCGCCTAACTTGTCTTTGTTTTCAGTGCCGTCTAAGTCGATCATGATTTGATCGAGTTCAGCTTGTGCAGTCGCATCTTTACCGATTAACGCTGCACGGATAGGGCCGTTTACGTTAGCCACAGCAGTCAAAACACCTTTACCTAAGTAACGGCTCTTGTCGCCATCACGCAGTTCCAGCGCTTCGCGGCTGCCGGTAGAAGCACCAGATGGCGCAGCCGCCATACCGATAAAACCACCTTCTAAATGCACTTCGGCTTCAACTGTTGGGTTACCACGAGAATCCATAATCTCGCGACCAATCACGTTAATAATCTTAGCCATATTACCCTCGATTTAAGTTTAAAAGAGAAAAGAAAAAACCAATACCAATGGGAATTAACAGATGTAGAGTACGACCAAAATCTTTAAATTCCGTTTACTATTTCCGTCTATACGCATGTCGTTTATACACATGGGTATGAGTTTTGACTCATGATTACGCGGCCTGAGTGTAACAAAAGGCCGGGCCCACTGTCGCGGGTCCGGCCTTAAAATTTATTTCTTCAGATCACGTTTTTGATGTGCACTTGCGGCAGCAACGAAACCTTCGAACAATGGATGACCATCGCGTGGGGTCGAAGTGAATTCTGGGTGGAATTGACCCGCAACAAACCAAGGATGATCTTTCAGCTCAATCATCTCAACCAGTTTACGGTCAGAAGATAAACCACTAAATACCAGACCCGCTTGCTCTAAACGTTCTCTGTACTTGTTGTTCACCTCATAACGGTGACGGTGACGCTCAACACAGCTGTTACCTTTATATGCTTGAGCGGCTTTTGAACCTTCAAGCAGGTGACATAACTGCGCACCTAAACGCATAGTGCCACCTAAGTCAGAGGCTTCATGGCGTTGTTCAACGTTACCTTCTTCATCAACCCATTCAGTGATTAAGCCAACCACTGGGAATGGCGTTGCTTTATTGAATTCGGTTGAGTGTGCATCGGCCATGCCTGCAACGTTACGGGCAAATTCAATCAGCGCCACTTGCATACCTAAACAGATACCAAAGTATGGCAGGTTGTTTTCACGGGCAAATTTAGCCGCTTGAATCTTACCTTCCACACCGCGCTCACCGAAGCCACCAGGGACTAAGATACCGTCTAAACCTTGCAGAACTTCATCGCCTTTCGCTTCTACGGTTTGTGAATCGATATACTTGATAGTCACAGATACGCGATTTTTAAGGCCAGCGTGCTTTAATGCTTCGTTGACTGACTTATAGGCGTCAGGCAGTTCGATGTATTTACCTACCATACCAATCACGACTTCGCCGTTTGGATTGGCTTCTTGGTAAATGACGTTTTCCCACTCAGACAAGTCGGCTTCGCGGCACTCTAAGCCAAAACGCTTAACCACTAAGTCATCTAAACCCTGTGAGCGCAGTAGCGCAGGGATCTTGTAGATACTGTCGACGTCTTTTAATGAAATAACCGCACGTTCTTCAACGTTACAGAATAACGAAATCTTCGCACGCTCGTTGGCAGGAATCGCGCGGTCGCCACGGCAGATCAGCACATCTGGTGCAATACCGATAGAACGCAATTCTTTGACTGAATGTTGAGTCGGTTTGGTTTTCACTTCACCCGCAGCGCCAAGGAATGGCACTAAGGTTAAATGCATAAACAGGGTACGATCGCGGCCCAGTTCAACACCTAATTGGCGGATAGACTCAAGGAATGGCAGTGATTCGATATCACCCACAGTACCGCCGATTTCAACGATAGCCACATCGTGACCTTCACCACCTGCAATCACTTTTTCTTTGATCGCGTTAGTGATGTGTGGGATCACCTGAATGGTCGCACCTAAGTAATCACCGCGACGCTCTTTACGCAGCACTTCCTCGTAAATACGACCCGTAGTGAAGTTGTTGCGACGGTTCATCTTAGTGCGGATGAAACGCTCATAGTGGCCTAGGTCAAGGTCTGTTTCTGCGCCGTCCTCAGTCACAAACACTTCACCATGTTGCGTTGGGCTCATGGTACCTGGATCAACGTTAATGTATGGGTCCAGTTTCATGATGGTTACATTGAGACCACGGGCCTCTAAAATTGCGGCTAATGAAGCGGCTGCAATGCCTTTACCTAGTGATGAAACCACACCACCAGTAACGAAGATATACCTTGTAGTCATGCTGAACCTGAGAAAATGAGTTTGAAAATACGTGCTTGTAAGAAAGCACTAGGACGGGGCAGTAGTATACCAAAGGTGTTGCCATTCGACAAACACCAATCCGGATAATTTGCCCTTTATCTTGGCTCGCCCTGTTTAACCTTATCCCAGTAGGCATCTAACTCTTCTAAGCTATGTTCTTCTAATGCTTTATTATTTTGTCTTGCAAATGCCTCAACACCTTTAAAACGGCGTTCAAATTTAACATTGGCTTGGCGCAGCGCTTGTTCTGGGTCCACCTTTAAATGACGCGCCAAATTCACCACTGCAAATAATAAGTCGCCCATTTCGGCCTGCACTTTGGCTTGGTCGAGCGCTGGCTGATTCACCTCCGCCAGCACTTCATCAATTTCTTCATGGATTTTTGCGACAACGGGCTCAAGCTCAGGCCAATCGAACCCGACACGAGCGACCCGCTGCTGAATTTTGATTGAACGGGATAACGCCGGCTGTGCACGCGGAATATCATCAAGCACAGAAACTTCGCTTGGTGAAGTCACCCCAGCCGCCAATGCCTTTTGTTCACGCTCGCTGGCTTTGATTGCTTCCCAATTGGCCTTCATCTGCTGACTACTGGCATCGGCCTCAAACGTGGCTTCGCCAAACACATGGGGATGACGGCGGGTCAGTTTGTCGGTGATTTTATTGACGACTGTGCTGAAATCGAACCTGCCCTGCTCTTTACCTAGCTGGCAATAAAACACCACTTGGAATAATAAATCCCCCAGCTCATCGGGCAATTCGTCTAAGGCTAAACGTTCAATCGTGTCGGCCACTTCATAGGCCTCTTCGAGGGTAAAAGGCACTATGGTTTGAAAGGTCTGCGCCTTATCCCAAGGACAACCCGTTTGCGGATCGCGCAGCTTCTCCATAATCTTGAGTAACGGCGCAACATCGGTTGCTGAAAGTGCTGCTGCGGAAAGCTCGTTTGCTGATGGCACTTTTGAAGAGGGTTCTTTGGTTGATAGATCTGCTGTTGAAAGCTCAGTAATAGAAGGCGTGGTATGGGAAGTCATGCTGATATCCTTTCAAGAGAGTCGACACAGGTGCAGGATGCGTAAACAGGAATACACTCAAGCTGAGTCGCAACTAAGGCTGTAATAAGGGCAATAAAGCGCTAATGATAAAGTAGCCAAGCTCAAAGTGCTATTTAGGGTTGAGATGGACGTAACTGAATCTGCTCTCCCACGATAGGTACTTCTTATTATCTCCCTCATCATAGATGTCAGTCTTTATCGGTAAAATCTCGTTATCAATACAAAAAGCTTTGTAGAATACTAAGCGAAAATGGTAATTTATTTCGCTATTTTAATGAGTTAATCGACTGTATTGCCTCTGCCCATACCGACTTATGGAACCAGTTTGGATGATACAGCGAAGTTTAAAGGAATAAACATGAGCTTTCTTGAAGCATCTTGGGAAGAAAGAGAAACAACATCGTATAAAGCCCTATTAGGTGACACTGGACCGGGGATTTTTCCGCTATCCCATGCTCTCTTTAAGCGCATGAATGCAAGCGATATCGCCCCTCGTTGGCTAACCCATGGTGTTTTTAAGTCTCCCCCTAATAGCAACAGAAACACATGGGCATATATCACCTCTGGGATGTCTAATCCTTGGGAAACCGACGAACCCGAGGAATACTCAGGTCTTGGTGTCGAATTTCTAATGGAAACAGAAAAAGACGAAACGTGGGCAGTTGAAGTTCTACAAATGCTTATGGCCTATAACTTATTACTCGCAGCTGGACAGATGGGAGATTTCCCCTTACTAGGTGATGGCGACAGAGTGCCCCTCGCATTATCTGACGCTATTCGCACTATGATGTTTACCGAGCCCGTTTCCTTTCCTCACTGTTTTAACATCAAATCGGGCCGCGTCGATTTATTGCAAGTGGTCGGCATCACGCCTGCTGAATTACAAGTCGCAAAACAAACCTCATCGGATGAAATTCGCACTCAACTTATCAGCAAGTTAGGCACTCTAGTGACCAGCAAAGAACGAGAAAGTGTTGTGTAACCCATTAGATTCGCCTTAAACACGGCCTCGCTCACGCAGCTTACTGCTATCAAGATAAAAGACGATGATAAAACTACAAAAAATTGCCGATACGCTAACCACTGACGAACATACATTAATTGCTGAATCGTTACGCCAAGGCGAAATAGATGGCATTTCTCTATCTTACTTAGGAGGTGCATTCGGTCCAACTTGGTCTGCGGATAGAGATTACTCGTTAGATTTCCTGAAACACTATTCAGGACTCAGAGCTTTAGAGATCCAACTGCCAGCGATAACAAACATTGAAGCTATCGCAGAATATGCTAGCAATCTAGAGTTTTTAAGCTTGGGTGAGTTCAATCAAAAATCAGTCTCTTTAAAGCCATTATCGTCTCTTCACCAACTAAAACACCTAGACTTAAACAGAAATAACAAAGATATAGACTCGATCAGCGACCTAGCTAATCTTAAAGAGCTTTACCTGACCGGCTATCAACAAGCACAAATTGAACTGTTGGCTAATCTAGATAAGTTAGAAGAGCTATATCTAGGTTTTGGCACCTTTGAAGAATTAGATGCACTAAAAGGCTTGTCTAAACTAAAAAGTCTCGAAATACTTTGGGTGAAAAAGTTACACGATCTCAGCGCGCTGACGCATCTAGATGCGCTTGAGCATTTACATTTAAGTACACTGAAGCAAGTCACCAGCATCCCAGAAATTGCGCATCTTTGTCATCTTAAAAGCGTGTTTATGGATACCATGAATGGGCTTTCTTCTTTATCAGGCCTAAAAGGCTGCTCAATCCGTGAATTAACCGTTATTAATTCACGGATCGATCCTTTTATATTTTCACCGCTTAGTAATAGCCTACCATCATTGCAACGGCTCCTACTTGGTCTGAGTTCCAAAGGAAAAACCAAGGAAGCGCTTAGCTTCTTCGATAGCAAGGTAGTATGTGGGACGCTTAACGACTTAATCTATACGCCCAATAGTAATGGCTCTCGAATAGAGTACTGTCGTTAGCGGGATAAACTTCAACAAGTGGGATTGTTAACTTGCTGGCGATTGTGCAAACCGATTTCACCTGAATAAAAAAGCAATAGCGCTTTATGCCCTACCGCTTTTTACAACGCATAATCATAGAATCGAGAATTACAATCTGCGCGCTTCTATCACGCTATCGACTTGGGAGAGCTTAGATAACACCCGCGATAAGCCATCGAGATTATATAGCTCTAATTCCAGCTCAATGGCCGCCGTCTGATTCTTAATATCCGATGAGGAGCTCATGGCGAGCACATTGGATTTTTCGGCGGCGAGTACCGAGGTCAGATCCCGCAATAAGCCGCTGCGGTCATGGGCTAAGACACGCAGGCGCATGCGATAACCGCCTGAGTAATTTTCGCCCCAAACCACATCGACGCCACGTTCTGGGTGAACGCGCATCAACTCTTTCACCTGTTCACAGTCGGAGCGATGCACCGAAATACCGCGCCCTTTGGTGATAAAACCTAAAATTTCATCCCCAGGTACGGGCTGGCAGCAACGGGCGATATGGCTGAGTAAGTTACCCACGCCATTCACTTCCACCTGCCCACGGCTATTGGTGCCAGATTTAGGTTGGCTCTTCTTAACTAATTCTTCTACCGCATCTTCTTCGCTCACCTCATCGAGGCGCAACTTACTCTGGATATGGTTAACGACCTGATGTAAACGCACATCACCGCCGCCGATGGCCGCAAGCAAGTCATCCATACTCGCCATATTAAAACGCTCAACGGCGATGGCGGCATCTTTAATTTTAAGGCTGACTCGCGCCAGCTCTGCTTCGAGCATTTCTTTACCGGCGATAATGTTTTTATCGCGGTCCTGCTGCTTAAACCAATGCTGAATTTTCGAGCGCGCCCGCGATGTGCGGATATAACCTAAGTTGGGATTGAGCCAATCGCGCTTAGGATTAGGATGCTTCGAGGTGATGATCTCGATACGCTCGCCCGTTTCGACCTGATAGGTAAACGGCACAATGCGGCCATCGACCTTGGCACCGATACACTTATGGCCGACCTGAGAGTGAATATAGTAGGCAAAGTCGAGCACGGTTGAACCGAGCGGCAAGTCGACGACTTCACCGCTTGGGGTAAAGACATAGACTCTATCTTCAAACACTTGGCTGCGGACTTCTTCGACCAAGTTGCCGCTTTCGACCACGTCTTCCTGCCATTGCAGAATTTTACGCAGCCAATTGATTTTTTCTTCGTAGCCGCTCTGTTTGCCGGAGTGATTACCTTCTTTATATTTCCAGTGCGCGGCAACCCCCAGCTCTGCATCTTCATGCATATCTTGGGTACGAATTTGAATTTCAACGGTTTTACCTTCAGGCCCCACCACTACGGTATGAATCGATTGATAACCGTTAGGTTTAGGGTTGGCCACGTAGTCGTCGAACTCGCGCGGAATATGGTGCCAAAGAGTGTGCACGACCCCTAAGGCGCCGTAGCAATCCTGCAAACGTTCGGTGACAATACGTACGGCGCGCACGTCAAACAACTCATCAAACTTGAGATGTTTGCCCTTCATCTTGCGCCAGATGCTGTAGATATGTTTTGGACGACCATACACCTTAGCGCGGATCTGATCCTCATCGAGGCGCTGCTGCAACTGCTCGACAAATTTTTCGATATAGACTTCGCGGTCTAACCGCTTACCGTCTAGCTGTTTGGCAATGTCCTTGTAGGTATCTGGATGCAGATAACGGAAGGAAATATCTTCTAATTCCCACTTTAACTGACCAATCCCCAAACGGTTAGCGAGCGGCGCATAGATATCGGCAATTTCGCGGGCCAGCAAGACGCGGGTTTCTTCGTCGGCATTTTTCACCGCGCGCAGCAAACAAACACGCTCGGCCAGTTTGATCACCACGGCGCGTACGTCTTCGACCATCGCCAGTAACATTCGGCGGATATTGTCGATTTGCGGCTCGGTTGAGCGGCTATTGGGATTGATTTTTAACGCACCAATGGCATCCATAGTCACCACGCTGGCGACTAACCGCGCGAGGGACTCGCCAAATTTTTCTTTGATTGCTTCTTCGTTTAATAAACCTGCATCAAACACCACAAACAGGATGGCCGCTTGCAGCGTCTCGATATCCATATTCAGCGGTGCGAGGATTTCAATCATCTCGCGGGCACGTTCGAGCAGTTCTCTTTTCGCGGCAGGACTCTTAGCGGGTAAGGCTTCGACCTGTGCAATCAGGGTGAGTAAGGTTTGCGCCTCCTCGACATGACTGACATAGCGAGCCACCCAATCTTCAAGATGAAAATCGGGATCATTAAAGTGCGCTTCGCGAACAGAGACCATCTAATTTATTTCCTTATTCGTGCTCAGAGAAAAGTGGCACCACCTCGGCACTCCTATCTTCAGCATTGGCACGGACTTGTCAAACCCAACGAGACGAAACTTCACATTTTTTACGTTATTCAAACGCTTTGCTTACTTTACACTCGAATAACGCGGGCAAGTGAAGAAACCTTGCCCAACCGATAAGCCTTATTTTGCAAGCTCAAACAACGCCATGGCTTCGATATGATGTGTCTGCGGGAACATATCGATTAAGCCTAACTTTTGTAACTTGTAGCCACGTTCAAGCAGCACCGCACTGTCGCGGGCCAAGCTCGCCGGATTACACGACACATACACCACTTGGCGAGGTTTCATCTTCTTAAGCCATTGCAAACTCTCGAACGCACCCGCGCGGGCAGGATCGAGTAGCAACTTATCAATCTTGCCCATCCAAGGCTCGCAGGATAAATCGGCACTTAAGTCGCCATGGTAAAAGGTTAAATTGCTTAAGCCATTTGCCGCCGCGTTTTCACGGGCTTGGCTAACCATTTCTGGCACGCCTTCAACCCCAATCACTTCGGCGCCCAGTTTAGCTAAAGGCAAACTGAAGTTCCCCATTCCACAGAAGAGATCGAGAATACGCTCACCCGGCTGCGGCGCTAACCAGTCTAACGCCTGCGCCACCATAGCCTTGTTAATTTGCGCATTCACTTGTACAAAGTTACCCGGGGTAAAGGTGAGGCTCACAGGCTTTACATCGGCTGTATCATCGAGCAACTGGTAAACGGGCAATAACAGCGTGCCATTTACCCCATGGAACTCGCCGTCGTTGTCTTGTAAACAAATATGGATTTGATGCAGCTCGGCAAACTGCGCAAGCTTAGCCATGTCCTTATCATTTAAGGATTTAGTGATCCGAATTACCGCAAAATGGCCATTGTCGGCGTCAATCAACTCTAAATGACCAAGACTCGATTTGGCCGCCAGTTGATTGAGCAACTTAGCAAACGGGGCGATTAAATCCGCTAAGGGTTTCGCCAAGACTAAACAGCTATCAATAGGCACGACTTGGTTGCTGCTCGAGGCACGAAACCCTAAGCTCAACTGCTTGGTATTTTTATCAAATAGAGTCGCAAGGCGGGCACGGCGACGATAGTGCCACCCCTCCCCCGTCAATGCGGGCACTGAGTTGCCTTCGGCGCCAGCAAATTTAGCCATAATATCAACCAAGGCCGCTGACTTATGCTCGCGCTGGCCGGCTAATGACATATGCTGTAAATCGCAGCCGCCACAGCTTTGGTAATGTGGGCATAGTGGCGTGACTCGCTCAGCGCTCGGTGTCTCGACTTTAATTAGCTTGGCTCGGGCATAGTTTTTCTTTTGTTCGGTCAGCTGCGCCTGCACGGTTTCACTGGGCAAGGCCCCAGGGATAAATACGACTTTTCCCTGATGTTGTGCTATACCTGCCCCTAGATGATCCAGCTGATGCACGCTAAAGGACTGCTTCGCCGACAATTGCTTGGAACTATTTGGTTTTGCTTTAAAAAATTGTGCCATTTCGGCCTCTAAATCAATAAAAAACTGGTAAAGACCGCCCTTTTTCTGGCAGTCTTATAAAATTATATCGTCCCTAGAACTTAGGAAACTGCGCTGCGGCTATGAACCCTGTCAACAACATGACCAAATACAGCTTACGTTCCTGGGTTCTGGTGCTTGCGCTTGCGCCGACGATCTTAGTCGGTATTCTGCTGGGCAGCTACTTTACCATAAATCGCTTCTATGAACTCGAAGATACGCTGATTGAACAGGGCAGCAATATTATCGAGCCTCTAGCGATTGCCAGTGAAGTGGGACTCGTGGGCAATGACAGAGAGGCCACCAAACGGCTCCTTGCCGCCGCGCAGCTGAATAAATCCACGCTCGTGAAATCCATCGCTATTTTTGACATTCAAAATCAACTCTTTGTCACATCGCATTACCACAAAGATTTCGAAATCATGCGCTATAAAGAGGCGCTGAGTAATCTGCACAAAACCGAAATCGAGCATGTGGGCGATAGCCTTATCCTTCGAACGCCGATTTTTGCCACCGCCCCTCCGGCGCCGGGCGCGCCCATCAATTTTGATATCCAAACCGATAATGGCGAGTTGCTCGGCTATATTTCGGTGATTATCAATAAAGAACGTGCGCTGCTCGAGCAACACAGGGCCGCCGTGGCCGCCTTTATTATCGTCTTGATTGGGGTGCAATTAAACCTGCTGTTTACCTTTCGTCTGGTGAAAAACGTCACCCAGCCGATTACCGAAATGGTGCGAGTGGTGGCCAAAATTCGTGAGGGTAAACTCGATGCGAGGCTCGAGGGCAATCTTATCGGTGAGCTGGATTTGCTTAAACGCGGTATTAACGCCATGGCGGGTTCGCTATCGGAATATCACGATGAAATGCAGCAAAATATCGATCAGGCCACCTCGGATCTGCGGGAAACCTTAGAGCAGATTGAGATCCAAAACGTCGAGCTCGACTTAGCCAAAAAACGCGCGCTGGAGGCCAGTCGCATTAAGTCGGAATTCTTGGCGAACATGTCCCACGAGCTGCGCACCCCCTTAAACGGCGTGATAGGCTTTGCCCGTCAACTCGTTAAAACCCCGCTACACTCGAGCCAAGTCGATTACATTAATACCATCGAGCGCAGCGCCACCAACCTACTGGCGATTATCAACGATATTCTCGACTTCTCGAAACTCGAAGCCGGTAAAATGGTGTTAGAAAAAATGCCATTCGGCTTAAGGGAAACCTTAGGTGAGACGATTACCTTAATCTCGGGCAGCGCGCAGGCGAAAGGGCTGGAATTGGTCGTCGATATTGCGCCAAACGTCCCCGACAACGTTAACGGCGATGCGATGCGCGTTTGCCAAATTATCAATAACTTAGTAGGCAATGCCATCAAGTTTACCGATTCGGGCAGCGTGTTAGTCAAATTAGAATTACAAAATCAGACCGACGAGCAAGTGGTGCTGCGCTGTGATGTGATTGATACCGGGATAGGGATTGACGACAGCCAGCAGGACTTCCTCTTTCAAGCCTTTGGTCAAGCTGATTCTTCGATTTCTCGCCGCTTTGGCGGTACTGGGCTTGGACTGGTCATCACTAAGCGTCTCGTCAACCAGATGGGCGGCCAAATTGGCTTTACCTCGGCGTTGGATAAGGGTTCAAACTTCTGGTTCACTCTGCCATTAGGGCTCGGCCAATTCCAAATTGGTGACTCACTGCCCTTTGAAAAACTTAAAGATAAAACCGTGCTGTTTTATGAGCCAAGAGTGCTCACTCATTCGGTGATTAGTCGCCAACTAAAACTGTGGGATACCAAAGTTACCCACCATCAACACATTCCGAGTTTACAGACGACGCTCTCGACCACCGAGCATCAATTCGATTATGTGCTATTAAGCTGCCATGGATTTAGCAATCCCAATCAATTAGTCAGCACCTTAAACCAAGCCAAGACCAAAACGGATTGCTTAATCGTGCTGTTCGATTGCCAAGAGCAGGAAGTGCTAAGCCAGTTTATTCGCCCCAATGCCGATGTGGTGTTGTCACTGCCGGTGAGCGAGCACCAACTGGCGCGCAATATGCTTTATCCGCCAATAGAATATGACATTTCACCACCTGCCAGCATCACAGTGCCCGCCGCGCGCCAATCACTGACCGTATTGGCGGTAGACGATAACTTTGCCAATTTAAAACTAATTGATACCCTGCTTAACGAGTTAGTGACGACCGTCATCGCCGTTAATAGCGGTGAAGAAGCCGTCAAACAAGCCAAGAGCCGCACCTTCGACCTTATATTTATGGATATTCAAATGCCGGGTACCGACGGCATCAGCGCCACTAAGCAAATCCGCCAAGGGTCGATGAACCGAAACACGCCGATTATTGCCGTGACCGCCCACGCGATTGCCGAGGAACGTGAACTGATTTTAGGCAGCGGTATGGATGGGTACTTGCCTAAACCCATAGATGAAGCCGCCCTCAAAGCGGAGATAAACCGCTGGATCACTCGGCCCAAGTTCACCCACTTCGATTTACACACCCTCAACTGGGATCTTTGCTTAACCCAAGCAAACCATAAGTCGGATTTAGCCTTAGACATGCTGCGCATGTTATTGGATTCACTGCCTCAAACCGTCTCGGCAATCGAGACGGCGCTGAGTCAAGATGACCAAGCGACTATGCTCAGCACAATCCATAAGCTCCATGGTGCTAGTTGCTATTGTGGGGTGCCAACGACACAGCGATTATGCCAAGAGATTGAATCGGCATTGAAACGTGATGCCCGTGTCGAAGATCTCGAACCGGAAATACTAGAGTTACTTGATGAGCTAACTAAGGTAGAATCGGCGGCAAAACAAGTGCTATCACAGCTATCAGCGGAAATAACAGATGACCAAAAAAACGGGCTTCTTTAAGCGTTTAAAGGCGCTAGAACTACCACAGAAAAAACTCTTTGCCATTGCCCTTTGCCAACGAATGTTACCTAACTATCAATTGTTTTCAGAGGTTTGCGAGTTTGGCGATCCTGCGGTATTAAGCACTGTGCTCGAGCTTCTTTGGCAATCCCAGTACGACAACAAGCTGAAATTCAACATCGATGTGCATTTGCAGCGTTTAGAAGATAACACCCCAGAACCTGCCGACTTTGATAGCTATGGTGTGTACCCGGCGATGGACGCCGTGGTGGCCCTCTCGACATTACTTGGGGCGATTCAAACCAATCTTGAGGAAGATATCACCAATATCAGCAAGTTATCCTCAAGCACTGTGGCGAACTACATTGAAACCATCAGCGATGTGGATTTAACCGATGATGCCTTAGATGACTACGTCTTCGCCCATGAAGTGATGGAAGAAGAGCGCGCGCTGCAAAATACGCTGCTGGAAATCATCGAAGAAAATCCTAAGATCACCGCCGAGTTAGTGAAAGGGTTACGCAAAGAGATTATCGAAGCGGGTGTATCGAATATCGGCATCAGCGTGGCCTAAATAGGAACTGACTACCTAAGAGATTTGGCTTTTAGGTAGCATCTTATACTGGGGAATACTGCACGAGGGGATAGGACTTAGCCAAGCATCCATTCAATATGAAAAAACTAGTTTATCAAGGATTTATCTTAACCAATAGCGAAGGCCGCACCGATACCTGGAAACTCACCATAGGTCAGCAAAGCCGTATTGGGTCCTTGTTTGAACTGCGCCGTTTAGTCAATTACTACCTTGAGCTGGGTATCGTGCCCGCCACCCGCGCCAGCCTGCAAGAGGCGAAGCAGACCCAAAACTCCATGAGTAAAAATCCGCTAAAGCCTCGCAAACGCTAACTGGCTTACGCCATCGAAAACAGCTCGGGCGCCTTAGACTGCATAAACTCGATAAACACCCTCACCTTCTGCGGCTGCTGACTCCGCTGGTGATACAGAATCGATATTCTGCGCTGCTCACCAATCCATTCGGGCAAGAGTACTGTTAACTGCCCCTCTTTAATTTGCTGCTTTACAAATAATTCAGGGCCATAAAGTATGCCGCCGTGGTCGAGTGTCGCCTGAATCGCCCCGTGTAGATCCGTAAGCGTGAGCTTTGTTGGGCCATTAAAATAAAATGACTCGCCATTAGGGTGCTTTAAGTGCCAATTAAACAGTGGCCATACTTTAATTAACTGGTGGGCTTCAAGATCATCGGGATGGGTTAACTTTGGTGCCGAGGCTAAATATTCCGGCGTCGCAAACAGGCGATAATCGAGTTCGCCTAAGGTGCTCGACACCCAAGAGGAATCGGGCTGAGCACCGCCCACAATCGCCACATCGATCCCTTTATCAATTAAATCGACTAACTCATTGCTTTGGGAAATATGTAAGCGGATATCGGGATATAAACGCCCAAACTCGTTCAATGCGCGGATAAAGATGATAGAAATAATCGAAATCGGCGCCGCAATCCGCAATGTCCCTTCGGGCTTATCACTGCCGACACCGCTGAGTTCATCAAATTGGGCAATGACGCTCTGATAACGTTGGAATAACGCTAGGCCTTCTTCGGTTAACCGCAGCTTACGGGTGCTACGCATAAACAATTGCTTATCGAGCTTCTCCTCAAGTTTGGCCAGCTTGCGGCTCACGGTGGCGATGGGCATATCGAGCTCTTTAGCCGCTTGGGAAAAACTCCCCGCATTCACTAAATGCACAAACAGATAAATTAACTGCAGCTCGCCGCCTATATCATCAGCCATTTTCAATCCCAATCGTTTATGTGAGTACCTGCATCCATAACGCGCACTAACTCATTGTGTTTTAAACGTAGAATTATTCACTTCTACGACCATAGCGCAATAGCCTCTAGGGGGAATGCTATGCTATTTTGCCGATAAATTTACTGCGCTAGCGCCGATTATCGTTAATTGGCTGAGAGAATATCCCGAGACTCGTTTACGGGATAAGCAACACAAAAGGATGAGTGAGGGACATGACCATTTTAACCCCTCTGTTTGCCGTCTTCGGGATCATGCTACTGGGCACACTAGTGCAAAAGCTGCGCTTTCTTCCAGTAGAAACAGACCAAGTTCTCAATCAATATGTTTATTATATTGCGTTTCCGGCCATCCTCTTGATAGCACTGGCGCAACAGCCCATTGAAGAGATCCTGCAGTGGGGATTTATCGCCGGGTACAGCGCAGCCATGTTGGTGATTTACCTCGTTTGTATCGGCATCTCCCTGCTGGTGAATCCTAAACAGCCTGCGATTGCCGCCGTGCGCGCCTTAAATGCCACTTTTGGTAATACCGCATTTATCGGTATTCCACTCCTTGTCATCTTATTCCCCCAGCAACAAAGCGCCTTAGTTGCCGCTGCGATTGCCAGTTTATTGTCCGTACTCATGTTTGCCGTGGCCTTGGTCTCATTAGAACTCGCCACCAATAAACAGCGACAACATCACGCCGCAGTGATCATGCTGCTGGCCGTGGTGAAAAACCCGATTGTGATAGGTTGTTTTATTGGCGTGGCCATTTCGGCATTAGGGATAACCTTACCAGCAGGCTTGGCAATGATGATCCAGCAGATAGGCAATACCTCCAGCCCCTGCGCCCTCTTTGCCGTCGGCATGGTACTGGCGAAAGCCATGCGCTATCAAAAAGATAGCAAGGTATTTAGCCTGACAAACTTCATCGAACTGAGTCTTATCAACCTGTTTAAACTTATTCTGCAACCCGCCTTGGTTTACTTCATGCTAAAAGGCGTAGGTGTCACGGGCGACTACCTCGTTATGGGTGTCATTCTTAGTGCCTTGCCCACGGCGGCAAGCGTCTATCTGTTGGCGCAGCGCTATAACACTCAGGCCTCCACCAGTGCTCAAGGGATACTCTTTGGCACTATAGTGACCTTTTTCAGCTTGCCCATTTTGGAACAGCTCGTTAAAACCTATTCATAAACAAATAATTAGACTTTAGATTATCGCGATATGTCGAATATTCACCCAAAGCCACTTTACTGTATATAAATTCAGTATATACTGTTTATCAATACAGTGATTTGGTAAGTTTTTCGACAGGAACTCACTATGCTTTGCCAACTCAGCATCAACAATTTCGCTATCGTACGTTTCCTTGAACTGGACTTTCGCCCCGGTATGACCAGCATTACCGGTGAGACTGGCGCGGGAAAATCCATCGCCATTGACGCGCTAGGCTTATGCCTAGGTAACCGTGCCGATGCCAGCAGTATTCGCCCTGGCGCGAACAAAACCGAAGTCAGTGCCCGATTTTCGCTCGAGGATGTGCCTCTGGCAAAACGCTGGCTCGAAGATAACGATCTCGAACTCGATGATGAGTGCATTCTGCGTCGAACCATTGGCAGTGACGGCCGCTCACGCGCCTATATCAATGGCAATCCCGTCCCTTTGACTCAGTTAAAATTACTGGGGCAATTACTTGTGGGGATCCATGGCCAGCACGCCCACCATGCCATGTTAAAGAGTGAGCATCAGCTCACCTTGCTCGATAGCTACGCCAATCACAGACTACTGATAGACACTGTCGCGGCAAGCTATCAGCGCTGTAAACAAATTGAAGCCGAACTCAAACAATTAGAAGCCTCCCAGCAGGAACGTATTGCCCGTAAACAGCTGGTGCAATATCAAGTTGAAGAGTTAGATGAGTTTGATCTCAAGGTTGGTGAATTTGAAGAGATTGAACAGGAACATAAACGCCTGGCTAATGGCACCGAGTTGGTAGATAGCTGCCAAGCCAGCCTGTTTTTACTCACGGATGGTGAAGAGAGCAATATCGAGTCATTGCTGAACAAAGCCGTCGGCCTTGCCGAAAATCTGCAAAGTTATGACCCAGCACTAACCAATGTCAGCACTATGCTGAACGAGGCGCTTATTCAAGTGCAAGAGAGCGCCGGCGAATTGCAGCACTACCTGAGTAAACTTGAGCTCGATCCCGCACATTTTGCCTATTTAGAGGAAAGGCTCTCTAAAGCCATGCAACTGGCCCGTAAGCACCATGTCAGCCCTGACAAATTAGCCGAACATCATCTCGCCCTCAGAGCCGAACTCACGACCCTAGATGATGATGAAAATAAGCTAGAAGATATCCAACGCCAAGTGGAGGCCAGTAAAGTAGCCTACCTCGCTAACGCGCAAAAGCTAAGTCAAAGCCGCGCCCGTTATGCGAAAGAGCTGGACAAGCTGGTGACTCAATCCATCCATGAGCTCAACATGCCCAAGGGTAAGTTCACCATTGAAGTGAATTTCAATCCAGAAATCATGTCGATGAACGGCAGCGATAATATAGAGTTTATGGTCACCACCAACCCAGGCCAACCATTACAACCTATATCAAGGGTTGCCTCAGGCGGCGAATTGTCACGTATTGGCTTAGGTATCCAAGTCATTACCGCGAAAAAGGTTGCTACCCCTACCCTGATTTTCGACGAGGTGGATGTTGGGATCTCAGGCCCCACAGCAGCCGTCGTTGGACGCATGCTGCGTAGCCTTGGCGAATCGACCCAAGTACTGTGTGTGACCCACTTGCCGCAAGTTGCCGGTAATGGCCATCAACATATGTTTGTGAATAAATTCAACAAGGCCGGAAGCACTGAAACCACTATGACACCTTTAGATAGGGATCAACGTATCCAAGAGCTCGCCAGATTACTCGGTGGCGACACTATTACCACCAACACCTTAGCCAATGCGCGGGAGTTATTGCAGTAGGGAGCTATTGCACTAGGTAATTATTACAGTAGTCACTCACGCTACCCCGCTGTAAATAAAGTCGTACACAGATTAAAGGCTCCAAGGGAGCCTTTAATCTTATTTACAAGGGATAAACCTAAGCAGAGGCATTCACAATATTAGACATTTTAAGACGTTAGAATATTGATATCCCCAGATACTGACTCGCGGAATGCAAAATAACTGATAACGATAACAATCGCCCTCCGTGAAGGATGAATGAATAATTTTTTATATTAATCGCCATATTTATAAAAAAATAATCAATAGTCCTGTCACCATTTTCAATAACCTAATGAAATTTAAATATTAATTTCAGTTAGATTATTATTGGCTAGATTGCAAATTTGATAGTGATATTTAATATTATCGAATAACACCCGCTCTCCTAGACTTAATTACCTCTCTGGTCAATAGGAGTTGATCATGCCTTTCCAGCACATTCTCGCAGCAGTAGATGATTCAGTTCCGCCCAATGCCGTACTCAAAAAGTCCGTTGTCTTGGCTAGAAAATGCCATGCGTCCTTAACCGTTCTCAAGGTAAAACGTACCCACAATTTTAATCTCAACCTTTTATTTCATAGAGATAAATCTAAGCAGATGCCAGATGAAAGACGAAAGCCCATCTTGGCTTATCCAGATAAACAATATCCAATCCACATAAAAGAATGCCTATCCCACTCAATACACAATGCTATCGTCAACGAATGTAATCAGTTTGACTATGATCTCATCATCGTCAGTCACAAATTCTATCCACCTTTCTTCAATGAATTTTTAATTGCAGATGAATGGCAATTGCTACGATTACCCCATATTCCAGTGATGTTTGTGGATCTTGAGGATTGGCATGAGAACGGCCATGTTCTCACCGCATTGGAACTCGATAATGAAAATATGACTCACCTCGAGTTTAATGAAACCCTAATAGAAGAAAGTAAGCGGATAGCGAGCTTGCTCTCAAACGATTTGCATTTAATTAATAGCTACTTACCCGATCCCTTTTACATGAGCTTTAATCATCAGCAGCAAGAATCCGTTTCAGAGCGGGAAAAATATAAAGCGAAGCTCAGCACTGTGGCACGGCAGCACAATCTCAATACCCGCAACCTACACGTAGAAGAAGGCTTGCCCGAAGATACGATTTCCAATGAGGCCCGTAGGCTCAACGTCAATATGCTGGTGATGGGCAGCGCCGAACGCAAAGGCATGTTGAGCGCATTCAAAGGTAATGCGGCGCGAAATATTATTAACAAGCTACGAACCGATCTCTTTATTGTCAAACCGCGGCATCCGCACTAATAGCTCAGCACTCAACAATCTCGCAAATAAAAACAGCCTTTAGCATTCACTAAAGGCTGCTTGATTATCACAAATCGGTTTCGTTAATGGATAAAAGCTGCGAGAGCCTGCACACCAATAAGCGCGAAAATGCCTGCTAATACATCGTCGATCATAATCCCAAAGCCACCTTCGACCTTGGCATCGAGCCAACGGATTGGCCAAGGCTTGATAATGTCAAAGAGACGAAACAGCACAAAACCAACGACTAACCAGAGCACTCCGGCAGGCGCGGCAATCATTGTGATTAATAGGCCTGCCACTTCATCCCAAACGATTGCACCATGATCATGTACACCCATATCCCTAGCAGCTTTATCGCAGATATAAATCCCCGCGAGTACGCATACTAAGGTTACAGCTAAGTACCAACTCAAGGGCAATTGGGCCAATAACAAATAGAGCGGCACGGCCGCCAAGGTGCCAAAGGTGCCGGGCGCCTTAGCCGCTAAACCACTGCCAAAGCCTAATGCTAAAAAATGGACTGGATTTTTAAGAGACAGGCGCGACAGCGCCTGATCTTGGGATAACAACTTCATTAAAAGTGCTCAAAACCATGATATGGCGGCGTAAACGGCTCACCATTGAGTTGCAACTTAAGTTTACTGCCCGCACAGATTTGTCCAACCCGCACAAACTTAGTCCCCGCGTGGCTCAGTGCTGTTTCTAACGCACCTTTTTGCGCCTCAGGCACGGTAAAGAGCAGCTCATAATCCTCGCCCCCCGTTAGCGCATAACCTAAGGCATGCTCTTCGCTCACGGTATCCTGCATGGCGCGGGACAACGGAATCGAGCCTACATCCACAACCGCGCCTACCTGCGATGCTTTGAGGATATGGCCAATGTCCGAGATAAAACCGTCGGATAAGTCGATAGCGCTGGATGCTAAAGACCGTAACGACTGACCCGCTAACACTCGAGGTGTTGGACGATAATGGCGATTGATTAAGAACTCTTTATGCTCCGTACGCGCATGCTGCACGCCGCGGATCAAATCCAGTCCTAATGCTGAATCGCCGAGCGTACCGGTCACATAAATCCAGTCACCCGCTTTTGCACCGTGACGAGTCAATGCCTTACCCTGTGGCACTTGTCCATGCACGGTAATGTTAATGGCTCTAGGGCCGCGGGTGGTATCGCCGCCAATGAGGGCAATACCATAGTATTCAGCCGCTTCGAAGAGTCCCTCACTAAACCCACTCAGCCACGCTTCGTTAACCTCTGGTAAGGTAAGCGCAAGCGTCATCCACGCAGGCTCTGCCCCCATGGCGGCTAAATCTGAAAGATTCACTGCTAAGGCTTTGTAACCTAAGGCTTGAGGGGGAATATCGGGGAAGAAGTGAACGTTTTCGACTAAGGTATCGCAGGAGATGGCGATCGACTTGTTTTCGGCGGGCTGCACTAGGGCGCAATCGTCGCCAATACTCAGTTTGACATCACGGCGCGTGGGGCCGCGGTGATTGAAATAACATTCAATAAGTTGGAATTCTTTCACTGTACAGTTTGGCGCGACTCACATCGGCCACCTTTGTTAGCAATGAAAAACGGTATCCTAAGATACCGTTTGTCCTTATTACTTACGTGCAACCAGTTTGTCGAGTAATCCATTAACAAACTTATGGCTTTCATCCGCACCGAAAGCTTTAGCCAGTTCAATCGCCTCGTTAATCGCGACTTTGAACGGCACATCTTTACGGAAAGTCAGCTCATAGGCCGCTAAGCGAACTATGGCCTTCTCCACTGGCGACACCTCATCAATGGGGCGGTCCAAGTGTGGAATGAACAACTCATCCAGTTGGGTTTTCTTAGTTGCTACGCCTGCAAATAGCTCACGAAAATAAGCTACGTCTACACCATCGAGACTCTGTTCAGTTAAAAACTCATGCTCGACATCGGCAATATTATTCCCGCTTAGTTGCCATGAATAGATGGCTTGTACGGCTAAACGGCGGGCCTTGCGGCGCTCAGAAGGCTTCATTATTTTTCCTACTATTACAACTGTTGTTCTAGCTGCTGCAGAACGTTGACCATTTCTAGCAAGCTAAGTGCAGCTTCGCCGCCCTTGTTACCCGCTTTAGTACCTGAACGCTCAATGGCTTGTTCAATGGTATCTGTAGTCAATACACCGAAAGCAACGGGCAGATCGAACTCTAATGCGATTTGAGCTAGACCTTTGTTACATTCACCTGCAACAAAATCGAAATGAGGGGTACCACCACGGATCACTGCACCGAGTGCGATGATACCGTCAAACTTACCACTTGCGGCAACACGACGTGCAGCCAGCGGTAACTCAACCGCACCAGGTACACGGACGACAGTGATGTTTTCGTCACTGACTTGGCCAAAACGTTTCAGCGTGTCAAGTGCACCTTCAAGCAGGCTCTCAACTAAAAAGCTGTTAAAACGCGAAATTACAATCGCAACTTTGGCATTCTTCGCTTCGATATTACCTTGAACTACGTTCATTTTCTTACCTAATTTAGCTAAAGCACCCGGCTCTGGGCGAAAAGTGGCGACATGATATCACAGTCAATCGCCCACAGCCCTATGCAAATTATACAAATAATTAATTTTACCTTAGTACAACGTCTAACAAGCTCAGCCTGTTACTCCGCCACATATTCAGTCACTTCAAGACCAAAGCCCGAGAGCGAGTGATAACGCTTAGGTGAGCTCAAGAGGCGCATTTTGGTCACCCCAAGGCTGGCAAGGATTTGCGAGCCCACACCCACGCGGCGTGAAGTGCCTTGCCATTTTGCAGAGGCTGGCGCTTGACCTTGATCTTCCGCCTCAAAGGCTTTGACTTTAGAGAGGATTTCACAAGGATGCTCTTGATTGCCCAGCAACACCAACACACCACCTTCGGCAGAAATACGCTCCATGGCTTTTTCAAGCGGCCAGCTGCGCTGCTGATCGCGCTCTGAGTGGAGTAAATCGTTGAAGGTATTTTGTAAGTGTACGCGCACTAAACAATCTGGCTTCACCTCGCCCTTCACTAAGGCAAAGTGTAGTTGATTGTCGATAGTGTCCCTAAAGGTCACCATGTCGAACTCGCCAAAGCGGGTCGGCAGTTTACATTTGGCTTCGCGCACGACTGTGGTTTCTTTGGTGTTGCGGTATTCGATGAGCGCCGCAATAGTGCCGATTTTAATCCCATGTAATTCAGAGAAAATCTCTAAATCAGGACGACGGGCCATAGTGCCGTCTTCATTGAGGATCTCAACTATCACTCCCGATGGCTCAAGCCCTGCTAAACGGGCTAAATCACAACCCGCTTCCGTGTGACCTGCGCGGGTTAACACGCCGCCGTCCTGCGCCATTAATGGGAAGATATGACCCGGCTGCACTAAATCCGACGCCTTGGCATCTTTAGCCACGGCAGCTTTTACCGTTACGGCGCGATCGTGGGCCGAAATCCCTGTGGTTACGCCTTCTGCCGCTTCAATCGATACCGTAAAGTTAGTCGAGAACTGCGCATTGTTATTAGTCACCATCAAGGGCAGGTTTAACTGCTGGCAACGGGCTTTAGTCATCGTTTGACAGATGAGTCCACGACCGTATTTCGCCATAAAGTTAATCGCTTCAGGCGTGACCAGCTCGGCCGCCATAATCAGGTCGCCTTCGTTTTCTCTGTCTTCGTCATCCATCAAAATAACCATTTTGCCTTGACGAATATCCTCGATGATCTCTTCTATACTGTGCAGCGCCATTGTAGGACCTTTATGATTTTACTGTTGTTATGAAATTCTATACCTAAGTGAGCTAAGTGCCAGTGCCCTAACGCACAAAGCCAGCACGGGCTAACATTTCCATGGTCACCCCACCGCCTTGAGTTTCTTTAGTATCAAAGCGCATTAAACGCTCTAAATAGCGGGCGATTAAATCCACTTCAATATTCACCTTATCGCCGGCTTTCAAATCTACCAGCGTGGTTTCACCCGCAGTATGGGGCACTATAGTTAATCGGAAACGGTGTCCATCGACTTCGTTTACCGTCAGGCTCACGCCATCGATGGTGATAGAACCTTTATGGGCGATATAGCGAGCCAGCTCAGCAGGCGCCGCTAACCAAAATTCGATTGCTTGCCCACGAGCAAGACGCTGCTCTACGGTGGCAATGCCATCCACATGGCCGCTGACCATATGCCCGCCGAGGCGAGTTGTCGGGGTAACGGCTTTTTCAAGATTAACCTTAGTGCCGACTTTATAGTTAGCAAAGCCTGTGAGACTGACAGTTTCAGCCGACACATCCGCCACATAGCCATCGGCTAATTGCTGAACCACAGTCAAACACACCCCATTGGTGGCGATACTGTCGCCTAAACGCACATCGCTTAAATCCAGTTTGCCACTGGCGACCGTCAAACGAATATCATCGCCTTTACGTTCAAGCTTTCGCAGCGTGCCAACGGCCTCAATAATCCCAGTAAACATGGTTAACTCACTTATTCGCTAAAGATGGATTGGACGAGAGTCTCAAGGTGAAACGCGTATCCGCGCCCACTTTACGCTCATCGACCAGTTTGAGGATCGGAATATCTGCCATCATTTGATAATCGGGTAATTCGAGTAGATTACGTCCTTGTGCGCCAAGGATTTTCATCGCTTGATATAACACTAATTCATCGGCTAATCCGTCACCGATAAAGGCGCCGGCTAAGGTCGCGCCCGCTTCGATAAGCACCTGATTACAGCTTTTGCCTAAATAGCTTAAGAGTGCAGGCAGCGAGATTCGACCTTCGATGGCCGGTAATTGAAGACAAGTCACATGGGCGGGCAACTGCGCCATAAAGGCTGGCGAGTAAGGCTCAGTTGAAACTAATAATATCGGCGATTCAATCGCAAGCAAGGCTGCCGTAATCGGCATCCTGCAACGACTGTCTAAAATCACCCGCAACGGTTGTAAAATCTGCGCTTCACTCAATTGTGAGCTAAGACTGCCAAGCTCTGAGTAACGCACATTGAGCGAAGGGTCATCGGCTAGCACAGTGTCAATCCCTGTCACTAGTGCGCAGGCGCGTAAACGTAAGCGCTGCACATCGCGGCGAGCTTCGGGGCCTGTGATCCATTTGGACACACCGTTTGATAACGCGGTTTTACCATCGAGACTCGCGGCAAGCTTTACCGTCACCCAAGGTAGGCCTGATTCCATGCGCTTCATAAAACCAAGATTTAAAGCGTAAGCTTCGTCGCGGTGCAAGCCAACATCCACTTGAATACCCGCATCGCGCAGCATTTGAATACCTCGGCCACCGACCTGCGGATTGGGATCTTCAACCGCCACCACGACTCGTTTTACACCAATATTGATCAGTGCCAAGGCACACGGCGGTGTGCGGCCATAATGGCTACAAGGTTCTAAGGTGACATAGGCGGTCGCGCCACGGGCAAGCTCGCCAGCCATGCGCAGTGCATGCACCTCGGCATGTGGCTCGCCGGCTTTTTGATGATAACCTTCACCGACAATCTGATTATCTTTTACGATAACGCAGCCCACACAGGGATTGGGGCGAGTGGTATAAAATCCTTTGCGAGCCAGTTGTATGGCTCGGCTCATCATCTGGCTATCGAGTTCTGACCAATTCATATAAACCCTATGAAATCTTTAGAAAGCATGCCCGAATGCGGCGCATAACGAGGCGCTAACCTAAGCACTAACCTAAGCACTAACTTAAGATAACCCACATTACTTTTGCAGTTTCGCAATCGCCTCACCGAATTCGGAGACGTCTTCAAAGGCGCGATAAACCGAGGCAAAACGAATATAGGCAACCTTATCTAGGCTCATTAACTGCTCCATCATCAAGTTACCTATCATCTCGGATGGCACTTCGCGCTCGCCGGTAGCCCGCAGCGTTGACTTGATTTTACTTAAGGCCTGCTCGATTTCATCCATAGACACGGGGCGCTTTTCGACCGCGCGTAACATACCTGCCTGCAGCTTTTCTTCATCAAAGGGTTGGCGCGTGCCATCGCGTTTAATCACCCGTGGCATCACTAATTCGGCCCCTTCGAAGGTAGTAAATCTTTCGTGGCATTCGGTGCATTCTCGGCGACGACGCACTTGATGGCCTTCCGCCACTAATCGGGAATCGATCACCTTAGTATCTGTCGCGCTGCAAAATGGACAATGCATTGAGCCTCCTGCCGTGAATGGAATAAAGCCTATGGCTTTCGCTGTTTCTCGCTTAAACCGAGCGGGTTTAAGTCTAAGATTTTAGCAATAAAAATGGCCGCTTAATGCGGCCATGGGATTTTATCCTATTTATCGGCTGAGGTTAACCACCTGAGAGTAACACCCTAAGCAGTTGTGAACTCAGCCGTCATATTCAGATAAATTAACGAATTAACCGTAAACAGGGAAACGGGCGCACAGTGCCAATACTTGGCCTTTTACGCGCTCGATAACCGCTGGGTTGTGAGCATCGTCGAGGATGTCACAGATCCAACTGGTTAACTCTTTCGCTTCAGCTTCTTTAAAGCCGCGGCGAGTAATCGCAGGCGTACCGATACGCACGCCAGAGGTCACGAATGGAGAACGTGGGTCATTTGGCACAGAGTTTTTGTTTACTGTGATGTTCGCGCTACCTAAAGCGGCGTCGGCTTCTTTACCCGTCAGGTCGCGACCGATTAAGTCCACTAGCATTAAGTGGTTGTCAGTACCGCCAGAAACGATCTTGTAACCGCGCTCTAAGAACACTTCAACCATGGCTTTAGCGTTCTTAACCACTTGTTGTTGGTAAGCTTTGAACTCTGGCTCTAAAGCTTCTTTGAAGGCTACCGCTTTACCCGCGATAACGTGCATCAAAGGACCGCCTTGACCGCCTGGGAATACCGCAGAGTTCAGCTTTTTGTATAACTCTTCATCATCTGCAGCAGACAGAATGATACCGCCACGAGGACCGGCTAAGGTCTTGTGAGTAGTTGAGGTCACAACGTGCGCGTGTGGCACAGGGTTTGGATACACACCCGCGGCGATAAGACCCGCAACGTGCGCCATGTCGACAAACAGGTAAGCACCGATTTTGTCTGCGATTTCACGCATTCTTGCCCAGTCAACGATGCCTGAGTAAGCAGAGAAACCACCGATCATCATCTTAGGCTTATGTTCAACCGCCAGACGTTCCATTTCGTCATAGTCGATCTTACCTGATTCATCGATGCCGTAAGGAATGATGTTGTACAGTCTACCGGAGAAGTTTACTGGCGAACCGTGGGTCAAGTGACCACCGTGAGCGAGGTTCATACCTAAAACGGTATCGCCTGGTTTTAACAATGCCATGTAAACGGCGCTGTTTGCTTGAGAACCTGAGTGAGGTTGTACGTTTGCGTAAGTCGCACCAAACAGTTGTTTTGCACGCTCAATCGCTAAGGTTTCAACTACGTCCACATACTCACAACCACCGTAGTAACGCTTGCCAGGGTAACCTTCGGCGTACTTGTTGGTTAATTGTGAACCTTGCGCTTGCATCACGCGTGGACTGGTGTAGTTTTCAGAAGCAATCAGCTCAATATGCTCTTCTTGACGCAGAGTTTCGTTCTGAATTGCGTTGAACAGTTCCGGATCATAATCTGCGATATTCATATCTTTTTTCAGCATTGCTTACTCCAGCTGCCAATTCTTGTAGGTAGGGTTGCGCGGTATTCTACTCGTAACGAGCCGACAATCCCAGTCTCTGAAACATGAAAATCCTACAGTTTTACCTTGAACTCGCCTCAATGCCGAGTTGAGTTCGGCGCGCAATCGAGTAGAATTAGCCGCATCATTAGTCACTTATAGATGCAGAAAAATGGCTCAGTTTGTTTACAGCATGCTGCGGGTGGGCAAGGTTGTTCCTCCTAAGAAGCAGATCCTTAAAGACATTTCCTTAAGCTTTTTCCCCGGCGCTAAGATCGGTGTGTTAGGTCTTAACGGTTCAGGTAAATCCACCCTACTGCGCATCATGGCCGGTATCGATACCGAGATTGAGGGTGAAGCGCGCCCAATGCCAGGGCTGAAGATTGGTTATCTGCCGCAAGAACCGAAACTCGATCCGACGCAAACCGTGCGTGAAGCGATTGAAGAAGCGGTTTCTGAAGCCAAAAATGCCCTCAAACGCTTAGACGAAGTCTATGCGGCTTACGCCGATCCCGATGCAGACTTCGACGCACTTGCCAAAGAGCAAGGTGAACTCGAAGCCATCATTCAGGCACAGGACGCCCATAATCTGGACAACATCCTTGAGCGTGCGGCGAATGCGCTGCGTCTGCCAGATTGGGATGAAAAGATTGAAGTCTTATCGGGTGGTGAGCGCCGCCGTGTGGCAATTTGTCGTCTGCTGCTGGAAAAGCCAGAAATGCTGCTACTCGACGAACCCACCAACCACTTGGACGCCGAATCAGTCGCTTGGCTCGAGCACTTCCTGCAGGAATACTCGGGTACCGTAGTGGCGATTACCCACGACCGTTACTTCCTCGACAATGCTGCTGGCTGGATTTTAGAACTTGACCGTGGTGAGGGTATCCCATGGGAAGGCAACTACTCTTCATGGCTTGAGCAAAAAGATGCCCGCTTGAAGCAGGAATCTGCCGCAGAAAGCGCGCGTCAAAAGACCATTGCGAAAGAATTAGAATGGGTTCGCCAAGGCGCGAAAGGTCGTCAGTCTAAGGGCAAAGCCCGTATGGCGCGCTTCGAAGAGCTGAACACCACTGATTACCAAAAACGTAACGAAACCAACGAGCTGTTTATTCCGCCCGGACCGCGTTTAGGTGATAAAGTCATCGAAGTGAAGAACTTAACCAAATCCTACGGTGACCGCGTTCTGATCGATAACCTGTCGTTCTCCATTCCTAAGGGCGCGATCGTCGGTATTATCGGTGCCAACGGTGCAGGTAAATCGACCCTGTTCCGCATGCTGTCTGGCAGCGAGCAGCCTGATAGCGGCACCATCGAACTGGGTGAAACCGTGCAACTGGCGTCGGTTGAACAGTTCCGTGACTCGATGAATGACAAGAACACCATTTGGCAAGAAATTTCCGGTGGTCAAGACATCATGCGTATCAACAACATGGAAATCCCAAGCCGAGCCTATGTGGGCCGCTTCAACTTCCGTGGTGCGGATCAGCAAAAGGTGATTGGCACACTGTCGGGCGGTGAGCGCAACCGTGTTCACTTAGCTAAACTGCTACAGGCTGGCGGTAACGTACTGCTCCTCGACGAACCTACCAACGACTTAGACGTTGAAACCCTGCGCGCACTGGAAGAAGCGATTCTCGAATTCCCAGGTTGCGCTATGGTGATCTCGCACGACCGTTGGTTCTTAGACCGTATCGCGACCCATATTCTGGACTACCGCGACGAAGGCCAAGTGAACTTCTACGAAGGTAACTACACCGAATACTCGGCGTGGTTGAAGAACACCTATGGTGCCGATGTGGTTGAGCCACACCGCTTAAAATACAAGCGTATGACTAAATAAGCGCGATGCGTTTACAGCTACATAAAAAGCCCCGCAATTGTGGGGCTTTTCTTTTATGCACAAAAGGTTATGCCGACTAATCCTGTTCCTGAATCGCTTTTACATCACCATCGCGGTCAATCACATCGACCGGAAAGTAACGTACGCGCACGGTCGCCGGTTTTACTTGCCCCGTCTGCGTCAACTCACTCTCAAGTAGTCGTACAAAGCTGGCATCTGGTTTTTTAATGCCGCCAACCGTGACCCGCACTATCCATTGACTCGCCTCTTCCTCAATGCCGACTTTAATCAACCGCATATTGGGGAACTTGAGTAGCTGCTCACTCACAATGCGAGTCACTTTGCTCTCATACAATTGCCTTGCCACCACATTATGCAGATTCACGCTGAGGGCAATAACCAAAATAACCAACAGAATCAATGTTATGAAGTTACGTTTCAGCAACTCCCACAGCGAGCTTTTTTGCCAAAAATAAAATCCGTGGAAACCGTTCAACCACAGCACCACGGAGGACACAAATTGGATGGCGACTATGTTGGTAAACGTCAGTAAGAAGGCACCACGGGCGAGTTCAAAATTCCCATGACCTAGCAATATCGCCGATGCACACAGGGGCGGCACTAATGCGGTAGCAATCGCTACCCCCACAAAGGAAGTACTTAACCGCGGCGAAATAGTCGCATAGGCGCCCGCTGCACCGCCCGCAAACGCGACCATTAAATCGAGAAAGTTCGGCGCCGTTCTCGCCATGATCTCCGGCGTGATGGGAATATCGGAATGCAGAAAGCCAATTAAAAAGGCGGTGAAATAAACCAGAATACTCCCCACAATCAAACTTTTAATGGCATGGCGAACTAGCAACTTTTCCCCTTCAACCAGTCCTAATGCCAAGCCTAAAATGGGGGAAAACAACATAGCGACAATCATGGCGCCAATGACCACCGCAGCGCTGTTGGCCAAGAGTCCGTAGCTGGCGATGATGGCCGCTAGGGTGTTCATCGCCAAAAAGGGCACATCGAGCTGGGCATTGACGCGAATATTCGCGCGGGTAATTTCTTTGTGATCTTTAATATCTTCGCTCATATCGTCTGCTCAGCAAGGGAGGATGGGACCTAAGTTGCACATTTAAAACAAAAATATCCCAACCAATATAGCTGAACAGAAAATCGCCGCAATGGGGTTTAAGCGTCTGGCGCAAAATATAAATCGAAGGAAGGAGCTTGGGTTGATTAACGATTACAAAGTGACGTAAACCGAGGGACAAAGTCGAACGAACAACGCAACCCTGTCACCGTTATCTCATAGAGATGCAAGCGCAAGTTGCGCATTCAAGATCACACCCTTAAATTGCCCCATTAAAATGCTGCACTAGCATATCCATCATCACCCTTAATGCGGGCTGCATATGTTTGCGGGATTGATACACCCCGTACACGCCTAGGGATTGAGGTTTAAATTCCCGCAGCAATGGCACTAATGCCCCCGAATCGAGGTGCGGTTTAGCCGCCCACAGGGGCTGCATGGCAATTCCCTCCCCCGCCAAGGTGGCATTTAGCACCACCATAGAGTCATTGGCACTTAGGTTGCCCTTCACCGGAATATTGAATATCTGCCCGACTTCCTGCGTTGACGTTGCCTTCGCGGCGATAGGCGTTTGAGTGAATCGCCACATCACATCGCCAAAGTAGGAATAGGTTAGGCAGTTATGCCGAGTTAAATCCTCGGGATGCGTGATGGCCGAATGGCTGGCAAGATAACTCGGTGCCGAGCACACCACAGACTCACACTCGCCTAAACGTCTGGCGATAAGCGTAGGGTCGAGTTCGTTGGTGATACGAATGGCAAGATCGATACGTTCAGCCACTAAATCAACGGTTTGACTCGTCACATGAAAGTTCACACTCGCCTGCGGGTATTGGGCTAAATAAGGACGTACGACGCTGGGGAGGAGTAAATGCGCCATAAATTGCGAGCAGCTGATCCGCAGTAGCCCTCGGGGCTGGGCACTCTGAGCATGACTGACGGCGGGGACTTCCTGCGCCAACTCAAGTAAACGCTGACAATAATCGAGCACCTGTTCACCCGCATCGGTCAGGCTCAAACGTCTCGTAGAGCGGTGCAATAAACGGGCGCCTGACCATTCTTCCATCTCGGCCAAGTAACGGGTCACCATGGAGCGCGACATATCTAACGCCTCGGCGGCGCCAATCATGCTCCCTCGTTCGACAATAGTCACAAACACCTTTGCCGCTTCGAGTCTATCCATGGTTTATTCGCCCCTTGTTGATTAGCTTGCACTAGATTCCCGGCTTTCAACGCCACTTCATCCGAATTATGCAACAAATAAGCGCAATTTTCCGTGTTTATCTAACGTTTTTTGCAACCTAAACTAAGCTCACTTTTGCAGCAGTGCAAATCACCGAATGCCTATTTGAATGAATAAGTGAGAACTGAAATGACACTATTGAATAACCTAAGCTTAGCCAGCTTCAAACCCCAATTCGCCGCTGCAATGCTTGTGGCAGGAATGGCTACGGCGCAGGCCGCACCTTTGCAAGTGAGCCATTTTAATCCGGGTGAAAACAGCATCTTTGCCGTGTCCTCCAGCTTTATCAGTGGCGAGCATGAAATGATGCTGGTCGATGCTCAGTTCCAAAAAAATGATGCCCAGACCTTAGTGGATACCATTAAGGCCAGCGGTAAAAAACTCACCTTGGTTTATATCAGCCACAGCGATCCAGACTTTTACTTTGGGTTGGATGTGATTAAGCAAAACTTCCCCGAGGTAGAAATCGTCGCCACCCAAACCACGGTCGATGATATTAAAGCCTCGATGGAAGGCAAACTCGCCTACTGGGGACCGATTTTAAAGGACAATGCGCCGAGCCAATTAGTGTTGCCAAAGGTGGTGACAACCAATAGCTTTAGTATCGACGGCGAACAAGTGCTGATTGAAGGTCTAGAGGATGCTCATCCTAAGCATACCTTCCTGTGGGTACCTTCGGCTAAGACCATCACTGGCGGAGTTGAAGTATTTGATAATACCCATGTTTGGATAGCTGATACCCAAAGTATCGAGTCTCGCCAGGCTTGGTTAGCCCATTTGGATAAAATGAGCGCCCTCTCCCCCGAAACAGTGATCCCTGGCCATTATCTTGGCAAGGCAAGATTTGATCAGCGCGCGATTAGCTTTACCCGCGACTATATTCATGCCTTTGAAAATGCGGCAAAAACAGCAAAAAATTCTACGGACTTAATTGCCAAGATGCTCGCACTCTACCCACCAATCCCTAGCGATGTGGGCCTTGAGATCAGCGCCAAAGTGATTATGGGCGAAATGCGCTGGCCCATGTAAGCGCATCGGGGCACGGTATTCCCTGCCCCATTCACTCTGATGTAAGCCTTGCTTAGCACTCAAGCAAAAGCCAAAGCTCAGTTCAGTTCAGTTCAGTTCAGTTCAGCCCGTTTTATAGGAAGTCCCCATGAATACCAATGAAGATCCACAGGCCGTTTTACACGCCATTATCGACCCTCTGTGCGGTTGGTGTTATGCCGCCGCACCACTGTTTGATGCCGCAGCCGCTGCCGGATTTAGCATCAAACTCCACGCAGGCGGCATGCTCACAGGGCCAAGACGCAAACAGATTGATAATCAATGGCGCGACTATGTCATGCCCCATGATCAACGTATTGCCGCACTAACCGGACAAGTCTTTGGTGAAAACTACTACGAAGGCCTATTGCGTGACACGAGTATCCTATTGGATTCGGCGCTGCCCATCAGGGCGTTACTCGCAGTGACTGCCTTAGGTGGCAATGATTTAGCCTACTTACATGCGATGCAGCTCGGCCATTATCGTGATGGCCAGTGCGCAAGCGATGAAAATAACCTGCATCTTTTAGCGGAAAAATTGGGCATAGATAGCGCCGCCTTTGCCCAAGAATACGCCGAAAATGAAGAAGCCCTTTATCAACATATCGTTGCTTCGCGGGCATTAATGAATCAGCTCGGCGCACAAGGTTTTCCCTCCGTGGCGCTAGAGACCAGTGAAGGTCACTTAAAGCTTCTCAATCACAGCCGCTTTTACGGTCAACCCTCGAAGTGGCTTGAATATCTGAATGAGCAGCTATCCTAATCGGCAGCTTTCTTATCAAGTTGGTGCTTAAAAGCATACGCCTTAGGAAGTTTACTACCTAAGGCGTAATATTTTAGTCCTGAGCACAAAGCGATTATCTAAATCTTTTTAAAGACTTAGATAATCGGTTAACCTTGATTTTCAGGAGCAAGCTCGGCCTGTTTGGCCTCTTCAAGGGTAAAACTCTCCGTCTTTTTCACGCATTCCAGCACCGTCTTAACATAGAGTGCTATCGGCTTATCCTGTGGTAAACGGGGTAATTTTGTTCCGGGTAAAGACAGTTGATACTGCTCAGCTTTAGATTCAAACCAGGAGAAACGCATCAACTTAGCTCCTTGATTCGTTTCTAAATAGCATTTGTAATCCTGTCGTTTCTCTTTTTCTGCCGCCATTGCAGGCCATTGAAGCCCCCATAACAGCAACAAAAAAATGGCACCATATTTCATCATTAAGCTATCACTCATCTTGATTTATTAAGGCTTTGCATCATTGATCTACGTAATAGTAAATCTTACGAGCCTTTGGCCAACTGCCGATACACTTAGGATTACCACTCTCGCAGGTCGCCTCCTCAGGCACCGCATTACCAATCCCAATCAAAAACATATCCTGCGTAGGAGCTTTAGCATTCGGGTCATCGGACGGCGCAGCGGGGGGGATGACCAATTGTGGCGTATCCAAAACCAGTTCACCGGCATATAAAAAATCGGTTCTGTAACCATTTGTTCCCTTCTGTAAATTTCTCTTATGAAGAAATCCCCTACCCGAACTTAAACATTGGTCCTCCGAAGCATCACTGCCAGGCGCAAAGCTAGTAAACTGGACAGCACCGCCAACAATAATTGCAGACGAAAGGCTCTTTTGACCTTTCAGAGGGAACTGATAGTACCAACCCCGTTTTTTGCCAAAGGCGATTTCACTAGCTTGGTTGCTTGGCGCCGCCGTAGTCACATCGTATAAATCACTTAAGGTTAAGGCACTCGGCACTGGCTTTTGATTAGACTTACCTTGGAATGATTGGGTCACAACATTCCTATCTTGCAAGGCAAAAAACATATCCGAACGGGACACATCGTTAGGTTTTGCCCTGTGACCACTACCCACCACTACGGCATCGTAGGGAATATTCTGCTTCGTCACTGTCTTGGTCGATTTTCCGTTGACCACCTGAGTCAACTCGAAGGTATTGGTGATAATGGTCTGCGCGACCGTGGGGCCGGAGAAGAATCGTCTGTCACTTGCCACCGAACTCCTATCCCCTAATGCGGCAAATTTAAATCCCGACCAGGTCGAGGTATTTGCAGAAGGCATATCCATTCGCCACACATTCCCTTGTGTGTCTGTGGCATAGATCCTATCCGTTCGGCCATCGCCATTACCGTCTAACACGGCAACGCTGCTCGGAATACTGTTGGCAATCCCCGGCAGTTGGGTGTTTGCGCCACTGCCACCAAATTGATGGATTAATGCGCCCGTTTCGGCATCGACAATAAACACACCTCGGCCTTGGCTATCGTCGCTGCCAATCTCGGCGCCATCCTTGGTCGCGGGGGTATATCCCGCACCGAAGATGAGCACAGGTTTATCCCCAGTGGCACTCGGAATCGTGGTGACGACAGGCGTCGACCAGGATTGACCCAACTCGCCCATTCCCGGAGAACTAGCATCAATCCTCCACATAAAAGTAGGATTATCAGGGGAGGTGATATCGAGGGCATAATAAGCATTTCCCCCACGGCGCATCCCCACAAAGAGCCATGCTTTTTCAATACGTTTGCCCTGCATTTTGGTGTAAGCGACTGGCGAGCCATCAATACCGTATACCGAGTGCACGCCCGTTGGCGCGTTTGCCTTCAGATCGCGGAAATTCGGCAGTAACTCATAGGGGATAAAACCCCAAGTCTCAGACACGCTATCGCCTTCATCCTTGAACATATGCAGGAACCCATGGTTAGTCCCCACGATAATCCGAATATCGGGCTTGTCTTCAGAGCCAAAATTGAGTGCTAAGGGTTTGGAATGTAAAGCATCCCCCATAATATCGGCGCGCCAATTGGGGGTTGCGCCACTCGCGGCACTGAGGTCCTGATTCTTGTCATTATCGACATCGATGCCCTTGGCCCAATCAAAATGCTCGCTAAGCTCAGTTTCATCGACCCCCATATACAAGGCCAAATGTGCATCGCCCCCCGCTTTGCGAGAAGCATTCGACAGGGTAAACGGACTTAATCCCGTGCCTAAATTACTGTACAAGGTGCGACTGCTCGCCTGCTGCATTGCTCCTAGCACACCACCCCGCTTCACATCGTTACCATCGCCACTCGCACCGCACTCTTCGGCCGAGGTCCAATAGGAACAGGCCTCGGCTTTGATGTTGCCATCTTCGCCTATCGCATTGTTGCCTTTACTATCGACAACATCACCACTACTGGTGACTTTGAATTTCTTGATATTGCCTAACCATCTCGGTCCTTTGTTCGGCAAAAACATAGAGTAATAAGCGGAATCAAAGGTTTGTGTTCGGTTAAAGTTATTACTTGCCACCGAGGGAGAGGTAAAGCTGGCATTTTTTTCGAGGATATTGTTCAGGGCCGTTTGTAATGAAGAGCGTAATTTACTGGCATCGGTCGCATCGAAATACTTACCGCCGCCATTTTCGGCGGTCTGTTTCAGCAAATGTTCGGCACTTGCAGCACCTTCACTAAAACCAATGGTAAAGGTTCTAACGGTTTGTTTACCCGCTGAATTAGGATTGACGTCTTCGTTTCTCATCCAGCCCGAAAGTGCACTGAGGTAACTGACGAGGCTTGAGGTATGTTTTCCCTCACCTTTGGTTAACTGCTCCACCAAACCATCGGCCGCGTTATCCAAGGTGGGTTCACCATCGGTGATATAGATGATATAGGCGTCGTTTTGGCAAGGTTTGAAGGGCGAGTTATAGTTATTTGTAAACTTTACCAATGCATTGGGATCGGTAAAAGGGTTGACGTTCGCTTGGTAAGTCCCCTGATAGCGCCCCCAGCGGTCGTAATAATGGTAATCGCTGTCGTCGTCACCAAAATACTGACTCTGCCCGCCGAAATAGCGGTACGCCTCATAGAGGGTTTCGCATAAGGGAGTATTTTGAGCATAGTTAATGCCATTAACCCCTTTGAGCAGATCAATTTTAGCTGCAGCGGACATCGGCTTAATTCCAGAGATAATCCGCCCACCGTCACGCTGCCCATCATAGGGGCCATTCATATTGAAAATCGCTAGACCAAAATCCACACCCGGCGTGGTTAAAATCACACTTTCAATCGCATCTTTAGCCAAGGCCAGTCGCGTTTTATTGACCCTAGTTTTAGGACCATGCAGCCAGTTTAAGTAATCTTCGGTATAGACGGTAACCACTTTACCAGTACCAAACGCGGTCTTTTCCGCCTTCGCCTTGGCCGCGGACTTTACACTGTCTGACGAGTTAATACTGGCTTTAGTGTAACGAACCGGTTTGCTCGCCGTCCCTAGGCTATCCACGGGTAAACCTTGAGCTTCGCCTGTAGCGTTACCGAACTTGTTTTCCTGAATATCCTCAAAACAGTCGACGGCTGAAATGGAACTGCCGTTAAGCTCTGAAAACTCTCTCCAAGACCCCGAGCTTCCCGAAAAACCATATTCCCTAAAGAACCCCGTAAAGGTGCCGTAACGATTCAGATATTCCCATGAGCTTTCGCAGCCATTGAGATTTCCTTTGAACTTACGTTTTTCCCGCCCTGAATTAGGGTTGGGCGCAGCCTCGTTTTCCGATGAGCCTCGGCTATAGAATAAATTACCCGATTGGGCATAATTTACATCGCGCTTATTCTCGTAGGGCGCCTCGACATCATAGGCGAGACTGCTCATGCTGCCCGAGTTGTCGAAAATAATCAGCACCTGCGGACGCGAGCCATTACGGGCGGACGCTTCGAAAACATAAAGCTCTGTGTCATCGGCGTGAGTCGGCGCCATAAATAAACTGGCCGCACTCACAATTACACTCGACAGAATAAGAGAAATGACTGACGTTAACGTATGGCGAACGTTTTGTGGTCGAGCGTTCAGGGATATCAGTGAAGAAACACGAGCAAGGGAGGACGCCACCCTATTATTAGGCTGGCATGTTAATAAAGACGGAATCATACAGTACGCATATCTGTTATTTAGATAAAAACACTTTCACCTAGCGCCTTATTATTAATCCACAGATTAACAATAAAGCCGATGCCATAACGACCAACACCATTACCGAATGGAAACCAGTAAAATCATAGCATTAGGTAACACGAACTGACTTTTACCATTATCAACACTTCTTTGGCAATAAATAAACAAAACTATTTAAACTGATAAATATGTATCAACAAGATCACAATGATGCGCACTAAAAATAATCACTTAAAAGTCATCATTTAAAAGGTTTCAGAAATAATTTATTTAAAAGTAACCGTATACCTCCCGTTTAAAATCAATTCCAAAATAACGCATTTAAATATGCGTAAAATATGATCAGGCCATTTCAACTCTCTATCTTGCTATCCGATTTCGATGCTCAATTATCGCTATCCCTTTAGCGGTATTTTGGGCATTCAGTGAGTCCATCATGAAAATATCCCATCTTTATGCCCCTTGCTGCATCTAATTATTAACATTATGCTAACCACCCCTAAATAGGCGGCGTAAAACGATATAAGGAACATCGAATGCACTTAGTCTCTGAATCTGGCCTCCCCCATGCCAACAGCCCATCGCAGGATGTGTATTCGTCCGAATCAACCCCAAAACGTCTCACGCTCGCCGCTCAGGGAGTCTTATTCTCCCTGCTCAGCTTATTTTCCGTTGCCAGTTATAGTGCAGAGCCAAGCTCCCCGGTCACAGATGGCCCCTATGTGTTTCTCAATCAAGGGCAAGAAAATACCGCCTATTGGATCTGCCAGAGTCAGTTAAAACAAACCCCTATCGCAAACAATCAATTGGCTCGCCCAAATGATTGCGGCAACTTGCCACAGCCCTTACGTCATAGCGAAGCGCCTCAAGTTGAAGCCGACACTTATACCCACGCGGGTAAAATTGTGGCCCTGAGCGATGTGCATGGCCAATTTGATGTGATGATTAACTTGCTCAAGGCGCACAAAATTATCGATGACCAAAATCGTTGGGCCTTTGGTGATGGCCATATGGTGATGACGGGCGATATGTTCGACCGCGGTCATCAAGTTAACGAAGTTCTGTGGTTTTTATATGAGTTAGATAAGCAAGCCCAAGCCGCCGGTGGTCGATTACATTTACTCATGGGCAACCACGAGCAAATGGTGTTTCGCGGCGACTTACGTTATGTGAATGAGCGCTATCAAACCTCGGCGGAATTACTCAATCGCAGCTATGATGCGCTCTACAACAAAGACACCGAAATCGGCCGTTGGCTTCGCAGTAAAAACACGCTGGTGAAAATCAATAATCTGCTGTTTATGCACGGCGGAATAAGCCCTGAATGGGTCGAGCGTAAACTCAATATCAGTGATGCCAATCAGTTATTCCGCCAACATTTAGACGATAAAAAAGAAGATTTAAAACAAAACGATCTGCTGAATTTCCTGTTCTTCACCAACGGCCCGACTTGGTACCGTGGCTATTTTAAAGACGCGCTTAACGAACAAGAGATTGACCAGATCCTTAACTACTTTAAGGTTGACCACATCATAGTTGGCCACACCTCGCAGGATCGGGTTCTTGGGCTTTATCATAATAAAATCATTGCGATTGATAGCAGCATTAAGAATGGTCAATCTGGCGAGCTATTACTGATAGATCAAGACAAGCTCACCCGTGGTCTGTACCAAGGTGAACAGGTAAAGCTTTAAATACCAGTAGCGCGTTAAACAAGAGCAAACTTTAAAATAAGCACAACTCGAAGATAAGCACAGAGCAAGATGATTAAGGGCTTATGGGCTTTCCCCATAAGCCCTATTTATTGGTCAAAGCAATAACTTCACTTCCCCTTTAGTTAAAGAGCCACATCCAGTTTAGTCATCGCTGTTGCCACCATTCGCTTCCACCGTTTTCAACACAGCGGAACCATTACACAAAATTCCCGCTCAAGGCCTAAACTGCCCCTATACTCAGCAAAGTGGCTCTGTATATTTAAAGGATAAGTATGGGTTTCAAGTCGCTAATCAAGATTAGCCTTGTATTACAGCTCTTAGGATTATCCGCACCCAGTTTAGCGGGGCGAGAGTTAACACTGGTCGCAACTAACTATCCTCCCTTTTATACCAGTGAGTTAGCCGATCAAGGCGGCGTCGCTCTCGTCGTCAAAGAAGCCTTTAAACGTCGCGGCTACCATGCCAGTGTAAAATTCTATCCCTTCGCGCGGGCAGCCTTGCTAGTCAAAACCGGCCAAGCCGATGGCATTATTGGCCTTTGGTATCGCAAAGAACGTGAGCAATGGGCGCACTATTCCGATCCCATACAAGCCGTACAGATAGTTTTCTTTAAACGTAAAGATAACCCCTTACATTTTAGTCAATTGAGTGAGCTTAAGCCCTTCACCATAGGCATTGGTCGCGGCTACGCCAATCCGCCCGAGATTGCCGCAGCTGGGCTAACCACAGAGGAAGGCAATTCCGATGAGATGAATCTTAAGAAATTGTTTCTAAAACGCATCGACTTAGTGCTGATTGGTTACAATCTTGCCCAATATTTAATCAAGCAACATGGCGATGAGTATCTTAATGCCCTTGAACAAGTTGGCGACCCCATAGCAACTGAGGTATTCCATTTAGGGGTATCGTTAGCGGTTGCCGATCAGGCCACCTTAGTCGATGAGTTTAATAAAGGCCTTGAAAGCATGGCCCAGGATGGCCGCCTTGACGCGATTTTAAGCCAATATCCGCAAATTCAATCCAGCTTAGATCCGATAGAGAAAATACGAACACAAGCACATCCTTAGCAAGATAACTCGGCTATCTTAGCCACTTCGAACGGGACGGATGAGATTGCCATGGGGTATCTCGACACAAAACACAATTTCTTTCACTTTCGAGTGCTTAACTTTACAAACTTTTACCCACCTGATGACGGTTATTCACTAGAATAGCGCCATTAGTGCGTACGCCTGTTAACCGTCTTTGTGCGAGATAATCATTCCAATGAAAAAAACCATAATAGCCATTGCCTTAGTCGCTGCGGTTGCCGCCGCTGTGAGTTTTAGTGATGTACTGCAAGCGGCCAAACCCGAAAGCGCACCCCATTTAATGCGCACTGTACCTGTGGTAACCGGAGAAGTGATTGAACATCCGCTGGCACAATCGATTTCACTCATAGGTAAACTCGCCGCCGATCGCGCTGTGGTCATTGCGCCGCAAGTCACAGGAAAAATTAAGCAAATCGCAGTGACATCAAACCAAGCGGTCAAAAAGGGCCAGCTACTTATCGAACTCGACGATATGAAAGCCCAAGCCGCAGTGGCCGAAGCCAATGCCTTTTTAAATGATGAAACCCGTAAACTCAGGGAATTTGAAAAACTCATCAGCCGCAATGCCATCACCCAAACCGAAATCGATGCGCAAAAGGCCAGCGTCGATATCGCCAGAGCACGACTCGCCTCGGCGCAGGCGGATTTACATTACCATTCGCTGATTGCCCCCTTTGCTGGCAAAACCGGTCTGATTAATTTCAGCGAAGGTAAAATGGTCAGCATAGGCACTGAGCTGATGACCTTGGATGATTTATCCAGCATGCGACTCGACCTGCAAGTCCCCGAACATTTTCTGTCACAGCTGAGCATTGGTATGCCAGTATCGGCAACCAGCCGCGCCTGGCCGGGGGAAACCTTTATCGGCAAAGTGGTTGCCATCGATCCCCGCGTCAATGAAGAAACCTTAAACTTGAAGATCCGCGTGCAATTTGAAAACGCGAAAAACCGCTTAAAGCCCGGCATGATGATGTCATCGACCATCACCTTCCCACCGATTTCCGCCCCAATTGTGCCAGTACAAGCCTTAGAATATTCAGGCACTAAGCGCTACGTGTATGTGGTTGGCGAGGATAAAATCGCCCATCGCACCGAAGTGGTTTTAGGCGCCCGCGTGGGTGATCAAGTGCTTATCGATTCTGGCCTCAAGATTGGCGACAAAGTGGTAGTGCAAGGGCTAGTGAACATGCGCGATGGCTTAAAGATCAATGAAGTCGTGCTCGAAGCCAATAACAAGACTCAAGGTCCTGCCGCTAAATCAGACGTCAACACCGCGGAGACGAAATAATGTGGCTGTCCGATGTTTCCGTTAAGCGCCCCGTCGTCGCGATCGTTTTAAGCTTATTGTTGTGCGTCTTTGGTTTAGTGTCCTTCACTAAACTGTCGGTACGGGAAATGCCCGATGTCGAAAGCCCAGTGGTGACCGTCAGTACCAGCTACTCTGGTGCTTCGGCCGCGATTATGGAGAGCCAAATCACTAAGACCCTCGAGGATGAACTCACGGGGATCAGCGGCATCGATGAAATCACCTCAACCACCCGTAATGGCAGCTCGCGGATCACAGTAAAATTCCTCCTCGGTTGGAACTTAACCGAAGGCGTGAGTGATGTGCGTGACGCCGTGGCCCGTGCCCAGCGCCGCCTGCCTGAAGATGCCAACGATCCAGTGGTCTCTAAGGACAATGGCTCTGGCGAACCCTCTGTCTATGTCAACTTAAGCTCCAGCGTAATGGACAGAACTCAGCTGACCGATTACGCCCAGCGCGTATTAGAAGACAGATTTAGCCTCATCAGCGGCGTGAGTTCCATCAGCATCTCGGGCGGTTTGTACAAGGTGATGTACGTTAAGCTCAGACCCGAGCAAATGGCGGGACGCAATGTCACAGTCACCGACATTATTAACGCACTGCGTAAAGAAAACGTCGAAACCCCAGGCGGTCAAGTACGTAACGATACCACTGTGATGTCGGTGCGCACTAAGCGACTCTATTACACCCCGAAGGATTTTGACTATTTAGTGGTTCGCACCGCCAGCGATGGCACGCCTATCTATCTAAAGGATGTGGCGGATGTGGCCGTTGGTGCCCAGAACGAAAACTCCACCTTTAAGAGCGATGGTATCGTTAACTTAAGCTTAGGCGTTATCACTCAGTCCGATGCGAACCCTTTGATTGTGGCGCAGGAAGTCCATAAAGAAGTCGATAGAATTCAAGATTTTCTCCCCGAAGGCACAAGCCTTGTGGTGGACTTTGACTCGACCGTCTTTATCGACCGCTCAATTAACGAGGTATACAACACCCTCTATGTGACTGGCGCCCTTGTGGTATTAGTGCTGTACATCTTTATCGGCCAAGCCAGAGCGACCCTCATCCCTGCGGTGACAGTACCTGTGTCGCTCATTTCGGCCTTTATTGCCGCCAACATGTTCGGCTACTCGATTAACCTATTGACGCTGATGGCATTAATTCTCGCCATCGGTCTTGTCGTTGACGATGCCATCGTCGTGGTAGAGAACATCTTCCACCATATTGAGCGCGGTGAAGAGCCACTACTCGCCGCTTACAAAGGCACGCGGGAAGTGGGCTTTGCGGTTGTGGCCACCACAGCCGTGTTAGTCATGGTGTTCCTGCCGATTTCCTTTATGGAGGGCATGGTCGGTTTACTCTTTACCGAGTTCTCGGTGATGCTGGCAGTATCCGTGCTGTTTTCTTCACTTATCGCCCTGACGCTGACGCCAGTACTGAGTAGCAAACTGCTTAAAGCCAATGTTAAACCGAACCGTTTTAACCGTTTCGTCGACAGTGGTTTTGCCCGCATGGAAAAGGTTTACCGTGTTGGCGTGACTCAGGCGATCCGTTTTAAATGGTTGGCGCCACTGGTGATCCTCGCCTGCGTTGGCGGCAGTGCCTGGTTAATGCAACAAGTGCCCTCACAGTTAGCACCGCAGGAAGACCGCGGCGTACTGTTCGCCTTCGTAAAAGGCGCCGAAGGCACCAGCTATAACCGTATGACGGCGAACATGGACATAGTCGAAGACCGACTGATGCCCCTGCTCGGCCAAGGCGTGTTACGTTCTTTTAGCGTTCAAGCCCCAGCCTTCGGTGGCCGCGCTGGCGATCAAACTGGCTTTGTGATCATGCAGTTAGAGGACTGGGAACATCGCCATGTCACGGCGCAGCAAGCCCTTGGCATTATCAGCAACGCCTTAAAAGATATTCCCGACGTGATGGTTCGCCCTATGATGCCAGGCTTTAGGGGCCAATCGAGTGAGCCAGTACAATTCGTCCTCGGCGGCTCAGATTACGCCGAGCTGTTTAAATGGGCGCAGGTATTAAAAGAAGAAGCCAATGCCAGTCCTATGATGGAAGGCGCGGACTTAGATTATGCCGAAACCACGCCAGAGCTTATCGTCACCGTCGATAAAGAACGGGCGGCGGAGCTTGGGATCAGCGTCGATGAAGTCTCGCAAACCTTAGAAGTGATGCTCGGCGGTCGTAAAGAAACAACCTATGTCGACCGAGGTGAAGAGTACGATGTGTATCTGCGCGGCGATGAAAACAGCTTTAACAACGTCGGCGATTTAAGCCAAATCTATATGCGCTCGGCCAAGGGCGAATTAGTGACGCTCGATACCCTAACCCATATCGAAGAAGTCGCATCGGCACAAAAACTTAGCCATACCAATAAGCAAAAATCGATCACCCTTAAGGCCAACATCAGTAAAGGCTACACTTTGGGTGAAGCCTTGAAGTTTTTAGATAATAAGGCGATTGAGCTATTACCTAAGGATATTTCCATCGGTTATACCGGCGAATCTAAGGACTTTAAAGAAAACCAGAGCAGCATCTTAATCGTGTTCGGTTTAGCGCTCCTAGTGGCTTATCTGGTTTTGGCGGCGCAATTTGAAAGCTTTATCAACCCCTTAGTGGTGATGTTTACCGTGCCTATGGGGGTATTCGGTGGCTTCCTTGGCCTGTTGATTACCAGTCAAGGCATTAACATCTATAGCCAGATTGGGATGATCATGTTGATTGGTATGGTGACTAAAAACGGTATCTTAATCGTCGAGTTTGCCAACCAATTGCGTGACCGAGGTTTAGCCTTAGACAAAGCCATTATCGACGCTTCGACTCGTCGCTTACGCCCCATTCTGATGACAGCTTTCACCACCTTAGTAGGTGCTGTGCCGCTGATCTTCTCATCGGGCGCAGGCTCTGAAAGCCGGATTGCCGTAGGTACTGTAGTGTTCTTCGGTATGGCCTTTGCCACCTTTGTGACCCTGTTCGTGATCCCGGCTATGTACCGCTTAATCTCGGCCGCGACCCATTCACCGGGTTATGTTGAGGCGAAACTCGAGGCGGCCATCAAAGCGCAAGAATTAGCGGCTCAAGAATTAGCAGCGCAAGAGGCGGCTAAACAACAGGAACAAACAGCCAAAGCCTAGCGCGATACAGTAAAACTAAACGGCATAGGATGTTTGTTAAAACCATAAAGCCAAGGGAGTCATTGCCCCTTGGCTTTTTTATTTAAGTCTGAGAACCGCTCCCTCTGCGCCCAGTCAAGCTCGTCAAGTTAGTCAAGTTAGTCAAGCTCGTCAAACCAAGCCCCACACAAAGCAGCGCCGCGAAGCTAATCACGCCCCCAAGATGGCTTACCATGCCTGCAGCGCCTAAACCTAGCCCCAACAGAATGTAATAAAACAGTCCAAACAGCGCACCCGCAGAACCTGCATAAGCGCGGTAGTTTGCCAGCGCCGAGCTGAGTATGTTCGGAATCGCTATCCCATAAGCAATCACAATCAACAGCATGGGTAGTAAGAAGTAAACATTATTCACGCCAATGTCAGTCGGTTGGATGAGCCAAATACCGAGTCCTCCGAATAGTGCAATAAAGCTTGCTAACCGCACTAATAGCGCACTGGAGTAACCTCTGCCTAGTAATAGTTTATTAAAATAACTGCCAAGGAATGCGCCAAAGCCCAATAACAACCCACTCATCCCGAAGGCAAGCGTCGACAACCCTTGCGCCTCAAACATAAATGGCGCTAATGAAAAGTAGCTAAACCACATCAAGTTAAATGAGGCCACCAGCAAGGTGTTTTTAATTATCCCGCTGTCGGTAAGCATCTTGATAGCTAACTCAACTATCGCGATTTTTTGGGTATGTGCAGGCCTCGTTTCGGGCAAAGACTTTAACGACAAAAACAACAACACAATTGCCGAAGCCATCAGGGCGACAAACACACCTTGATACCCCCAATAAGCACTGAGGAGACTCCCCAATAGCAATCCGATAATGGGACTGATCCCAAGAGACATGCCCATCACCGAAAAGACTTTGGCCAATTCCTCCCCGCTGTAACTGTCACGCATCATGGTTTGAGTAATGACAGACCCCACTGCCGCACCAAAGGCCGATAATACGCGCGCCAGCAACAATAGGGTAAAGTCACTAATCATCAACGCGAAGGCTGAACCAATGGCATAACAGACTAATCCCGCAAGCATGGCGTTGCGGCGACCAATGATGTCGGCTAAACGCCCCCAGCAAAATACGCCCACAGCAAAGGCGATAAAGTACACGGATAAGGTTTGCGAGGCGCTGGCAACAGACACCGCAAAGTTTTCCGCAATATTAGGCAAAGCCGGGCTATAGATGGTTTCCATAATTTGCGGAAACATCATCAACAGCACGCACAGCCAGAGTGGTGGTTTTATTTTCATGATTTTTAGGTACGTTTTAGCCTTTCAGTGTTAACCGATAAACCAAAACGGCGCTCCATACTTGTCAAAGAGGGCGCAGTATAGATAGGATACCTAAGTGACAATTAACGACACTTAGACAAAAAACATCAAAAATAAGACAATATGGCCTTTATTCAACCCGAGCAGCAATTTAATCCCGATGCCTTAGACAACCTAGTGATAGGCATTGCCGCCGAAATTGGCGAACATGACTCAGGCGTACATCAGCATCGCAAGGCTCAGCTGCTCTACTCATCGGCGGGATGTATGCGGTTTACCTTAGCCGATACTCAAGTCGTATTGCCGCCAACCCGTGCAGCTTGGCTGCCCGCTGGCGTCGTACACCAAGTCACAATGCGTGATGTTGTCGCCTATCGTTCACTCTACTTTGAGCCTGAAACCGTGGCGTCTTTGCCGGATAAAGTCACGATTTTCCATGTGAATCCATTACTCAAAGCGTTAATCGACACTATGTCCTTTTGGCCTTGGGACAAACCCAGAGACAGCCAGCACAATGCCTTTGCCCTGCTGATTGAAGAGTTACTCCATGCAGATGCACAGAATTTAAGCTTACCCCTGCCCAAGGACAAACGGCTACAAACTTGGCTTAAGCAATTGCAACAACAGCAAAAAAAACCTGCCAGCTTGCAGGACATGGCCATTGAAATCGGCGCCAGCGAACGCACCATCAGCCGTATCTTTAGCAACGAAACGGGCATGGCTTATCAGGCGTGGCGGCAGCAATGGCGCTTGCTCTCAGCTATTGAGCAATTAGCTGCGGGCGCCTCGGTGGCGCAGGTAGGATTTAACTTACAGTTTTCCAGCGACAGCGCCTTTATCAGCTTTTTTAAACAATATACTGGCATCACCCCGGCGCAATACTTTAGATAATCAATCCGTTAACCTAGCTAAAAATCCATTAAGCGCAGCTACACACGGCAATTCCCGATTAGACCCATTGCAGTTTTGCCTGCTCGCGCCATTCGCCGCCTTGCTGTGCTATAGTGCGCAGAGTCACCCAACTGATAGCCATAATCCCTTGAAAAAAATCGCCCTGTTTGTCGACGTGCAAAACATCTACTACACCTGCCGTGAGGCTTATCAGCGCCAGTTTAACTATCGCAAACTCTGGCAACAGTTAAGCGCGCAGGGTGAGATTGTCAGCGCCATCGCCTACGCCATTCATCGCGGGGACGATGGTCAATTAAAGTTTCAAGATGCGCTGAGACATATTGGTTTTGAGCTAAAACTTAAGCCCTTTATTCAGCGCAGTGATGGTTCGGCAAAGGGTGATTGGGATGTGGGCATCACCATAGATGTGCTGGAGATGGCGCCCGAGGTGGATACAGTGATCTTGCTGTCTGGCGATGGGGACTTTGCCCTCTTGCTCGATAAGATAAGGCAAAAATACGCCATCGAGGCTGAGGTGTATGGCGTGCCCTCCCTCACGGCAAAATCTCTGATGGAGGCGGCTAGCTGCTTTAATCCGATAGAAGAGTCATTGTTACGTTAATGCCAGTATATCCCCAGCCTAACTGCATCACCCACACGCACGAGTTAGCGAGCCGTTACTGATACGTCACCTCGGAATACATGGGCGCAAGGCGCTTCAGCAGCGCATTGCGGGTCGATGTTGAAATATGCAGTTCCTTCATCGATTCAATCAAATGCCCGACTAAAGCATCAAAATCGGCCTGAGTGATATTCAAACCTTTATGGCTGTCTGCCATATTTTCGCCTTGATAGACGCAGCCTCCATCCGTGACAGCGCACAAATGTTCGATAAGACGCTCGCGAAAGATGGCAATATCCGTTTCATCGAAGTGGTGGACAATGCGGGGATCCCGCGCGATATGCGCAAGCAAGCCATCAACGATAGCCGAAACGCCCGAATCACCACCGAGGGCCTGATACAGGGTTGTAGGACTGGCGTTCGCACTAGATACTGGGGTGTCAGGATCAGATAGGGCGCAGCCAGCAAGTAAAACTGTCGAGATTGGAAGTGCTGTGATTAAAAGTGCCGTGGTTAAGTGTGCGAGAAACTTGCGAAAATGACTCATAGCGCGCCCTCCAACGACAGATACCAGCCCCGTTGATGCTCAAAACCCGCAATGCTGCCTAAATCGGCATAGGCTGTGACCACTGACAGATGCTTATTGATAAACCAAGCTAAAAATATGTCCTGCCAATCATCCTCTCGAGCAAATCCCAGTTCGTTCGGTTTTTGACGATATTCAATACCCAGTGCCAGATTATCGGTGAGCAGTAACGCAGCCGAGGCTTCCAACATAAAGTGGTAATCGTTACTGGCCTCAGTGCCAAACCCTAATAAGCCAGTTTGATTGGCTTTGGTCGCGCGCACTGTGGCATTGAGTAACAAATTACGACCCGCTACCGTATCAAAAAACACTTTACTGGCAGCGACATATATATCTAAACCCCAATCATCCCGCGCGCCAACCGCCTGAGGAAGGCTAAAGTCATCCACTTTTTTATACTGTGCGCCCAAGGTGATTTGTGGCATGGCGGTATATAACAACTCGCCGGCAAGCTTGTATTTGAACCCGACGATATCCTGGCCAAGCTCGCCGCCAAGAGTATCCAAATCAAAGGTTTGCCTTGCCAAACTGAGCTCAAACCGATTGTCATAACTTAACGAGACGCCCATCACTTTTAGCGTAAAATCATCGACATAAACACCCGTGGCCATGGCCGTTGCCGACCACTCTTCACTACTGCCATAACCGTTGATCACGGCCCAAGGCACTATACCACCGCCAGCACTGCCCTCAGTCATTGACGCGCCGCCAGTGGCGATCACACGGCTACCCTCAGCCACAACTGGCGCAATGCCCCCTAACCAAAGCGGGCAAAACAGACAAAGCAGCGCCCTAGTATAGCGCCGAGTCGATAAGCTCAACTTCATTGTGTTCATGGACATACTCACTCAATACGCGATTGATTGCATTAGAGGGCGATGATGACGCCAGACGCCATTCGGTGTTTTCTTATTTGCTGCTACTGTTAAATGCTTCAAACCATTGGTCAAACTCAGCCGCTTTTAACGGCTTGGAATACACATAGCCCTGGATCAGATCGCAGTTGAGATGACGAAGAATATCAACACCTTCTCGCTCTTCAACACCTTCAGCCACAACGCTAAAGCCGAGGCCATGGATCAATTGAATGCTGGTATTGACTATCATGGCATCCTGACTGTTCAAGTGCATATTCTGGATAAAGCTACGATCAATCTTCACTTCATCAACGGGTAATAGTTTCAAATACGCCAGTGATGAATGTCCGGTGCCAAAATCATCAATCGCAACCGAGACGCCCATATCGCGGAATCGTTGCAAGACCCCCACAACGGTTTGCGCATCTTTCATCACGGCGCCTTCAGTGACCTCGATGCAGAGTGCGCCGGGTTGCAGATGATTGTCCTTTAACAGGTTGGCAATTTGATTTGGTAAACGTGTATCCAGTAAATCGTGGGCAGACAGGTTAATCGCCAACTTCAGCGCTAGGCCCTGCTGCTGCCATGTCACCAACTGTTTGATGGCCTGCTTCAATACCCATTGGCTGACAATATCAATGTTGCCTGAGTTTTCAGCGAGTTGAATAAATTCATCCGGCGGGATAAAACCCAGAGTAGGATGTTGCCAGCGGATAAGTGCTTCGGCGCCAGTACATTGATTGAGCGGCAAATTAACCTTGGGCTGAAACACCAAATAGAGCTGGTCCAGCGCCAAACCGATAGGCAAATCACGGATAAGAGTGAGTTCTCGCTGGTACTTTTCATCGTCGCCCTCACGATAACTAACGATTCGCAGTTCCTGAAGGCAGGCCTGGTTGAGGGCAATTTCGGCGCGGCGCAGCAACACATCAATGTCGGCACCATTGCCATCAATTTCGAGCAGCCCTGCTCGCACCGTCAGCGAAATATTGGAACCTTGGATAGGAAAGGGAGCTTCTAGCATATCCAAGGATTTCAGTAATTGATCGCCCCCAATCCCTTGGCGATACAAGAGCAAAAACGAATCGCCATCCAATCGCGCCAGCATATCGGCTGTGGGCGCCAGCTGCTCCAAACGGCGGGCAAACAGCAGCAATAAGCTATCGGCGTTAGCAAAACCGATAATGTCGTTGATATGGCGAAAATGCTTGATATCCAGCAATACGATAGTGCCGGAGAGATCTTGGTTAAGATCGGTTAAATGCTGTTTTGCCGCGAAACGATTCAGCAAGCCTGTCAAACTGTCGTGGCGCGACTGATACAGTAAATCCTTTTCGCGCGCCTCAATATCCTCCCGCATCAAAGACAAACTGTTGGCCAATACCCGCAATTCCGCAGGCGCCCCCTGAATGCTCTCAGGCTGCAGCCCCTGACCAATTTTACGGGCATATTGCACCAATCGATGAACGGGCTCGGTCAAACTGCCCGACAACCAAATGGCAATGGCAATCGCCAATGCCAGCGTCAACGCAAAGATCAGCAGCATGTTATTGCGTAAATGCAGATAACTTTGCTGCCACTTGAGGTTTGACTGGTGCAGCAGCGCCAACTGGCGACCATTATGCTCATACAGCTTGATTGCCATGGATAAGTAGTCCGCAGGAATATACTCGCTGGGCATAGTTAACAGGCTGGGGAATCGGTTTTTCTGCGCAAGCACACTCTGTTGTTCGGCGCTGGATAAGGTGGAGGCGATTTCAGTCCGGCCATTGGTCTTATTAACAAAGCTAACATCAATCCCAGTGATGGCTTTGGCTTGGCTAGCCACTTTTTCATCTAACAAAAAGCCCATACCAACCCAGGCTATCAGAGTTGGCGCCTTGACTGGTTGAAGGACAAACTGATAACTCGCATGGTCAAAATCGAGAATCGCCAAGGCATTGGTATTGCTGGTGGCCAGTTCAAATAGGGATTGAATATCATCCTGCGTAAGCCCTGGCAGGCTTGAGGTTAACAGTTCCCCCTTGGGTGACAATAATATGGCTGCATCAGCACCGATACGGGCACCATGATTGGATAATACCGACTCTATCGTTTCTTGCTCTCTTGTCGCAATCGCACGCTTAAAACCAAAATCGGCGCTGAGCACAGATAAGCTTTGACTGAGTTGAGTACCGCGATTAGACAACACTTCGAGAAACACATTCGCGCCGATTTCAAGGCTCTTTTGTTGCTGTAAAAAGTTATCTCTCTGTGTTGCCGTCAACACTGAAAATGCCGTGGCTAACTGCACTAGGGTCAGCACAGTAAAGAAAACTAAAATCAGTCGAGCACGGAAACTATTTAGCATCAAAGGATCCAAACCCCGATGGCGGAGCCGAAGGTTTTGCCTGACGCTCGACATCTAATGCCAGCGTGAGTGTTTGAGTCTCTGCAGCCAAATTGAGGTCCTTAGGCTCAGAAATGGCCTTCTGCCATGGATGCCAAAGTTTGACTTTATAATGACCGGCCGTAAGTGCCTTGAATTGGATCTCTCCTTTTTCGTTCGCCACCGCCACAATGGGGCTATCTGCAACATAAATAAAGGCTTGCATATAATCGTGAATATTGCAGCCAAGCGCCACTAGGCCAGGTTTATCAAACATAATAGGCGCTTCGGCTTTACCCACATAGAGTTTCAACTCGAACGGTTTGGCCTCGGAAAAGGAATACACATGGTGGCGGGTACGATCCAGATTAGGAAAATCTACTTTTGATCCTCTAGGAACTGCCAGCACAAAGGGGATAAAGGTACGGTTTTTTTGTGACATTTCATAATGATCAGTAATGGTCGTTTTATCGGGCATCACATCAGGGATAAGTTCCACAACCGCATCGGCCAGCGCCACTTGTTGCGAGTCTACCACCTGAATCTGGAGGTCTGCGGCCATACTCATGGGCAGCACCATACAGACAAACAAGGTAAATACAGCGCGATTTAATATCATTGGTTACCCCAAACGAAAGGTGACGGCAAGAGTGCAGCAAGACATAGGCATATCTAGTCATACGATATCAGTATAGGATTTGGATCTGTGTGGTGTTGAAAATCATTCATTTACCGAAAATCCGCCCCAATCTAGCAGAATTAAAACAGAAGCAAGGCTTATCGCCCAACGGCCGTTGTGCTAACAGGCAGCAGAAAAATGAAAACACCACACTTAAATACTGCTGAAGCACCGACAGTGACTAATCTAGAGTCACCATTTGCTCCGCTTTATAACTTAATGTCCTCATACTCTTGTGTCGAGAGTTGGTAAAAATTATCGGCATCGGCTAGCAACACATCATAAACGTTCGAGTCCAACTTACCTTGTTGAACCATAGGCAACATAATCTCCAGCACCTCACTTAAGGACATTGAACCTCGATAAGGCCGATGTTGGGTTAAGGCTTGAAATACATCGACGAGAGCAAGGATACGCGAAGGTAAATCTAACTGTTCTTGTCTTTTTCTAAAGGGATAGCCCGAGCCATCGAGACGCTCATGGTGGTTTGACGCCCACTCACCAATCACAGACTTTGGAAAAAAGCTCTTTAAGGTGTGGTCGGTATCGACGGTGTGGCGCTTCATAATCGAGTATTCCTCCCTAGTCAGCTTGCCTTCCTTATGGAGTAATAAATCGGGGGTTTTGAGCTTACCAACATCGTGTAACAGCCCAGCCACATACAATAACTCGGCATCGGTATCCGATATGCCACAATCCTTAGCAACCAGTTTTGCCAGCAGTGCAACCTTGTCCGAATGATGAAAAGTAAAGGGACTCTTGGCATCGACAATCCGCGCCAGAAATCTTGATATCTGCTTAACGCCTTCGAGATCCAGCTGTTTGTCGTACAGTTGATTCGCCTCAAACTCGAGGGCCATTTGCTCGATATGGGCAGCCTCCATGTTGTACCAAAAACCGTCTTTGCTGACTAATTGGCACATGGCCGCCACCATATTCGGCTCGAAGAGCACGCCACTGTGGGCTAGCAAATTATTCGCAACTAACCCCTCATGGAGGGTGATTAGCTCTTGATGACAACCATGGGTATAGCGCGCCCGCAGAAAATCGGTCCGATCGGCCAGAAACACCAACGCAGCAAGGTCACGGTCAAACTCAGAGATTGCCGCGGTTTGCAACTCTAGCCAAGGTGTATGGTGATAAAACACAGTGAGGGCAAAGACATCTAGGATAGGACACTTCATTAATGCCTCATACCCACGGCGACTGTGGGAAGTGGCATCTTCTGGCTGCATTAATTTGAGTAGGCGTAGATGCTCCTCGGAGGAAGACACGCCGCAGTCATGGATAAGCCCCGCAAAATAGGCAAACTGCTTCTTTTCATCTGACCAGCCCAGCACATTGGCGCATTCGTAGGCCATATAGGCCACTCGATGACCGTGGTGTAAATCATCCACGCCGACAAAATCCAATGCCGTCGCCACGGCTAACAGCGCATGCCGCACATCAATTTTGATGCTGATTTCCTGGGGCTGAAAAGCATTCATCGCATTTTCCTAATTTAACGCACTAATCTAACTATAGTTACTTCGTCGATATTTACCCGCAAAAATAAAAAAAGACCTGCATTTGCAGGTCTTTTAAGGAGATAACAGATTGAACTGGTTTAATTATTGTGCCGTTAGCGCTTCCGCTTTACGGCGACCGCGTTTAGCGAGGGCATAGTAAAATAGCGGTGTCAGGATTAACCCAAACAGTGTCACCCCTATCATGCCTGCAAATACCGCAACCCCCATGGCCTGGCGCATCTCGGCGCCCGCGCCCGTTGAGAACACCATAGGTACCACCCCCATGATGAAGGCGATAGAGGTCATCAAGATGGGGCGTAAACGTAAGCGCGCCGCCTCGAGAATCGACTCCATGACTTCCATACCATGGTCTTGTTTTTCCTTGGCAAATTCGACAATCAGAATCGCGTTCTTGGTCGCTAAGCCCACAAGGACGATAAGACCAATCTGGGTGAAAATATTATTATCGCCGCCATAGATAAGCACACCACTGAGCGCTGAGAGTAAGGTCATTGGGATAATTAAGATAATCGCCAATGGTAAACTCAAACTCTCGTACTGCGCCGCCAGCACCATAAACACCAGCAGTATCACCAGAGGGAACACTAACAAGCCTGTGTTACCGGCGAGGATCTGCTGATAGGTCAGCTCAGTCCACTCGTAGGTCATGCCTATCGGCAAAGTCTCGGCGAGGATTTTCTCAATCGCTGCCTGCGCTTGGCCCGAACTCACACCGGGTGCTGGGCCACCGTTAATCTCAGCCGTGGTGAAACCGTTATAGTGCATCACACGATCGGGTCCCGCGCTCTGACTCACATTAATAAAGGAGCCAAGTGGGATCATATCGCCATTCACATTAGGCACTTTTAGCTGGCTAATTTGCTGCGGGCTTTGACGGAATGCTTCGTCGGCCTGCATATTCACCTGATAGGTTCGACCGAAACGATTAAAGTCGTTGACATAGGTCGAGCCCATATAGGTTTGTAATGTCTGGAAAATTTGATCGAGCGACACTGCCTGCTGTTTCGCTTTAGTCCGATCGATATCCAGTTCAAGTTGTGGCACGTTCACTTGATAGCTAGAGAAAATCCCCGCTAATTGTGGATCGGCCCACGCCTTGTACATTACTTGTTGGGTCACCTGATACAAGGCCTCATAACCAAGGTTGGCTCTGTCTTGAATTTGCAGACGGAACCCTCCAATAGTGCCGAGGCCTTGCACAGGTGGCGGCGGGAAGATGGCAATAAACGCATCCTGAATACCAGCAAATTGCTGATTTAATTGGCCGGCAATCGCATTCGCCGACAGTTCAGGACTCTTACGTAACTCAAAATCATCTAGGGCAACAAACACCACGCCCGAGTTAGGACTATTGGTAAAACCGTTGATACTCAGACCGGGGAAGGCAATAGAGTGCGCCACACCGGGGTGATTCAAGGCGATGTCGGACATTTTCTTGATCACCGCATCGGTACGCTCGAGTGAGGCCGCATCCGGTAATTGGGCAAATGCCACTAAATACTGCTTATCCTGTCCTGGCACATAGCCCGTTGGGGTATTTACAAATTGCACGCCCGTCAGCGCAACCATGCCCAGATACACCAGTCCGATAATGCCGCCAAAACGGATCACTTTACGCACTAAATAGCCATAACCCTCTGATGCACGGTTGAATAAGCGATTGAATGGCGTAAATAACCAACCACCAAACAGCTTATCCATTAACCGAGTGAGCGCATCTTTAGGCGCATCATGGCCCTTGAGTAACAACGCCGATAACGCTGGGCTCAAGGTGAGCGAGTTAATGGCCGAAATAAAGGTCGAAATCGTGATAGTCAGTGCAAACTGCTTATAAAACTGCCCCGTTAATCCGCTCATAAAGGCGGTCGGAATAAACACCGCGGCCAACACTAAGGTGGTTGCCACAATCGGCCCAGTCACTTCCTTCATGGCTTTTTGTGTTGCGGCAATGGGGCTTAAACCCGAGGCGATATTTCGCTCCACGTTTTCTACCACTACGATGGCATCGTCCACCACAATCCCGATGGCCAGCACCAAACCAAACAGCGACAACGCATTGAGCGAGAAGCCCATCAAGTGCATAAAGGCGAAGGTACCCACCAAAGACACAGGCACGGCCACCAGCGGAATAATCGAGGCGCGCCAAGTCTGCAGGAATAGCACCACCACGAGCACCACTAAGAGCACGGCTTCGAGCAGGGTTTTCACCACCGCATGGATAGAGCCACGCACAAACACGGTCGGATCGTACACAATCTCGTATTGCAGCCCTTCGGGGAAAGACTTCGCCAGTCTTGCCATTTCGGCGCGCACATCGTCGGAGATTTGAATCGCATTCGAGCCTGATGCTTGGAACACTGGAATTGCTACCGCGTCCTTGTTATCCAGCAATGAACGCAGCGCATAGCTGGTTGCACCGAGTTCAACACGCGCCACATCCTTAAGACGGATAACCTCACCGTTTTGACCAACCTTGATGATAATGTCTTCGAATTCTGACAGTTCAGTCAGACGACCCTTAACGTTGATCAAGAGTTGGAAGTCGGCATTACCACTAGGCTGCGCCCCTAAACTGCCCGCTGCCGCTTGCTGATTTTGCTCACGTACCGCGGCGATAATCTCAGCTGGTGACATGCCAAGCGCCGAGACTTTATTGGGGTCAAGCCAGATCCGCAGACTATATTCGCCCGCACCGAATAAACGCACCGCGCCCACGCCTTTGATGCGTGCTAACTCATCTTTTACGTTGAGCGCCGCGTAGTTAGACAAATACAGCATGTCATAACGGTTATCCGGCGACAGTAAATGCACCACCATGGTTAAGTCTGGCGAGGATTTTTCGGTCACAATCCCAAGGCGTTGAACCTCCTGCGGCAAACGTGGCATAGCACGGTCAACCCGGCTCTGTACTTGGGTTTGCGCCCTGTCCACATCGGTGCCAATGGCGAAGGTGATGGTCAAGGTCATGCGTCCATCGGACGTCGCCTGCGATGACATATACAGCATGTCTTCGACGCCGTTGATTTCCTGCTCTAAGGGCGAGGCAACCGTTTCGGCGATGACTTTAGGGTTAGCGCCAGGGTAGTTGGCGGTTACCACGACCGTCGGAGGCACCACTTCTGGGTATTCGGTAATGGGTAATTGCCAGACGGCAATCGCCCCTGTGATAAAAAACAGCAGCGAGAGAACGGCTGCAAATATCGGTCTTTTAATAAAAAACTGCGACAACATTCTGTTGGATTCCTTAACCGCGGCTCGCTACTTCAACGTCTGGGGTGGTGATATTTTCTTGATGTTTATCAAGCAGTAATTGAGCTTGACGAAGCGCCTCTAGCTGTTCGCTGTCGGCCATATCAACCAGATGTGGCTCAATTTGCATCTTAGGACGAACCCTTTGCATGCCATTGACGACGATTTTGTCGTCTGCCGCTAAACCTTGCTTAACAATGCGTAAACCTTGAACTTTTTCACCTAGGGTGACGCCGCGATACTCAACAGTGCCATCGTTTGCCACCACTAAGACGAACTTGTTGTTCAGATCCGTGCCCACGGCTTTATCGTCAATTAAGATGCCGTCATAGGCGCCGCTACCAGCGGTACGTAATCTGGCGAACAGACCAGGGAGCAAGCTGTTGTCTTCATTGCTAAACGTGGCGCGTACTCGAATAGTGCCCGTCTGTCTGTCCATAGAATTATCGACAAAGTCCACTAGACCTATGTGTTGATATTCGCGCTCGTTAGCCAGCGCCATATACACGGGATTGTCGCCGGCACGAGGGTCTTTACGCTTTTTCTCGGCGGTTAACTTGACGTATTTCAGATAGGTTTGCTCATCCACATCGAAGTAGGCATACATGCTGGCGGTCGACACTAAGCTGGTTAATACACTCTGCCCCGCAGACACATAGTTACCCGCGGTGACATTGGCGTAGGAGGCTCGGCCATCAATCGGCGCGCGCACTTGGGTGTAATCTAAGTCCAACTCGGCGCGCAGCAGCGCCGCTTTCACAGAGGCTACGGCCGCCGTGGTTTGACGTTTGTTAGACTCACGGGTATCGAGTAATTCTGCAGATACCGCCTTTTGGGCAAAGAGTTTGCGGGCGCGTTCTAAGTCGTTAGTGGCCAGTTGCTCAGCAGAGAGCGCGCTAGCAAGATCTGCTCTTAACCGGGCCACTTCCGCTTCGAACACACTCGCATCGATATGGAAGAGCACATCGCCTTTTTTCACTAAGGCGCCTTCTTTAAAGTTTACCGACGCGATATAGCCAGATACGCGTGGCACTAAGGTCACACTCTCTGGCGCCTGCAAACGGCCGGTAAATTCATCCCACTCGGTAACGCGCTCATGCAATACCTGCGCAACATCGACCTTAGGTGCACCCGGTGCTTGCCCCTGCTGGGCTTCGGGTTCACCACAGGCCGAAAGGACAAAAGCCGCCACGGCAGTCAACATCAATATCCGTAAAGGTTGGTTACTTTTCATCTTACAATCCTCATGTGGCAGGCATTTATCTCGTTTAAGACAGACATCAGTGATGGGCACTCAGTCAAAATCAATAAATACCGATTGGTAAAAAATATTATGTACTGAGCGGTAATATATAGTGTAAAATGACCCTGTCAACAGCTTTTTGTACCGATGAGTATTTAATTTTTGTGACAGCTTAATAAATAGCTAGTTAAGCCTTTGAGGTGATTAGCCGCCGATAGCGTGCTATGTGGGCTTGAATGGACGATATATTTTGGTGAGTTACTCACCTAACCCGCAGACAGCAGGCAAGAGTGGCTGGACATGAACTAAACCCATGTCTATCCTAGGGGCAATTGAGAATTGAGGAGCCTAATGATGTCAACCGTCACCCAGACGCCCTGCGTAGGTCGCCCACGAGCCTTCGACGCCGACGATGCATTAGCTAAAGCCTTGGAAGTCTTCTGGCAAAAAGGTTTTGAAGGTACATCGTTAACCGATCTGACTCAGGCCATGGGCATCAACAAACCCAGCCTATATGCCGCCTTTGGTAACAAAGAGCAGCTGTTTCTGAAAGCGATCGAGTTATACGAGCAGCGACCCTGTGCATTTTTCTATCCTTCGCTTGAAAAAGAAACCGCCTATCAAGTGGTTGAGGCCATGCTCTATGGCGCAGCATCATCTTTAGTGGATGAGAGTCACCCCCAAGGCTGCTTGATTGTTCAAGGCGCCCTCGCCTGTAGCGAAGCCGGACAAGCGATCAAAGATACTTTAATTACCCGCCGCCGTGATGGTGAACAGGCACTATGCCAACGCCTGCAACGGGCAAAGGATGAAGGCGATTTACCCGCAGATGCCGATCCGCTGCTGCTGTCTCGATATATAGGCACAGTGCTGCAAGGCATGGCAGTGCAAGCCACCAATGGCATATGCCCCGGAGAATTACGCAAAGTCGCCGAGCTAGTGTTAGCCAACTTTCCGAAAAATAATGCGTGATAGTGCGACTAGCTGATACCCATTGACATAAACCCCAGCAAACACTGGGGTTTATGCTTTTAAGCCGCTATCGAAATTAATCTTGAGATTAGTGCTGAACTTGGTGAGTGACTAAGCTTGGACGCAGCAGATTGTCGTGGACAGGACAACGGTTACACACAGTATCTAAAAACTCGCTCTTTTGTGCATCGGTTAAGTCAGCATCAATGCTGGCATTGATGGCAATTTCTTTAAATCCCACAGGATCATCCGAAGGCTGGCCTAGTAATCCCGCCGAATTCATCACGGCTCTGACATGCACATCAAACTGGTGAATGGTGATATTGCGTTCACGCGCAACCATCTTAGCAATCGCCGAAATACAGCCTCCGAGCGAAAATAAAAAGGTCTCTAAGGGATTAGCGCCTTCATTGGACGCGCTGGGTTGATCGATAATCAGCAAATGCTCACGTACCTGCGCCGTAACCTTCCAACCGCTTCCCATATGTGTGGTGACTTCAACGACTTTATCCGCCATGACTTACTCCATTAGTTTTTTTTCAATCAGATTATTCTAATAATTAAAAAACCAAAAGTCACAACTTAAGATCACAGTTTTATGGCCTAACTCGTTTTGTCATAAACAATCTCGGCCACATCACAAATCGCAAAATCATTAGGTTCGTTATAGGCACTTATGATATAAATTTCCGATTAGGAATAGGATGATACGGAAATAAGATGCGTGTTTGCAGCCCAACAAGGAATGAATTTCAGCGAGTAATAAATAACCCGTTGACGTTGTTGACTGCGGCTTGCTTATTTTTGTTCTCTGCCACAAGCCACTCCTCCTTTGCCCAAGAAAGCCAAAGTAGCCCACAAGCCGTAGGCCATAGCATCACCTTAGCCGCCGAAGACAGCTGGCCGCCGTTTGCCAATCAGTTTGGCCAAGGGATCTCCCATCGCCTTATCGCAGCGGCATTCAAACAATCTCGAGTGGAAGTCAACAGCCTAGTCGTACCCTATAGCCGCGCCCTTATGATGGCCGAAAAAGGTGCCGTCGATGGAGTCTTTAACGTGACCCGCGAAGCGAGTACCGAGCAACGTTTTGTGTTTGGTAACACGCCGCTATTTGTGGCGAAAGCCTCTTTTTATCAACGTAAACAACGCCCGCTCATCGCCGCCAATAAATGGGAAATTCCCAAAGGCAGCATAGTCGGGGTCATAAAAAGTTATGAGTATGGCGATGAGTTTCCCGAACTGGTGAAACAGCGCCAACTGAATGTCATCACGGTCGCCAACCAACAGCAACTGATTAATCTGTTGATGATTGGCCGAGTCGATGCGGCGGTCATGTTCGATTTAGTCGCACAGGAAAACCTGCAAAAAATGGGCGTCAGTGACGATGTGATCCCCGCATTTAACAACCACAGCAGCGAGATTTATCTAGCCTTTTCGAAGGAAAACCCCAAAGCCGCACAACTCGCTAAAGAGCTGGATCTGGGCTTAACCCAGTTAAAAGCCAATGGACAGTATCAACAACTGCTTAGCACTAAGTAACCCTTCAAACCGCCATTAGCTGCCTTGGGTACGGATAATCTCTTGGTTCACCCAATGTAGCAGCTGCTTAATCGCTTTCGATAGGATCTGATTTTGCCGCACTATGTAACCCAAACTGGTGCTCGGAAACTGTGGCAATGGCGTGACTTTACTCTTTAAGTGCGTCTTAGTGTAAATCGAAAACTCAGGCACAATCGCCACCCCAAAGCCCGCCTCGGCCCAATCGATTTGCGCATCCACACTGCCGACTTCCATGATCCGATAACGGGGTAAATTTAAGGTCGGTAATGCGGGATCGAGCAACTCACGGGTACGGGTATCATGGCCGAGCAGAATCAAAGTCGGCCGCTCCGCGTGGGGCATATCATGGCTGGCTTGGCTTTGCTGCCACAGCTGCAAATTATCCCCAAGGGCACACCATTTGATTTGCTGTAACTCGGTAAAATGCAGCGGCTGACTCTCCTTTTGCGCGATCACAAAGCCTAAATCCGCCTCGGCATTAGTCACCAATTCAGAGGCTTGGGAAGACGTAGTATTAAGTAGGGAAAAATCAATCCCGGGGAATTCCGCTTTAAATAACTGAAATGGCTGAATAAGCAGCAAACGCGAAATGATATCGCTGGCCGCTATGGTCAAGGTGCCTTGACTGAGATCGTTGATAGCATTGAGATCCGCCTGACACACTTGCAGTTCCATCAAGGTCTTCTGGCTGCTCTCGAGCAAACGAAACCCCGCCTGAGTTAGCCTAAACGGATTGCGCTCAATCAACTTAACTCGAGTATTCTGCTCCAGTTGTTTGATATGCAAGCTGACATTGGGCTGCGTCATATGCAGCGCCGCTGCCGCCTTTCCGAAGTGCTTACACTCGGCTAAGGTTACGAAGGTCTTTAACCAATGAAGTTCCAGCATCGCATTCATCTCCATCCATATCAGCTCGCCCTATGATATATGATTTCCTTATCACGACGATAACTATAATTAATTTCTCTTATTCATTAAGCAGGTCTAGCATAATCGCTTAATTCCTGTGGAGATGATGTTATGCCGTCTATCGTAGTTGTTGGTGCAAATTGGGGTGATGAAGGCAAAGGCCGAATCGTAGATTATTTAGCCGCAGATGCTGCAGCGAGTGTCCGCTTCCAAGGCGGTAACAACGCAGGCCATACGGTCGTTAACGACTTTGGCACCTTTAAATTACACCAATTACCTAGCGGTATTTTCAATCCAAACTGCGTTGCAGTACTTGGCCCTGGCATGGTGATCAGCCCTGAAAAACTCAGTGTTGAAATCGCTGAAGTCGAAGCGGCAGGCATTGAAGTTAAACTGTGCATTTCTGACCGTGCGACCCTGTGCTTACCTATCCATGCACTGGAAGATACCTTAGAAGAACAACGTTTAGGCGATCTGGCCTATGGTTCAACCCGTCAAGGGATTGCCCCAGCCTATGGCGACCGCGTGATGAAGAAAGGTATTCTGGTTGGCTGGTTAAACCAACCCGAAGTGCTGCAAGAACGCATTCAATTTATGCTCGACTGGAAACTGCCCCAGTTAAAAGCACTGTACCCAAGCTGTGACTTTAGCCAAACGGCTGCCGAAATGACCCAATGGTTGTTGGATGTGACCGCCCCATGGCGTCCATTTATTTGCAACGTGACAGAGCCATTAAAAGCCTTACAAAAACAAGATGCTAACTTGTTATTTGAAGCGCAATTAGGCGCGGGTCGTGACTTGATTTACGGTGAGTATCCTTACACAACCTCTTCTAACGTGACGGCGGCTTTCGCAGGTCTGGGTAGTGGTTTACCAGCTCTGCGCCCAGAGCGTGTGATTGCGGTAGCGAAAGCCTTCAGCTCATCTGTCGGTACTGGCACCTTAGTGACTGCGATGGAAGAGCAGGATGATTTCCGTAAAAACGCCAACGAGTTTGGTGCTACTACGGGTCGTCCACGTGATATGGGTTACTTCGATGCGGTTGCAACTCGTAACGGTGTTGAACTGCAAGCAGCGACTGAAATCGCCCTGACCAAGATTGACTGCCTGACTGGCATGAAAGATCTTAAGATTTGTGTTGCCTACGAAGGTGAGCACACTGAAAACCCCATTTGGCCTCAAACTGCGGCATTAAGCCCAGTGTATGAACAAATGGAAAGCTGGAGCGAAGACATCACTGGCTGTCGCACCTTCGAAAGCCTGCCAAAGGCGGCGCAACATTATGTTGAGCGCATCGAAGCCTTAATGGGCGTGCGTGTGAGCATGGTGTCTGTGGGACCTGAACGCGACCAGATGATCATTCGCTAAGCGCTAGGCTTTAGCCACCGATTACCCTACAAAAAAGCCATATTCGTTTCGGCGAATATGGCTTTTTACTTTGTGTCGTCTAGATATTCTCAATCCTAACCACCGAATTTACCCGCACCTTGGGTTTTGTTTAGCCCGATAAACCGCTAGACTGCGCTCACTCAACACACTTCATATCGACAATGCCATGCCGCAATTTAGCCCAAGCTATTCTTTCCCTGTGCAAATTTACTATGAAGATACCGATTTTTCTGGCGTGGTGTATCACCCGAACTTTTTGAAATACTTCGAGCGCGCCCGTGAGCATGTGATTGGCGCCGAGCGCTTACGCGACCTCTGGCAACAGCAGCAATTGGGTTTTGCGGTGTATCGCAGCGACATGTTGTGCCACGAAGGGGTGGAGTTTGCCGATATCATCGATATCCGCACTAAGTTCTACTTTGAGAGTAAATATCGTACCGTCTGGCATCAGGAAATTTGGCGCCCAAATGGTAAAAAACCCGCGGTCACCGCCACCATTGAAATGGTGTGCATGAATCAGGCGCGCCAACTTGCGCCCATGCCCGCCGACTTAATCGCCCAATTAAGCCTAGGGATGTGAAGCTAAGCCAAGGGATGTAAAGCCAAGCCTAAGGATGTAAAGCCAAGCCTAAGGATGTAAAGCCAAGTCTAAGAATGTGAACCATTAACGCAGAGCATTTCGGGTCTGGGTCTTAGCTGGTTCCAGTTCATTTCAAGCTCTGCGGCCCGCATCGGCTTGGCATAAAAAATCCCTTGAATACGGTCGACGCCCATCTTCACTAACATTTCGTGGATATTTACAGTCTCAACACCTTCGACCGTCACCTCATAGCCGAGCTTTTTCGCAATATTAATGCTGGCCTCAAGGATATATTCTGAAGGCTGATTCGGCTCTAGATCCCGAAGAAAGGCTTTATCGATTTTGACTTCATTGGCGGGTAAATGCTTTAAATACGCCAGCGATGAATGGCCCGTACCAAAGTCATCGATTGCCAATTTCACCCCAAGACGACGGATCTGTTCTAAGGTATCCACGGCCTTGTTTAAATCGGCCATCAGAGTGCTCTCGGTGATCTCAATCATCAAGCATTCTGGCGGTAATTTATAATGCTCGAGGCGAGCCGCGATATCATGGGGCAAGGTTTCACTGTCGAGATCTCGAGTCGAGAGATTAAGCGCCACGCACACAGACACGCCCGCCGCACGCCACTTTACCTGCTGCTGTAACACTTGCTCCAGCGCCCAATGGCTCACTAAATCGATCATCCCGGCGCACTCTGCCAGTGGGATAAATTCTCCGGGGGAAATAAACCCGAGCTCCTCATGCTCCCAACGGATCAAGGCTTCGACTTGGGTGCAGGCGCCCGTATGAATATCCTGCTTAGGCTGATACACCATATACAGATGATTTCGCTGCAAACCACTGGGAAGGCTGTCGATAATCTTAAGCTCCCTCAATTGGCGGATATCGTCATTCTCGCTATAACAGGCGATGGCGCTACGGGTCGCGCGGGCTTTTTTAAGGGCAAGATCCAGCCTTCTGAGCATATGGCTGACATCGGCATGGTGCTTAGCAAGTTGCAGACAACCAATCTGCATCCGCACACTGACGGGGGTATCTTTAATTTTAAAGGGCACCTGTAGTCGACCGCGTAAATGCAGCAGTTGCTCCTCGGACAGACTTTGCTCGTAATAGAGGAAAAACTCATCGCCGTTTAGGCGCGCAATCAACTTAGGTTTAAGGCTTAGACTGGTTAAGCGCTCGGCAAACTGTTTAAGCAGAATATCGCCAAACACAAAACCAAAGAGATCATTTACATAGCGAAAGCGATAAATATCGATAAGCACTAAAGTGCCTTGGGTGATGGGCATCAATGCGGTCAGTGAACGTTTAAGCCCGACACGGTTATTCAATCCTGTGAGTTTATCCTTACCCATGCCCGCAGGCAGCGCCGTGAGCATCTCGTTTAAGGAATGGTAAAGCGGTGCAAACTCCTGCGGCACCACAGGCACATTCAAAGGACGGCGTTCAATCTTTTGCTGATCGAGCTGCGGGCATAATTGCGCCAAAAATCGCTGCTGTAACCGCAGCGCTTGGTATCTAGCGAGTAATATATAAAGCACGGCTATCAAGATGATACCCAGTGCTAAACCGATAAATCCCAGAATAACCATAATTTGGCCTCAATCTTACCACGTAAGCTTAACCACCATTCTCCCCTGACTCAGGGCAAGAATGGCTTCCCTATAGGCCCTACGACTACTGGTAACTCTCTCTGATTGAATGGAATTTATCCATAAATTCGTCACTAGCTAAATCATTCGCCGAGACGGGTAAACCACGACTAACAAAGACTTCCATCCGTTGCTCGAAATCGGCTCCGGCACGTAACTCACCGGTGTAAAATGCTGCGGCACGGATAAAATCTAAGTAGGTCACATGGTCAGGCAGATAAGGTAAATCCGCCCAGCGCTCAACCACTTCCATCACCTCTGGCGCAAAATCCCAACTCTTTAATACTGCGCGTCCTAATGGGCCTTGCATTTTACGTACTAAAGAGCGCAATTGATCAATACTGGTGAATAACTCTGGATGGGCTTCGGCTTCGGTCAAAACCGGTAATGCACCGATATTATGGACTAAACCCGCCAGTGTTAAGGTATCTAAATTGAGCTGACCAGGGTGACGTCTATTATACATTTGCAACATGGCGCAGGCGGCCGCTGTTACTTCAATCGAGGTGCGCCACACTTCATCCATCACTTCCCAAACCATTTCATTGGTGGAAATAAATAGCTGCTCCATCGCCACTGAGGTCGCAATACTCTTGATTTGAATGAGGCCAATTCGAGACACTGCGCTACTAATGCTCTCGGCGGGAATGCCGCGGCTATATAAGGCACTGTTGGCCACTTTAATGATACGCGCCGAAATCGCCGCGTCTTGACCTATCACCTCACCCACTTGCTTTAGGCTCGCATCGGAGCGACTCACCACTTCTTGTACCCGCATGGCCACTTCGGGCAGGGTTGGCAACACTAAAGCATCATCTTTTAATTTTTTGAGTAATCCGACTAACAGTAGATGTTCAGTAGACATCTTCGCTCCCATCAATCTGCAAACATAAATCTTCAATAGTTGGAGTATATCAGTTGCCCACCGATTGATGGGCAGAAAAAAGCAACAGACGTTAATTATTTGTATGACGCTGTTATCAATTTCACCCAGAACGGCATACGAAACTTCTTGGCTATCCCTTGATTCGCTTAAGCGAAATCGCGCTAAGCAGACGAGACATCGTCAATCCACAGACAAGCGTCATCGCCCGCCATCACCTAGCTTAGGGGTATATTCGTAAAATGCGAACTATACCTAATCTTAGACGAGGTGATTTGCATAACCCTACTTTGATTGTGTAAAATGCCGCCCCCGCGCACTGCGCCTCCATCTACCAACCAATTCGAGAGTCATTATGTTTAAACCTGAGTTGTTATCTCCCGCTGGGACGCTGAAAAACATGCGTTACGCTTTTGCCTATGGTGCAGATGCCGTGTATGCCGGTCAGCCGAGATACAGCCTGAGGGTTCGTAATAACGACTTTAAAATGGAAAACCTCGCAACGGGTATCGAAGAAGCCCATGCGCTGGGTAAAAAGCTTTATGTGGTGAGTAACATTGCTCCCCACAACGCCAAGCTCAAAACCTATATCAAAGATATGGAACCGGTAGTGGCGATGAAGCCCGATGCGCTGATCATGTCAGATCCTGGCCTTATCATGATGGTGCGTGAGGCTTTCCCTGAGCAGGTGGTGCATTTATCGGTGCAAGCCAACGCCATTAACTGGGCGTCGGTCAAGTTCTGGCAGACCCAAGGCATTAAACGGGTGATTTTATCCCGTGAATTGTCCTTAGATGAAATTGAAGAAATCCGTCAACGCTGCCCCGATATCGAGCTAGAAGTGTTTGTCCACGGCGCCCTGTGTATGGCTTACTCGGGCCGTTGTTTGCTGTCGGGTTATATCAATAAGCGCGATCCAAACCAAGGCACTTGCACAAACGCCTGCCGCTGGAAATACGACGTGCACGAAGCGCAGCAAACTGACTCTGGCGATATCATTGCCACCCCCAATGCGGTGCAAATCGAGACGCCAACCTTAGGCGCGGGTCCTGCGACCGACCAAATCTTCCTGCTGCAAGAAGCCAATCGCCCCGGCGAATACATGCCAGCGTTTGAAGATGAGCATGGCACTTATATCATGAACTCTAAAGACTTGCGCGCAATCCAACACGTTGAGCGTTTGGCGAAAATGGGCATCGACTCGCTGAAGATCGAAGGCCGTACTAAGTCGTTCTACTATGTGGCCCGTACCGCCCAGCTATACCGTCAGGCCATCGACGATGCCGCCTCAGGCAAGAGCTTCGATCGCAGCTTGATGAACCAACTCGAAGGCTTAGCACACCGCGGCTATACCGAAGGTTTCTTACGTCGCCACGTACATGATGAATATCAAAACTACGACTATGGTTACTCGGTCAGCGATACCCAACAATTTGTGGGTGAATTAACCGGTAAACGCAATCTGGCTGGCCTTGCCGAAATCGAAGTGAAGAACAAATTCTCTGTCGGTGATAGTGTTGAACTAATGACGCCACAGGGCAATATCAGCCTCACCATCGAGCAACTCGAAAACCGCAAAGCCGAATCGGTTGAAGCGGGATTAGGTTCGGGCCATACCGTTTACTTGCCCGTGCCGAAAGAGGTTGATCTGAACCACGGCATTTTACTGCGTAACCTGCCCCAAGGTCAGGATACCCGCAACCCACACGAAGCAGGCTAAGGCATGGCATTACTGATCGACGACAGCTGCATCAATTGCGACATGTGTGAACCTGAATGTCCGAATCAGGCCATCACCATGGGGGAAGAAATCTACGAAATCGACCCAGACCGCTGCACCGAATGCGTAGGCCATTACGATAAGCCTACCTGCGTCTCCGTCTGTCCGATTGATTGTATTGACCCCGACCCTAACCGCGTCGAGTCTCATGACGAGCTGTTGGTCAAATTCGCCATACTCACGCAAAAAATTTAAGTGAATATCGGCCATCCAAGCTAAAAAAAAAGCCCCGCAATGTCAGCGGGGCTTTTGTTTATCACTTGATTACAGCCAAGTTCGCATCAGCTTAAGCTTGGGGATTTAGCCAAAATCACCGTCGGTTTTGCCTCAAGCTGCAATCGCACAATGGCATCGGCCAGCTTTTCAACGCTTAAGCGAATGGGTGTTGGCAGGCTGGCAAACTCGATACTCAGCAGTAGGTTTTTCACCTCAAGCCCTAACTCGGTATCGCCTTCGATGCTCAGTTTGCGTTGGAAAAACAGCGTATCAGGGTCTTCTTTTGCCGCTGCGACCAATAACAGCTCGGCGGAATTGGCACTAAAGCTGACCTGGGCATCGGTCAGCTCACGCACCTGCCAGCGGCCATCGAAACTCACTTCAAAATACAGATTTAAATCTTCAACCCGAATCGCAACCCATTTATCCGCCAAGAAATCTAACTCGCCATCTTCGGCCTGCGGCGCCAGCAGCTGCGTTAAGAGTTGGCTAAGTACCTTGGCCTTAAGGCTAAAGGGCACTTTGGAGAGTGGCAAACGGATCAGTTTTGGGGTGAGTTCGAGCAGTTGTTTTGCAAGATTAGCTGAAAAAACAGCGGACATAAGCGGTTACCTAAGGCTAAAAAACACTATATCTCCCAGTTTACCGAGATTTTATGATCTTAAACCTGTTTTAAATCAATTCACCGCCATTCAATCTTCCCTACACTCTGCCCCTGTTATTTTATCGGGAGCACCATTATGGAGTTGTTGTGTCCAGCAGGAAACCTGGCCTCGCTAAAGTCGGCGCTGCAGGCCGGAGCCGATGCTGTCTACCTTGGGTTAAAGGATGATACCAATGCACGTTCATTCGCGGGCTTAAACTTCACCCCCGCAAAATTACAGGAAGCCGCCGATTTGACCCATCAGCGGGGCAAGAAGATCTTCCTCACTTTAAATACCTTTCCTAAGCCGAATGAGGAACACCGCTGGTATCAAGCCATCGACTTGGCGGCCAGCATTGGCGTCGATGCCTTAATCATTGCCGATCTGTCGTTGCTCGACTATGCCCACAGGCAATATCCGCATATTCCGCTGCATTTATCGGTACAGGCCAGCGCCACCAACTTGGGCGCACTGAGCTTTTATAAAGAGGCTTTTAATATCGCGCGGGTGGTATTACCCAGAGTGCTGTCGATGAAACAAGTGCGCGACCTCGCCAAGGTCAGCCCAGTCGATTTAGAGGTTTTTGCCTTTGGCAGTCTGTGCATTATGGCCGAAGGCCGCTGCCACTTATCCTCCTATGTCACCGGTCAATCGCCAAACACTGGTGGCTCTTGTTCGCCAGCGAAACACGTGCGCTGGCAGGAACAGGGCCAAGACAGATTGACTCGCCTCAACGAGGTCTTAATTGATAAGTCAGGGCTCGATGAGCAAATGGGTTACCCTGTGGTCTGTAAAGGCCGCTATCTCACCCAAGACGATGATAAACCGCAATATCTGCTCGAGTCTCCCACCAGTTTAAATACCCTTAGCTTGCTGCCTGAGCTTGCCAAGGCGGGCATAGTGTCACTCAAGATTGAGGGGCGTCAGCGCAGCCCTGCCTATGTAGAACAGGTGACCAAGGTTTGGCGTCAAGCGATTGATACTTATTTTAATAATCCAGATAAATTCCAGACTCAGGCCCATTGGGAACAAGCCCTCGCGAAAGTCTCCGAAGGCCAAATTACCACCTTAGGCGCCTACGAGCGTGACTGGCAATAGCCCTAGCGATAACCACAAAGAAGAAACGATTATGAAAATTTCCCTCGGCCCACTGCTCTATTGCTGGGAAAAACAACAGGTCATCGACTTTTACCAGCAAGTGGCCAACAGTCAGCTCCCGTTAGTCTATTTGGGTGAAGCCGTTTGTAGCCGTCGACGCGAACTCAAGTTTGGCGACTATCTCGAACTGGCCAAAATGCTTAAATCTGCGGGTAAAGAGGTGGTGCTGTCGACGCTCGCCCTTATCGAAGCGCCCTCTGAATACACAGAGCTTAAACGTCAGGTCGACAATGGCGAATTTAGCATCGAGGCCAACGACATGGCGGCCGTGTATCTTGCTAAGGAGCACAAGTTGCCCTTTGTCTGCGGCGCTAGTATCAACAACTACAACCGCGCCAGTTTAGATATTTTGCAGCGCTTTGGTATGCAGCGCTTTGTAATGCCGGTAGAACTGTCGAAGACTTGGCTTAGCCAAGTGGTCGCGCACAAGCCCGCATTCGAAGTCGAAGTGCTCGGCCATGGCTATTTGCCACTCGCCCACTCGGCGCGCTGCTTTACGGCAAGGCATCAACACTTGTCGAAGGACAGCTGTGAAACCGTTTGCCGCCAATATAGCAAGGGCTTACTGGCACAGACGCAAGAGGCGCAGCCCTTGCTCAGGTTAAACGGCATCCAAACCCAGTCGGCCAACTGTGTCGATTTGCGCAGCGAAATCAATGAAATGATAAAGATGGGCGTCGATGTGTTTCGGGTTTCGCCCAGCAGCTTAGCCTGTATCACTAAGGCCGATGCGCTGGTCGAGGCGTTAAAGACTGGGGCAACGGACGCTAAGTACCCTCTTAGCGATGAGCACTGTAACGGTTATTGGTTTGGCGAGGCGGGACTGAAATCCTTAAGCTGATAGCTTTATGGGTTAACCATTAAAATCACTCACTCGGGAGCTTGCTCCAGAGCGAGTGATTGTGGTGTGAACAGCAGCGCCGCCGTCCAACTTAATAAACTCCCAAGCCCAATCCACTCCAGCAATGCTGGCCACCACAAATCGGGCCTAGGCAGTTGCAACACCATTTCTTGATAGAAGGGTCTGTCCCCCTCGGTTAAACCCAGCTCTAATAAGGGCGCGTAGAGAAAGGTCATCATGCTCAGCAACACCACCAGCGCCAACAATAGCGTTAAGGGTTGCCGCCTCTGTGAATTAAGCCCAGCCCACAGCAGATAACAGATTGCACTCGAACTACCGAAATAGAAAAACCATTTCAGGGCAAGGATATGCAGATGATACACATTGACCGGAAACAAACCGACGCAGGCCAAGGCTAAAAACGTCAGCGCCAGCGCGCAGTAGAAGGGATAGCCCCAAAAACCACTTACGGTTTGCAAGGATGAAAGGCAATAAAACACAATGCTTAAACTGCCAAAAAATAACCCACCATTAAGCACCACCGCTAAGGATGAATGCCCATAGGTGCCCAATTCACTCAAGGTATGATTCAAAAAGTTGAAGGCTCGAGTCTCGGTATGATCGAAGCCTAACACCGCCACCGCTATCCCAAGCAATAATCCAAAAATACCAATAAAACCAAACTTAGTGGCGAGCGCAAAACCTCTTGTCGCGACATTCATTTTTGTAACAGTCATGGATAATTTAGCTAAACAAAAGTAGTACTAACTTACATGGAATTGAAAATAATTAAAGCGGCGTCCATCCTCTTTAGGAGAAATATTTTATTTCACCACTATTTACGCTTATTTAGTCACTCGCGCGCAGTTCCCGCCCTTAGTCAATATTCAATTTAAAATATGCAAATACCGAGTCAAAACCGCATAAAAATGCACAACCCATTCAGCAAGGCCGAGCTTATTGTCAGCGATAACCTCGCCATTACAATTTGGGTTAACTATTTAACATTGTATGGTGAGCGACTGAAGCCCTAATCGCATTAACGGATAAAAAAACCGCAAAAGCGGAATATTCGAAGAATCTAAGGGAAAAATTTGTACAAAATCACCCTCGACCGCTAACAACATCAAGAATAAAACAACTCGATAAACACGCTGCAACACACAGATTTAATTGCATGATTTAGTTAATCAAATACCTTATCAGCACGCAATATTCGCCAAGATAAGCATGCAGAAATGGCCCAAATAACTATGCTATTTTGCTGCTTATCTCAAACAAATTTCCGAATCGTTTTACATAGCGCCGCTAAGCGAGTAATCTTCCCCCTTCTCGATTTTGAGTTGAATGAAAATGCACCTAACATCCGCCTAACATGCGGCTTTGAGGGGCAATTTGTTCAAGTTTATTTGTGCGACTCGTACTTTTAAGGTGTACACCATTGGCTACTGAACATAAAAACCGCAACATTAAGACGATACTCACCTTTATCGTCCCTTCGCTGATCGGTCTGCTGCTGTTTATGACCCCTATCAGCTACAACGATGCGATTACTATTCCTATCGCAATCATCTCTAAAGCATTGCAAAGCGTGTTAAGCGATGTATTAACCTTAATCGTGACTGTGATTGTTGTCGCCATGGCCTTGTCTTCGTTGCTGACTAAGTTACTCAAACCTAAGTTTGTGCTGAACAATCACTTCCTCAATGGGTTACTCAACATCAGCCCGCTCTGGCTTGCGACGCGCGTCGTCGGCGCCATCTTTATCGTGCTAACCTATTTAGGCATTGGCCCCGAAGCCATTAACTCTTCAAGCACTGGCGCCTTAGTACTGAACGACCTGTTACCTGTACTCTTCTCGGTGTTTATCTTCGCCGGTATGTTACTGCCGCTGCTGTTAAACTTCGGTCTATTAGAGCTATTTGGCACCCTGCTGACCAAAGTCATGCGCCCCGTGTTTAACCTACCAGGTCGCAGCGCCATCGACTGTATGGCCTCTTGGTTAGGTGATGGTAGCGTTGGTATTTTGCTGACTAGCAAGCAATACGAAGCGCGTTTTTACACCCAAAGGGAAGCCGCGGTTATCGGTACCACCTTCTCGGCGGTGTCAATTACCTTCAGCTTAGTGGTGATCTCTCAGGTGAAGTTGGAGCAAATGTTTGTGCCCTTCTACCTGACCGTATGTTTAGCGGGTTTTGCGGCGGCCGTGATTGTGCCTAAGCTGCCACCACTGTCGTGGAAAAAAGATAACTATATCGACGATACGCCACGTCAACCCGACGATGAGATGATCCCCGCAGGACACGGCGCACTCTCATGGGGCTTTGATAAAGCACTCGAAAAAGCCGCTAGTGCTGGTGGTGTCAAAGCCGTTCTAAATGAAGGGATTAAAAACGTTATCGATATGGTATTTGGCATTATCCCAGTGGTAATGGCCATTGGTACCACGGCGCTGATCATCGCCGAGCATACGCCTATCTTCAATTACTTAGGTATGCCATTCATTCCGTTATTGGAACTGCTGCATATCCCAGAAGCGACCGAAGCCTCTAAAACAATCGTTGTCGGCTTTGCCGATATGTTTATCCCGTCGATTTTAGCCAGCTCTATCGAATCGGATATGACCCGCTTTGTGATTGCCGCCTTATCGGTAACGCAGCTGATTTACATGAGTGAAGTGGGCGCACTGCTGATTGGCAGTAAGATCCCAGTGAATTTTGTTGAGCTTTTTGTCGTGTTCGTACTGCGTACCTTAGTCACTCTGCCAGTCATTGCAGGCGTGGCTCACCTGCTGTTCTAAGCGCAACATCACCTTAAATATCAAGGGGAGTCAGATTAACTGACTCCCCTTTTTTATACTGTACAAACTCCACTCGTAACCACACTACTCAGTTTAAGAATAAAAGCAAAATAGCCATATGATCTGCTCAACGAATTTATTGCCATTGTTTCCCCAGTGACACGCCGTGAATATATCCCTATAGGCTCGACGGCGACATCCATGTCGCCAACGGTCACTGGTGCCCCAATGCCAATTTTAACTACCCATTTACTGTATGTACGCAAAAAGCAAAGGGACAAAAATCGGTTAGGTTATTAACTCTAACTTATGAGTTTCGGATTACAATTTCTATGGAGATAACGCCCTGTTAAGGTGTGAGCAACGCAATACCAATGCTCCCGCATACCACCTTAACCGCTAAAACCAACGCATAGTAAAAATGCCACGCGTTGCGAATCACTCTTAAACAGTTTGTTAGGCATTTAATACCACGTGAGCTATGCCTTGTTAAACATTGGCCTTAATTTATAAATTAACTCATGCTCTAAAAACATTAATTCGCGCAAATCATTTTCCAGCCAAATCGCGATTTTAATGTCAAAGCTTGGAATTAGCTTACCCAAATGGTATTCACCGATATATCCGAGGTCTATTTCATATTCTCCGTCTTGAAAAAGGACATCTTCAGAATACTTATCGATATGATTACCGCTGGTTTTCCAATGACGATATAAACGTTTATTCAGTTGCTTAGTTTTACCAACGTATAATGGTGCAAAATCTACAACATCACCGTCAAGTCGGTAGCTATCAAAAAAGAAATAACAACCTATATTTGATCGCAATTTTTCACCAGAAAACGGATAAGAAAAAATTTCCAGAAACCTATCCATATGATCTAATGAGCTTGCTCTGATAAAACAATCTGGAAGTTTTACTAACTTTGACAGAAAGTAATCTTTTTCATCTTCAAAAAACTCTTCTTGATAACAAACCGAATTTTCCATACATCTCCAATATATGCCTAACATCTATGGACACCCCATTTTTTGCAAGAAAAATCAACCGATAACAAATGTGGTTTTGCAGCCATCTATTCGGATTCCTTGTAAGAGACTCGCTCTTGATCCCCGATGAACTTCGCTGACTTGGCTCTAATCATTTTATCGTTTTCTAAGAAACGAT